>JBBQQJ010000087.1:0-11268 GCA_038216165.1 Gemmatimonadales bacterium | reverse complement strand
CCCCCCCGGCGCGCGCGCCGCGCGCAACCTCTCGCCTTTTCCGTCCCCCCCGCGTGGCGTGGAGCACCCCGGCTCGGGTCCACTGTCCGTTGTCGGCTCCGCTCCTCGTGTGATGGGTGCGGTCCTCGCCGGTGTGCTCCTCGCCACGCGGGGGGGGGATGATGTCGGGCACCCACCCTACAACCCGAACCCTACCCCGAGCGTGAGGTACCCCGGCGCGGTCAGCGCCTCACCACCTTGGGTGCGCGCAACGCCAGCTCGCAACAACAGTTCGGCGCCACCTATGGAGGTCCCCATCGCGAGACCCAGACGCGCAGTGCCGCCGTTGTTCAGGTACCAGCCGTCCTTGGCATCTTCGTAGTACTGGTCGCGATACTCCTGCGTGTGCGTCAGGTGCGTGATGATCGCCTTGTCGAAGCCAGCCTCACCCGCGACGAACCAGCCGCGATGGTACACGCCGGCCGTGGCACCGAAGTCCGAGCCGAAGTTGATGGCACGGAACACCGTGTTGCTGGTGCCCCGGGTCATGAACGCGACACTTGCCGCGACACGGAACGCACCGCGCTGCACAAGTTGCACGTCGCCGCTGAGCCGCACGCGATAGTCGCGCAGGTCGGCGTCGCCAGCGACCACGCCTGCCTCGACGCCCAATCGCGTGGTGGCGCTGAACAGTGTCGTGACTCGTCCATATCCGATCGAGGTGATCACCGCCGGATCGAGCGCCGTGGTGATGTGCAGTTGTGCGTCACCCGGTTGCTGGCGCGCGAGGTTCCACTGCGCGACCAGATCGCGATGACCCGTCCCGAGCAAGATCAGGACGAGCAGGCAGAGCCGCTTCACTGGGCACCTCCGGCACTCGCGGCCGCGAGGAAGAGGCGGATCTGCTCCATCACCTCGGCGGTGTGTGTCCAGTGGACATCATGACCGCCGCCCGCCACGACCTTCAGCACGGCGTTCCGGTAGAGCGGGCGCTGCTCCTCCTGCAAGGGCACGCCGAGCACTTCACTCCGACCCCCGGCAATCAGGAGGACGCGCCCCGTGAAGGCCTGCAGGTTCGTGGTGAAGTCGTAGGTGAACTTCCCCGACCCATCCTGACCATCTTCCTGCATATAGCGATTCGCGAGAGCACCCTGGCGCCAGGATGGTTCGGCGCCCGGACCCTTCCGGGTGTTGTTGCGCGGCTGCGATCCCTCGGCGCCGATCGCCATCTGGTAGTCCATCCGGATGTGATCGTCGGCCGAAAAGAACTGCGCGCTCCAGGCGAAGTCGTTCAGCCATTCGCGCAGGACGTTCAGATCGAAGAGATCCCCCTTGATCCGTTCGTAGGTGGTGCCACGCAACGGGCCGCTCTCGATGAAGATCGCCTCCTTCACCTGCGTCGGGTGGCGATCAATGAAGGAGGTCCCGTACATCCCTCCCCACGACTGGCCGAGCAGCGTGACCTGGGCCCCGGGGGCGTAGCGATCCACAATCGCGAGGAGGTCGGCATCGTACTGATCGATGGTCAGGCCATCCTTCTCGTGCCGTTGCGACAGCCCGGCACCGCGCTGGTCCCAGAAGACGATGTAGTAGTGGTCCGCGAGCGAGTAGCCGTTGTGCCGCTCCGCGAGGGTGAGGAGCGAGCGGTAGTCACCCCCGGGCCCGCCATGCAGCATGATCATCACGGGCTTGTCCGGCGTGCCCCGTGTCTCGGCATGGAGGCGCGTGCCGTTGATGGTGATCGCGGGCAGGGCGGAATCTTCCATCACGGTGCGGGGGACGAGGTTCCCCGGCTCCGACATTGTCATCGTCTCACAAGCAGTCAGCGCGACCGCGCTCGCCATGACCATCCAGCGTGTTCCCATCGCATTCTCCCAGACAGCGTCAAGGACCGGGTCGAACGATTCGACCCGCGTCGTGGGAGCAACATCATGTGCGAGGGAATGGGGAGCGACCGGACCGACCGACCGACACGTCCGAGCCCATCGGCGGGGACGTGCTACGCGCCGGACGCGCGCCGATATTCGGAGGGAGTGACCCCGGTCAACTTCTTGAATGCCGCGTTGAAAGTGGACTTCGACGCGAATCCGGCCTCGAGCGCCAACGCCAAGTAGGTAAACCGCGCACCATCCGGACCACTCAGGCGCTCCTGCACCTCGCGGACCCGATAGCCATTGATAAAGTCATAGAACGAGAGCGCGAGCTGCGCATTCAGCACCTCCGACAGCCGATGTGGTGTCGTCCCCAACCGCTCGGCGAGCTCGCCGAGAGTGAGTTCGGGCTGCCGATACGGTTGATCACGTTCCATCAGTGCAACGAGACGTGCCTTCAGCTCGTCGGCTTCTCGCGGTGCGAGCCCGGAGCGTTCATATCGCGGGGTCGGGGCGGCGATGTGCGACACGGCAACGGTGGGGATGGCGTGTTCCGCGGTCGCGAAGCGAAAAATCTCGGGTTGCCGTACGCCCCAGTATCCGATGCCGTAGATCACGAGAGTGATCCCGAGTGCGATCAGGAAGTCGGTGTCGAAGGGAAGGGTCCACCCCGCGGTCCCGGCGATTTCGATCCCCACCGCGGTCAACCAGATGATACCGTAGGCGATAGCGAGACCCTGCAGCCACCTCAAGTTGACGCGGTCGAGGGTGGAATAGTTCTCGGCCACCACGCGTTGGTGCCGGTGCAGTGCCAGCAAGGTGGCCGCGGTATAGGCCACGCCGGAGACCAGCATCAGCGGACCGGCGACCAGTGCCTGAATCGGCAGTTGTCCGTCCCCGATCGCACGGAAGAGTGCGACCTTCTCGACGGCCGGGAGGAGATACACCGGGAGCCCCCACGCGAACATCGCCACGAAGGGCAGGGCGTGCCAGAGGTCGCGGCGACGCAACCGGTGTCCTCGGTCGCTGGCCGTGATGGTGTAGAGGTAGCAGAGCGGGCCAAAGAGCAACGGGACCGGCAACGTCAGCCCGAAGAAGTGCGGCAGGTGGGGGACGAGATTCGCGGAGTAGTACACCACGGTCGTGAGATGGAGCACGAAGGCGAGCGCCGCCGCGGCGAGCAGGAGGTGTGGTGTGCGGCGAGGGCGCTTGGCGACGAGCGCCATGGCAAGGATGACACCCTGCGCTGCGCCGAGCAGGGCGATGATCTGCCACCAGTTGAGGATACCTGCGCTCACGGGGTCGCGCCTCGTCAGGGGTCGTACGGCGGGGGAATCTACACGGGCCGTCTGGCCATCCCCGCCCCGCTCGGGACCACACGCTTTTGGGACGCACCCCGCACTTTCTTGTGCCCCGCCTCGCGCACCCCTCCGGATATGCTCACGCCATCTCCGAACGCCCCATCGATCACCGCCTCCCCAGGGTAAAAGGATGGATATCCGCATGCAATCCGCATGGAGCAGCCTACTCGAGATGCTTGTCCACCCAAGGGCGCTGACGTATTGTTTGATGTGTAACTATACGTCAGGTGCCCTCATGCAGACCAAACTCACCCTTCGGCTCGATGCCAACCTGATCCGACGGGCCAAGCGCTACGCGAAACGCTCTGGCAAGTCGGTCTCGACGGTTGTTGCGGACTTCTTCGCGGCGCTCGACACCCCTGCGGACGAGCCTGGATCGCTTCCACCTAAGGTCCGGTCGCTCTTCGGCGCGCTCGGCACGACTCCACTCGATGAGTCGGATTATGCGCGTCACCTGGAGCAGAAATACCGGTGAGAGTATTGCTCGACACCAACGTCCTGCTCGATGTGCTCCTCAACCGCGCGCCCCATGCTGATGCCGCCGTCCAAGTGCTCGCGGCAGTAGAAACGGGGCTGGTGACCGGGGTGATCGGAGCGACGTCCGTGACGACAGTCTTCTACCTCGCGACGAAGGCGGTCGAGGTTCGGGCCGCCAAGCGTCATGTGCGGACCATGTTGGCGCTCTTCGAGGTTGCACCAGTGACCGACACGGTGCTGGCCGGAGCGCTCGAGTTGGGATTCACCGACTTCGAGGATGCCGTGATGCATGAAGCAGCCCGCGCCGTCCGCTGCACCGGGATCGTGACGCGCGACGTCCGCGGCTGCAAGCGCGCCAACCTGCCTGTCTACTCCCCGGCTGAGTTGCTGGCGGTGCTTCGCGCACAGGGAGATGCCGCGTCACCACGATGACGCCCCGGGGGGGGGACACTCCCCCCGCACGCGCGCCACGATCCCCATCGGTACCATCCGCCAGTTGGTGTGGCGTTCGACCGAACCGTCGGCGAGGCGCAGCGCGAGTTGACTCGAGATCCCGCCATCGAGTCCCACTGCGCGCACCGCGCCGAGTCGCTGCATCACGCGGGCGAGTTCGGGGATCGTCGGCCCCAGGGGGAGACTGCTCCCGACGCCCGCGACGCCACGAAATCGCGTGAGCACCACCAGCAGCCGACCCTCACGATCAATTCCGATAGCGAGGCGGCTATCGCGGTGCTCGAGATCGACGCCCTGTCCTGCGGTACGCAGTTGCGGTGGCATCACGCCGTCCACGACCAGCGCGGGATACGACTGGATCGCGTGTCGCACCGTGCCGCGCGCCGGCCCGATCTCATCCGCGCGCAGCAGGCGCACCGCGCCGTCGTCGAGCACCATGCCCATCGCGAGCGCACCCGTGCCCGGCGCCTGGTGCTCGACGCCATCGCGCACGATCCATCCCCACGGCGTGCCGTCGCGGAACTGGCCCGCATTGAAGCCGAGGATCGCGTCGGGTCCCATCGAATCGATCGTCCATGCGCCGCGCAGTCCCTCGAAGCGCGTGCGTTCCTCGAAGGCGAGTGTGGCGTGACACGACGGTACGCGCAACGCGATCACCTCCACGGAGGCAAGCATCCCCTTGCGTGCCAACGGAAACGCGACGCGCTCCACCCCCGGTGTGACCGGTGTCCACGTGAGCGGCGACACCGCTGCCACGCCGAGGAGGAGTGCGAGGCGAAGCATCAGGAGACGGCCTGGATGGCACGCTGCAGTGCATCGCATCGTGGTGCCAGCAATTCGGTCTCGGCGGGCTCGTAGATGTAGTAGATGTTCCGCCCATCTCCCGGCACCTTCGCTGCGCCAGTGCCGCGGTTCGCTGCATCGAGTGCGCAGAACGGGACGATGCGTTCCTTGAGCAGCGCGTAGCGCGCGTACGGGAGCCCGACCTCACTGGCGGCGGCGTGCTCCGACGGCTGGTGCGATGCCGACGGATCATGCGCTGCACCATACTCCGCCGGGTCATAGCCACAGGCGGCGAAGATGATCCGCTCCTGTTCCGCCTTCATCTTGTTCGCGAGTGCGGTCATGAACTCGACACTGCCGTCGTTGGCCGGCGACTCGATCGCATCGAGGTACATCTGCATCACCTTCTTCCCCTCCGGGGAGACCGCGACGACCGTCTGCGAGCAGGTGCGATAGTCGGCCGGCGTGCGCAGCCCCTTCCGGATCTGGGCCCGCTCGGTCAGCCAGCGGTGCTCCGCGGCGAGGGCGCGTTCGAAGAGATCGAGCGAGGCGGCATCGATCCGGTGCTCCTCGCGGACGCTCACCGGTCCGGTGCTGGAGGTGACGTTGGCGGCGGCGTCCGGCGCCTGCTTGTCCACCCCGAGCGCGGCCTTGGCCTTCTTGGCGAGGCCGCCGAACTGGGCGGCGAGCGGGGTGACCGGGGCGGTGGTGGCGATAGCTGCGGCGAGAGCGAGGGCCCAGGGGAGGCGGATCGTGGTGGGCATCGGGTGCTCCGTGTTCGGCGTCAGGAACGGGAGCCAAACGCTCCCATCTGAAACGTTTGACGGGTCGGCGTTCCAGATTGTTTCATTCACCCCGCCCCCCTCCTCCCTCGTCCCGAGCGAAGCGAGGGACCTGTTGTGCCACCACGCCGCCCCCCATCGAGAACCACGCCGGCTCGGGTCCACAGTCCGATGTTCACCCCGCCCTCGCGCAGCGAGCGGCGGGGTCTCCTCGCTCGCCCACAGGCAAACACCCCGCATTTCCCTGCGCCCCCACGCGTCAGATTGCCTTGCTGCCCAACACCCCGAAGGGATATACTCTGGATAGCCTAAGGAGGCACGCCGATGATCACCAAGGTGCAGAAGTGGGGCAATAGCCAGGGGCTGCGGCTCAGCAAGTCGCTCCTGGCTGATGTGCAGATTGATGTCGGGGATGCGGTGGACGTCTCGGTGCAGGATGGTGCGCTGATCATCACACCGGTGCACCGGGTGCGCGGTGGTCACGACCTGCGGGATCTGGTGCGGCGCATCCCGAAGGGTCAGACGTCACCGGAGCTCGAGTGGGGTCCCGCGGTCGGCCGGGAGGCGTGGTGAATGGCCGACTACGTCCCGCGGAAGGGTGACCTGATCGCGCTCACCTTCGACCCGCAATCTGGTCACGAGCAGCGCGGGCGCCGACCGGCGCTCGTCGTCAGCAACGATCTCTTCAACAAGCACACCGGGCTTTGCATTGCCTGTCCGATCACCAACACCCGCCGCGACTATCCCTTCCACGTCGCGGTACCGGCCGACGAGGGCGTCACGGGATTCGTGATGGTGGAGCAGGTGAAGTCGATCGATTATCGCACCCGCAAGGCCACCCGCATTGGGAAGGCGTCCCCCGGGATGCTGAACGAGGTGTTTTCAATTCTCGACGCGTGAATATATTGAGCGCAGCTGCACCTATCCCCCTCGTCCCTAGCGTAGCGTGGGACCTCGTTGCCCGTTGCTCCCGGTCCCCCGCTGTCGCGGGCCCACCGGCTCGGGTCCGGTTCGCCGGGGCCCCGCTGTCGAGGGCCCTCCGGCTCGGGTCCACAGTCCGATGTCAGGCACCCTCCTCGCAAGAGGTGCGGTCCTCGCCGGAGGGCCCGCGACAGCGGGGCTTCCCTGTGAACACCAGCGTTCCCCCTCACCCCTCACCCCTCACCTATCCGGCGGTTGACACCGCCGGCTGGTGCCCCCTCATTCGTCCGGCATGAAACTCCTCGTCCTCGGCAACTCCGGTTCGGGCAAGAGCACCTACGCGCAGCGCGTGGCGGCGGAGCACGGGCTCGCGCATCTCGACCTCGACACGATTGTCTGGGAGCCCGGCAAGATCGCCGTGGCGCGTGATCCCAATGCAGTGATCGCATCGTTGCAGACCTTTATCGCGGAGCAGTCACGTTGGGTGATCGAGGGCTGCTACGGCGAACTGGTCGCCTACGCCGCCGAGCATTGCACGGAGCTGATCTTCCTGAACCCGGGGCTCGAGCGGTGCCTGGCGAACAATCGCCTCCGCCCCTGGGAGCCGCACAAGTACGCCTCGAAGGAAGAGCAGGACGCGATGCTCGCGAATCTGCAGGCGTGGGTGACTGACTACTACACGCGCGATGATCAGTGGTCGTATGCGGCGCACCGTCGGATCTTCGATGGGCACGCGGGTGCGAAGACGGAGGTTAAGGGTGAGGGGTGAGGGGTGAGGGGTGAGGGGGAACCTGGGGCCTGCGACCCCTCGTCCCGAGCACAGCGAGGGACCTGGTATTCCCACACGCAGACCGTTTCGACCCCCGGCTGAGGTACCTTACTCCAGTTCCTCGCCACATCAATGACACCTCTCGATTCCGAGCCACTCGTTCGGCCCCATCCACCCGAGGATGCATCGATGAACCTCATCAACGCGCTCACCCGCCACGCAACAGTCCGACTCGGCCTCCTGCTGCTGCTGACGGTGCTCAGCACCTCCGCAGCAGGAGCGCAGGCGACCGCCGCCACCGGCCGCACTATCGCGCTGAACGGGATCGAGATGTACGTCGAGTCGCACGGCGAAGGGGAGCCGCTGGTGCTACTTCATGGCTTCGGCGCCGCCGGCGCGATGTGGGGTTCGATAGTGCCGGAGCTGGCCACGAGCTACCGGGTGATTGTCCCCGACCTGCGTGGGCATGGTCGCTCCACGAATCCATCACAACAGTTCACCCATCGGCAGTCGGCGCTCGACGTGTTGGCGCTGATGGATTCGCTCGGTATCGCTCGGTTCAAGGCGATGGGAGTCAGCACGGGAGGCATGACACTCCTGCACCTTGCCACGCGCGAGCCATCGCGGATCGAGGCGATGGTGCTGATCGGGGCGAGCATCTACTACCCCGAGCAGGCGCGCGAGATCATGCGCGGCGCGACCGTGGACAAGATCCGGCCCGCCGATTACGAGCGCGGTCGGCGAATTCACGCGCGCGGCGACGAGCAGACCCGAGAATTGGAGCGGCAGTTCCACGCCTTCAAGGACAGCTACGACGACATGAACTTCACCTCGCCGTATCTCTCCCAGATCACTGCGCGGACGCTGATCATGCACGGCGATCGCGACGAGTTCTTCCCGGTGGAGATTGCCCTGGAGATGTACCGCGGGATTCCCAATGCGGAACTCTGGATCATCCCGGGCGGTGGGCATGTGCCGATCTTCGATCCCGGGGTGCCGTTCGTGGCAACGGCGCGAGCATTTCTGCAGGGCAAGGACCGGTAGGGGGCGAGCGGCGGGGCCTCCTCGGGTTGTGCACGAGCAAACGGCAGCGGTTTGCGTGTACGTTAGCGAGGAGACCCCGCCGCCCTGTCAGGGGGCGGAGTAAACCCCTTTCCCGGCAGGCACATGACCGCACAGATCTACGAGACACTGATCCTCGACGAGCGGCGGATGGGGATGGCGATCGAGTTGCCGATTCCTGAGGGGCATCCGCGCATTGCGCTGGTGGACGACCAGAGCCTCAGCCACACGGCCTGTTGGCGCAACTATCAGGGCACCTGGGAGATCGAGGACGGGTGGCTCTATCTCCGGCGCCTGCGTGGGCAGTACCGGGTGATCGGTCGGGAGCCCATCCTGGCCGACTGGGTCACGGCCGAACTGCGGGTGCCGCGGGGGAAGGTGATCAAGGCCGTGCACGGCGGCTTCATGACGCTCACGGAAGAGGACCTCTTCGTTGCGGTTGAGGCGGGGCGGGTCGTGGGGGAGCGGGTGGTGCGGAACATCGCCGATGGGACGACCCCACTCGAGTGATCCAATTCGTGTGATCCCGAGCGAGCTCGCGGCTCAACCCGCGACTGATTGCGAGCATCGCTCCGCGTCCGGCTGCTGACCCCCACGCTGCGTGCACACATTCGCCGGTCAGACCACGCGCCCATGAAACCCTGCGCTCTGGACTGCGTACGGCGCGAGCCACCGCAACCTCTTTTCGCACATCCCCGGAGCATGCATGACGCACCCCGTGTGGTCCCTCGCCGTCGTCGCGATCCTCTCGTCGGCATGCGGCAACGCACCACCACCCGACGCCGAGGCGCCGCTCCCTGACGCTGCCGTCACGGAGGCGCCCGTAGCAGCATCGTGCGCGCATGATCCGTCGTGGATGGAGCCGCAGGCACCGTTCCGGGTGTACGGCAACACCTGGCATGTGGGGCCGCGTGGTCTGGGCGTCTTCCTGATTACTGCCCCCACCGGACACGTCCTGATCGACGGCGGAGTCCCGGGGGGCGCACCGCTGATCGAGGCGAACATCCGTACCCTCGGCTTCGAGCCTGCCGACGTCAAGTGGATCCTCGTCTCCCACGCACACTGCGATCATGCCGGTGACATCGCCGCGCTCGCACGCACCACCGGCGCCACGGTCATCGCAGGGGCAGGCGACGAAGCACTCCTCACGCGCGGTGGGTTGGACGACCCGCAGTACGGTGATGACCTGCCGTATCCACCTGTCCAGGTGTCGCGGACAGTGGCCGATGGCGAGCAGCTGCAGCTCGGCGAATTGGTGCTGACGGCCGTGGCGACCGCGGGCCATACCAAGGGGAACACCACATGGGCGTGGACCTCGTGCGAGGAGACGCGCTGCCTGCAGGTGGTAGATGTAGGCAGCTTGTCGGCCCCGGACTACACCCTCGTCGGCAACGCCAAGCATCCCGATATCGTCGCGGATTATTTGCAGAGTTTCGCACGGGTGGCCGCATTGCGCTGCGACATCGCGCTCGCTCCGCACCCGGGCATGGTGGATTTCTGGGAACGGGTGGCTCGCCGAGAGGCGGGTGAGGCGAATGCGCTCATTGATCCTGCGCTGTGTCGGGCATACGCGGAGGGCGCTCGCGCGGGCTTCGAAGAGAAGCTGGCGGCGCAGCAAGCGACCCCTTGAATCGACGGGCTGCTGCGATTCCCGGACAGCCACTCCAGCGGCCGAGCCGATGTCACCTTTTCCGGTCCACCGGCTACAGAGTAGGTAGAGGCCCCCACATCGACGGGCCCACCCTGACCTGGAGGCACCTCAATGACGTTGCGCACCCTGCTGGCGGTCCTGACCGTTCTGACCGCCCCGGCCGCGGCTCAAGCTCCGACGCCCGCCCCCTTCACCGTCGAGGTGCGCGGGACCGGTCGCCCTATGATCCTCATCCCCGGGATGACGTCCGCCGGGGAGGTGTGGGACGGCACGGTGGCACATTTCGGCGATCGCTACGAGACCCATGTCCTCACGCTGGCAGGGTTTGCCGGGGAGCCGCCGCTGGCGAACGGCCCCTTCCTCTCCACCGTGCGCGACGCCATCATCGACTACATTCGCACCCGTCATTTTGAGCGCCCCGTGCTGGTGGGGCACAGCCTGGGCGGCTTCCTCGTCTTTGCCATCGCCGCCGCGGCGCCGGAGCTCGTGGGGCCGGTAGTGGCGGTGGATGGCGTGCCCTTCCTCGTGGCGCTGGGTGACACCACCGCCACGGAGGCGACCATGGCCGTGCAGGCGGCGCAGCTGCGGGGCCTCTACGCGACCCTCACCGCGGAGCACATGGAGGCGCAGGCGCGACAGGCTGCCATGGGCATGGTGACCGATACCGCGTACGTGCAACGGATCTCGGCATGGGGCCGGAACTCCGATCCGGCCACCGCGGGCCGGGCGCTGGCCGAGATGCTCACGACGGATCTTCGCCCCAAGCTCTCCGCGATCCGCACGCCCGTCCTCCTCTTCATGGGCGGGGCGGGTGCCCCCCCCTCGGCGATCGAGGGGATGGCGGCGCGCTACCGGGCCCAGTTGTCGGGCATTCCCGACGCCCGCCTCGCGGTGGCCGCGAATGCACGGCACTTCATCATGTACGATGACCCTGACTTCCTGCACACCACCATGGACCAGTTCCTGACGACACACCGGTGAGTGGATCGGCGCTGGCGCTTCGCCTGGAGGGCGACGTGCGGGCGGCGGCGGCCGGCGACGCCCGCGCGTTCGGCCGCCTGGTGGACGCCACCCGCACCACCGTGGCCTCGATTGCCGCTGCCATCCTGCGGGACACCGAGCTGGCGAATGACGTTGCACAGGAGGTCTACCTGGCGGC
>JBBQQJ010000086.1:0-11292 GCA_038216165.1 Gemmatimonadales bacterium | reverse complement strand
GTTCGATGCCATCGAAGCCGCCGTCAAGGCGGGGGAAGTGGACCTGGGGCTGATCATTCACGAAGGGCAGCTCACCTACGCCGATGATGGCTTCCATCTCTGGGCCGACATGGGTGAATGGTGGCTCGGCGAGACCGGCCTGCCGCTCCCGCTCGGGGGCAACGTGGTGCGCCGCGACCTCGGCGCCGAGGTGACGGCCCAGGTCGCCCGCGACCTCAAGGCGAGCATCGTCTACTCGCTCGAGCACCGCGCCGACGCGCTGCAACACGCGTCGCGCTACAATCGCGGCATTGGCGACGCGCGCACCGACGAGTTCGTGGGGATGTACGTCAACGACTGGACCGTGGACTACGGCGCACGCGGCCGCGCGGCGGTGCAGCACCTGCTCGACCGCGCCGCCGAGGCGGGACTGATCCCGAAGGCGGTGCAGGTCGAGTTTGTGGGGTGACGGCGCGCGGCGCGCCCCGCCGGTGCCGCCCCACCGGTCATCCCAGCGCTGTTCGCCGTTCGCCGATCACTTCCAGTACCGCAACCCGCCGCTCACCGCGCCGGTGAGCATCTCCAGTCGGCCGTCGCCGTCGAGGTCGCCGAGGGTCGGTGCGCTGTAGTGATCGGCCTGCACCGCGAATCGGTCGTCCCGCGCGAAGCGGAAGGCGCCCGGCGTGCTCACGTTCCGCCACAGCCACACCATCCCCTCCTCCGAGCCCACCACCAGGTCCGGCCTGCCATCGCCATCCACATCGGCAAAGGTCGGGGCGCTCCGGCGTCCGACGTCGATGTCCTGGAAATTGTCGCTCACCAACTCGAACCGCGGGGCGATGGTGGAGCCGACATTGCGGTAGAGGTTGAGCTGGCCGGAGGACTCGCCGACGACCATATCAAGCAGTCCATCGCCATCGATGTCGGCCAGCGCCGGCGTGGTGTTGCTGCCGCGGGTGATCTGCACCAGCATCGAGTCGGCGAGTTCCCAGCGCGGCACGCTCCGCGTGCCGATGTTGCGCCAGAACTGGACCACGTCGCGCCAGGTGCCGGCCACGATATCCAGCAGGCCGTCGCCGTCGAGGTCCACCACCGCCGGCGAGAGGTGGAACTCGCCATCGAGGCCGATCGTTCCGCGCTCACGGAACACCGGCGCGGTGGAACTGCCGATGTTCTCGTAGCGCGTGATGCGGGCGGTCAGGAAATCCGCCGGGTCGATCTTGTGGCCGATGAGGAGGTCAAGGTCGCCGTCGGAGTCCAGGTCGGCGAGCACCGGCGTGCTCTCGCTGCCCACGTCAATCATCGGGATCAGGCGGGAGGTGACCTGTTCCCATTGGTGGTCGGCGCGCTGGCGGAGGTGGTACAGGTTTTCCTGGCCCGAACGCGAGGGCTGGTAGGCGCCGCCGATCACGCCGAGGACGAGGTCGAGGCGGCCGTCACCGTCGAGATCACCCGGGGCGGGGGCGTTGTAGCCGGTGGTGAGGATCGGGCTCCCCGGCGGGAACTGCCTGGGCGGTGAGCGGAAATTGGGTGAGCGGGCATCGCCGATGTTCTCGATCACCAGGATGCCCGGTTCGAAGAAATCGCCCCAGAACAGGTCGAGGTCGCCATCGCCATCGACGTCGCCGAAGGCCATCGTGTTGGCGCCGTGGAGCGTGCCACGGTTCGGTGCCCCCCCCAGGTCGGCGCCGGGCACCGGGCCGAGGATCTCGATCCCCTCCCAGCGTTCGGCCGTCAGCCGGAACCGCGGGAGGCCGTCGGGACCGTTCTCGATCGCCTCATAGCGATCGACGTGGCCGCTTACCCGACCGACGAAGAGGTCGAGCTGCCCGTCGGCGTCGATGTCGACGAGGTTGAGGATGTTCTGCCGGTCGGCGAAGAGCGGCGCACCGTCGGCATCGCGCAGCGTGTCGGCCGCGAGGGTGAAGGCCGGCGCGGCCCGGGTGCCAGTGTTGCGCCAGGCACGGATGTAGGAAAACCGCGCCTCGCCGAGCAGGTCGAGTCGGCCGTCGCCGTCGAGGTCCACGAAGCGATACCACTCCCCCACGTCGAGGTCGTGATAGCGGTCGGTGCGCCAGGTGAGCGCCCCGGCGACGTGCTCGAAAAAAATCACCTCGCCGGTGCGCTCCTGCACGAAGAGGTCGAGGTCACCGTCGCCGTCAATGTCCACCAGCTGGGGTCTGGGCACATCGAAGCCGCCGAGGAACGGGGCCGGGTAGGGGACACCGGCGCGGTCCTGCACGGGAAACGGCGCCACGTGCGCCACCATCGGCCGCGGGCCGCCGGTGGCGGGCGCGCCACCGGCCTGTGCATGCGCACAGGCCGGGAGCAGGAGGGCGGCGAGCGCCGCCCTCCGGAGTCGGGACGGATACCTCACGGAATCGGCTGGCTCCGGTCACGGATCATGAAGAGTCCCTCGCTCACGCTCGTGACGATGATCGTCCCGCTCGGGAAGTAGGGGTAGGTGCTCCAGGCGCCGTCCATCCGCGGTTCGTTCTCGTCGTCCGGGAACGTGTCCATGTAGGCCACCTCGCGCGGATTGACCGGATCCGAGATGTCCACGATGCGCAATCCCGACCCGTAGTTCGCCATGTAGAGCTTGTTGCCCTTGACGTACAGGTTGTGATCGGAGGAGCGCACCGTGCCGATGTACTCCTTCACCAGGACCGGGTCGTCGAGGTCGGCGAGGTCATAGACCATCGTCCGGGTGCCGCGGGCCGCCATGTTGCGGCCGGTGGTGTCGCTCTGCGCGGCGATCTCGTCGCCCTCGTCGTCGAGGTAGAAGTAGCGATGATCCTCGGTGAGCCACCCTTGGTGGGCGTAGGAAACGAAGGGGTAGCTTGCCGTCGCAATCTGGATCGGCTTGGCCTTCTCGGTGACGTCAGCGATGCTGATCGCGGTCTCGTTGGAGCCGATGCAGATCTCGCGGCCGGTGTATTTGGTGTCGGGGCCGCGGTAGGTGACGCACTGGGCGTCGTGCGAGTAGCCGGTGCCGCGGCGCCCCGTGATCCCGTCCGCCCCGCCGCCCGCGAAGATCGGATTCATCGGCTCGCGGATGTCGATCATGTGCAACCCGCCACCGCAGGTCTCGCCGCCGTTCGAACTGCCGACGGAGTAGGCGTAGCCCGTCTCCTCGTTGATCACGATGTTGTGCGCACTGTTGATGCGGCGATACATCGCGTCGGGCTCGAATTCCTGGGGCGTCGTGACGGTGCGGAGCCGCGTCAGGTCGAACACCTGCATCCCGTGCGGGCCCGCGCCGTCGGCCACGACGTACGCGTGGTTCTTGTACACCTTGATGTCGCGCCACGCCGCCGGATTCGCGCCGGGGGTCAGCGGCAGATTGCCGAGGTAGCGCGGCCGGGTCGGGTCGGTGATGTCGACGAAGCCGGTGCCGTCGTTGCGGCCGGCCAGCGCGTACTCACGCTTGGTCTCCGGGTCGGTCCAACCCCAGTTGTCGCTCATCTGCGAACCACGCCCGCCGCCCACCTGGGAGATCGGCAGGAAGGAGAGGAGGCCGGTGTTGCCACACGGGAAGTCACCGGTCTTGCCGCTCGCGTCGCAGAGCACTTCCTTGCCCGTCACCGCCGCAAACTTGTCGGTGACCGGCGGGTAGGCCGTCCCCTGGGTGGTCCAGCGGCCGTCAGCCCCCCGCCCGAGAAAGACCACCGTGCCGAGGCCGCCGACGTCGCCGGGCATCCCGATCACGGCCTGATCACCGGCCACGGCAAAGGTCGCCCCGAGCTGCGAGCCCCGCCCCGTCTTGGCATCAACCGCCAACTGCGCCATCCCCGTGACCTGCCCCGTCGCGTCGAGTGACGCCCGGTAGATCCGGCCCGCCGAGGCGTCGGCCGCCGGCGCCCCGATCCAGAGCTCGTTGCCGCTCCGGGCGATCGCCGCACCAAACGCGGCGGTGACCGGCAGGTCAAACGGGGTGAGGATCCCCGCTTCCACCCACGCCCCCGAGGCGGCGCGCGCAAAGGTGACCACCATGCCGACGCCCGGCGGCGGTCCGAAGCGTCGTTGGTTCGGAGTGGCCGGGGCCGCCGCCGTGTCGGCGCGCACCGCCACGAAGTTGGCCCCTGGCGCCCCCACCATCAGGTGGGCGCCGCTGAGCAGGACGGTCGCACCAAACTGCGCATTGTCGGAGCTCCGGCGGCTCGAGAGCGCCGCGCCCTCGGGCGCAAAGCTGCCGTCCGTGCCGCGCGCAAACAGGTACACCGTACCACTGCCGTCGCGCCCGGGGGCACCCACCGCCACGCGATCGCCCTCCACCGAGATCGCCGCGCCGAACGCGTCATCGGCGGCGAGACCCATGCTGGTGATCGAACCGGACGCCGTCCAGCCGGCCGCGCCGCGGCGGAAGACCGTCACCAGATTGGCGCCGGGGGCGCCGATATAGGCGTGGTCACCCGCCAGCACGATGGTGGAGCCGAAGCGTGCGCCAGGGGCCGCGCCGGGGATCGTGCCCGCCGACGCCCAGGCGCCATTGGCGCCGCGGCGATACACGTGCACTGTGCCCGTGGGCTGCGGCGGCGCCTCACCCGCCGCCGCACCCGGCTGCC
This sequence comes from Gemmatimonadales bacterium, assembly GCA_038216165.1. Lineage (GTDB taxonomy): Bacteria > Gemmatimonadota > Gemmatimonadetes > Gemmatimonadales > GWC2-71-9 > Palsa-1233. Next base: position 6,748 of record JBBQQJ010000086.1, on the reverse strand, counting down.
GCCCCATGGCGACAGCGAACACCTGGCCCACCAGCAGGGTCGTACCATCCGAGGCCACGGCCGTGCCGAAGCCCTGCTCCGCGCCCGCCGGGGCGTTGATGGTGGCGACCTGACGCCAGGTCGTGCCGACACGCTGGTAGACCCAGACCTTCCCTCCGTCGCCGCGGCCGCCGGGTTCCCCGATGAAGGCATGATCACCCGCGATCGCCACGGCACGGCCGAAGGCGGCCAGGGCCGCAGGGGCCGGGGCCACCGCGGCAGGCGCCTCGGCGGCGGTGAGGGGCGGGGCGAACAGCATGGCGGTCAAGGCGACCGCTCCGGCGAGGACACGCTGGCGTGTCATGTGGAACCTCCTGGAGGGAAAACAGCCGAACGCGGGCTCGGTGGGTGGGGAAGCACGCAATCTATGTCTGGACAGGCGGTGCGGCGAAATTCAGGGTTGCGACGGTGCACGCTGGAACCAACGCACGCCGCCGCCGGCCCCGCCAAGGAGCAGGTCGAGCCGGCCACCTCCCCAGAGGACGCCCGCGGCCGGCATGGCGTTGCGATCGCCGCGCAGGACAAATCCGGGATCGAGCGCAAAGCGGATCTCGCCGGCGACACCGACATTCCGCCACCGTTGCACAGTGCCGTCCTCCCCGCCAATGAGCAGATCCGGCCGGCCAGTGCCGTCGAGATCCACCAACAGGGGGGCGCTGCGGCGCCCGACGTCGATATCGCCGAAGGTGTCGCTCACCAGCACGAACGCCGGTGCGGTGGCCGTCCCGTTGTGCAGGTAGAGGTTGAGCTGACCCGAGGCCTCGCCGACGATCAGGTCGAGCAGACCGTCCCCATCGAGGTCTGCGAGGGTGGGCGTGGTGTTGCTGCCGCGCGTGAGGGTGACGAGCGCGCTGTCGGCCACCGTCCACCGCGGGGCCGTGGCCGTTCCAACATTGCGCCACCACTGGACCCGATCGGTCCAGGTCCCGAGCACGAGGTCGAGCAGGCCGTCGCCATCGAGGTCCACCACGGCGGGCGCCCAATGGAACGCGCCGCGAATCGGCAGCACTTCGCGCTCCCGGAACGCCGGCGCGGTGGCGGTTCCAGTGTTCTCGTACCAGGTGATGGTGGAGGTGGTGTCCTCGGTGGGGGCAATCTTGTTCGCCACCAGCAGGTCGAGGTCGCCGTCGGCATCGAGATCGGCCAGTGCCGGCGCGCTTTCCGCCCCGACGTCGAGCATCGTGATCAGCCGTCGGGTCACGAGCTGGAAGGTGTCGGCCACCGGCTGGGTGAGGAGGTAGAGGTTCTCCACTGCCGTGGTGTTGGGCTGGTAGGCCCCACCGATCACTCCGACCACCACATCGAGACGCCCGTCGTGGTCGACGTCGCCCACCGCCGGGGCGTTGTAGCCGCTGGTGAGTACGGCATGGCCGACCGGGAAACGGGTCGGGGCGCCGCGCAGGGAGGGCCGCGCGCAGCTGCCGTCGTTCCGGATCAGCAGGAGGCCGGCTTCGAAGAAGTCGCCCCACAACAGATCGAGGTCGCCGTCGCCATCGATGTCGCCGAACGCCATCGTGTTGGCGCCATGACGCATGGTGGGTCCGCCGCGGAAGCTCTCGCTCTGCCCCGGCACCGGCCCGAGGATCTCGATGTCCTGCCAGCGCTCTTCGAGCAGGGCGAAGATGGGGAAACCCAGACTGTCGCGCCCCACCTGTTCGTAGCGGTCGACGTGGCCGGCCACGCGACCGAGGAAGAGATCGAGCCGGCCATTGCAGTCGATGTCCACCACGTTGAGGATGTTCTGCGGGTCGGCAAAAATTGGCGTGCCGTGCAGGTCCCGGAGCGAGTCGATCACCGGCACGAAGCGCGGCCCGGCCTCGGTCGGGTCATTGCGCCACGCGCGGATGTAACCGATCGGCGCCTCGCCGAGGAGATCGAGATCGCCGTCGCCATCGAGGTCGGCAAAGCGGAACCACTCGCCGATCGCCAGCTCCTGGTAGCGATCAGTGCGCCAGCGCCAGCTCGCGCCGTCCTGCACGAAGTGGATCAGGTCGTCGCGGGATTCCTGCACGAAGAGGTCGAGTACGCCATCGCCGTCGAGGTCGAGCAGCTGGGGGCGCGGCAGGTTGAAGCCGCCGAGCCAGGGGGCGAGCAGCGGGACACCGGCCGCGTCGTGCACCGGCATCCCCGCGGTCTGTCGCACGAAGCCCCCTGCCGTGGGGGCACCTTGCGCCGTGAGGGGGGGGGCACCGAGGAGGAGGAGGGCGAGCGCCGGCAGGGCGCGCGCGAGGGTCATCGCCCCCACGCCGCCCCGGCACCGGTCGGCCCGGCCCCGAGCATCAGGGTCCCGAGTACCTCGCCCGTGCGCGTGTCGATCATGGTGAGCCAGCCATCGGTGGTGGCGGCCATCCCGTGCATGGCGTGCCCGCTCTCGCCGGGCTTGCCGGCGCCGGAGTTCTGGTTGACCACGAACAGCACCTGCCCGTCGCGCCGCAGCACGGCGCCGTAGGGCTGGGCCAGCGTGCCCGTGAAGGTGCGCCGCACCGTCGCGGTCGCCACGTCCACCACGGCCACCGCGTTGTCGGCCAGCAGCGTCACGTAGAGGGTGCGCCCATCGGGGGAAAAAACGGGATCCCACGGCTTGGCACCCACGGGCACCTCGCGCACCGGCGGCAGCGGTGGCCGCGCCGTGAGGTCGAAGAAAAAGAGGGTGTTGGAGAGTTCCCCGCCGGCCACCATCGTGCGCCCATCTGGACTGACCGTGAACTGCACCAGGGAGCGTGCGGCGCCGGGGATGTCGGTGATCGTCACGCGGCCTGTGGCCGTCTCGACCGAGGCGAACCGGTTTTCGGCCAGCGAGGCGGCGTGCACCCACCGTCCATCGCGCGTGACGGCGAGCGCGTGGGGCCGCGGCACGAGGACCTCCTGCTCATCCACCAGGCGGAAGGTGGAGCGGGTGATGACCCCGAGGGCCTTCGGCGGATTGACGGCCGTCATGGAGCGGCCGACGTAGAGCGAGTCGTGCACCGGGTCGATCGCGAGCAGTCCCGGCGTCTCGAGCGGCACCTGGCCCAGCAGCCGGTTGCCGCGGTCGAACTTGAGCACCCGGCCGTCGCCGATCAGCGAGACGTACCACGCCGAGCCGTCGGGTTCGACCGCCACGTGGTGCGGCTTCGCGTTGACGCTGAAGCCCATGGCGCGGAGGTCGAGCACGGTGTCCACCGCGAGGCGGCGCTGGTCCACCACCGTGATCGATGCCCCCCCCTGATTCACCACGTACAGCTTGTCGGCGGCCCGGGCGGCCGGCGAGGCGCCCGGCGCCCCGGCACGACCACCACATGCGGCGACCACGAGGGTCGCCGCCAGCCACCGCAACCGGATCATGGCACCACCTGCGTGCGATCCCGCACGAGGAAGAGCCCCTCGCCGATCGAGCTGATCACGATGGTGCCGCTCTTGAAGAACGGATAGTTGCTCCACGCCCCGTTCATCGCCGGCGTGTCCTCGCCCGGGCTGGTGTCGAAGTAGCCCACCTCGCGCGGGTTCTTCGGGTCGGTGATGTCGAGGATCCGCAGCCCGGCCGAGTAGTTGGCCTGGTACATCCGGTTGCCCTTCACGTACAGGTTGTGGTCGGTCGCGCGGCGCGCACCGATATGCTCCTTGACGAGGATCGGGTCGTCCAGATCCGTCAGGTCCCACACCAGCGTGCGCGTGCCCTTCCCCGCCTCGCCCTGGCCGCTCCCCTCGTCGAGCTCATCGCCAAGATACAGGTAGCGATGATCCTCGGTGAGCCACGCCTGGTGGGCGTACGCCACGTTCGGGTAGCTGGCGCGGGAGACGGCCACCGGCGCCGCCTTGTCGGTCACGTCGGCCACGCTGATCGCCGTCTCGTTGGAGCCGATGCAGATCTCCCGGCCCTGATACGTGGTGTCCGGGCCGCGGTAGACCACGCACTGGGCGTCGTGCGAATAGCCGGTCTTGGCCATCCCGGTCAGCGGATCCGAGAAACACCCGGCAAAGGTCGGGCTCGCCGGCTGACGGATGTCGATCATGTGGAGGCCGCCGCCGCAGGTCTCGCCACCCCCCGAGCTGCCGACCGCGTAGGCATAGCCGGTCCCCTCGTTGATCACGATGTTGTGCGCAGACGCGATGCCGGTGTAGCGGGTGTCAGCGGTGAAGGTCTGCGGCGCACGCACCGTGCGCAAGCGGGTCAGGTCGAACACCTGCATCCCATGCTGCCCGGCGTTGTCGGCCACGATGTAGACGTGATCCTTGTAGACCTTCATGTCGCGCCAGGCCGCCGACGGCGTGCCCTCGGTCTTCGGGAGGTCGCCGAGGTAGCGCGGGGCGCTCGGATTCGACACGTCCACGAACGAGGTCCCGTCAGTCCGCCCGATGATGGCGTACTCGCGCCCGGACTGCGGGTCGGTCCACCCCCAGCTGTCGTTGAGGCGGGTACCACGCTTGCCGCCGATGTCGGCGATCGGGAGGAAGGCGAGCAGCCCCGTCGAGCCGCACTCGAACTGGTCCACCTTGCCGTCGGTGCCGCAGATCTTCTCACTACCGGTGATCGCGGTATAGGGCGACTCCGCCGTGGGATAGACACTGCTGCGTGTCACCCAGGCCCCCTGCGGGGTGCGCGACAGGAAGACCACGGTGCCGAGGCCGCCGGCATCACCCGGCATCCCCACCGCCACGGTGGTCCCCTCGGCCGCGATCACGCCACCAAACAGCGAGCCGACCTCCAGGCCATCCGCCGCCAGCTTGGTCAGCGAGGTGTAGTTCCCCTTGGCATCCATGCCGACCCGGTAGACCCGCCCCTCGCGGTTGTCGCTGAACGGCGCACCGATCCAGAGTTCGCCCTCGACCAGCCCGAGCGCGGCACCGAACTGGTTGGCCCCCGCTTCGAACGGCGACAGCGTCGCCCCCTCGGTCCACTCCCCGGAGGCGTTGCGCTCGAACGCCACCACCACACCCGAGAAGGAATTGGCGTTCGGCGCGCCAGCCCAGAGCCGGGTGCCGGCGAGCACCAAGGTGGTGCCGAGGCGGAAGTTGGCCGCCGTCCGACGGCCCTGCACCATCGCCTCCTGGCTCCACGTCCCGTCCGCCCCACGGCGGAACAGGTAGATGGCACCCTTGTTCGTCCCGCGGCCCGGAGCGCTCACCGCCACCCGGTCAGCATCAACCGCGATGGCACTGCCGAAGCGATCACCATTGACCAGCTCGGCGGCGGGGAGGGTCCCGGCCTCGGTCCACCGGCCAGCCGCGCGGCGGTAGACATGCACCGCGCCGCCGCCGACGACCCCTGGCGCGCCGACGAAGGCCCAATCGCCCTGGATCGCCATGGCGCTGCCGAAGAGCGCGCGGGACGCCGGCGAGCCGGGCAGGCTCCCGGCTTCGGCCCAGGTGCCGTTCGCAGCACGGGCATAGATCCGCACCCCGCCGCGCGAGCTGTCGGCCGCGTGGCTCACGAAGAGCGTGGTCCCGGCCGCCGCCAGCGCCGTGCCGAACTGTGCCCGCTCGGGGAGGTCGGTGGCGGCGAGCTGGCCGCCGGGCTGCCACGCCCCGCCAATTCGGCGGTAGAGGTGCACCGCACCGGTGCCCCCGGCGGGCTCCCCAACCAGGGCCTGGTCGCCGAGGAGCACGACGGCACGGCCGAATTGGGCGGCGTCGCGCCGCGGCGCAGCGTCCGGGGACCCCGTGGGGGCCGACGCAAGGAGCAGGGCAGAAGCGGCAAGCAGACCGATACTGGGCATCTGGTGACCTCATGCTGGGTGAATAGAACCGCGCCGGACCGGATGGCGTCGGAGCCGAAGACAAAATCAATCTACGCCGGGTCAGACCGTGGGTTTCATTTGGGTGCGGCTGACCTGTTCACACCTCGGGGCCCAACGGCTAGTATTCGGGGCCGCGCCGAGCGACCGACCACTGGAGTCCCCCATGCCCGATCCATTTTCTGATCGATCCCCCGCCGAACCCGCGCTGCTGACCACACTGGTGATCGACGACGAGGAACCGATCCGCGGCGCCCTGACCCGTTTTCTGGTGGGTCTCGGGCACGAGACCCTGATGGCCTCGACGGCGGCCGAGGCGCTCGCCGAGGTGCGGCGGCACAAGGTGGCCTGCATCCTCCTCGACGTGCGCCTCCCCGACGCCTCCGGACTCGATCTGGTGCCGATGCTGCTCGAGCTGGAGCCGCACGCGGCGATCCTGATGCTCACGGCCCTGAATGACGCCCATGCCGCGGCGCTCTGCATGCAGCGGGGCGCGATGGACTACCTGGTCAAGCCGGTGGACCTGCCAGACCTTGAGCGCGCCATCGGGCGCGCCATCGCCCGGCGCCGTGACATGCTGGAACAGGCCGAGACCCAGGCCTGGCTCAAGCAGGAAATCGTGCAGCGCGGGGCCGAGCTGCGACGCGAGCGCGGCAACCTCGAGCGCATCTCGGTGGCCACCCTCGAGGCCCTCGTCAATGCCCTCGAGGCCAAGGATCCGTACCTCCGGGGCCACTCGGCCCGGGTCGCCGACCTCTCGGCCTCCGTGGCGGCCGAGATGGGCCTCACCGACGAGCAGGTGGAGCTGGTCCGCACCGCCGGCCGTCTGCACGACATCGGCAAGATCGGCATCCGCGAGTCGGTGCTCGCCAAGCACGGCCCGCTGTCGGAGGAGGAGTTCGAGCACGTCAAGACGCACGTGACGATCGGGGCGCAGATTCTGGCGCCGCTGACCCACCTGCGCGAGGTCATCTCCTTCGTGCGCTCGCACCACG
>JBBQQJ010000085.1:0-11329 GCA_038216165.1 Gemmatimonadales bacterium | reverse complement strand
GGGCATCTTCTTCATCGACCGCGCCAACCACTTCAACCCGGTCCCGCATCTCGGCGCCTACGAGGCGACCAACCCGTGTGGCGAGCAGCCGCTGCTCCCCTACGACGTCTGCAACCTCGGCTCGATCAATCTCGGGCAGTTCGTGCGCGACGGCGGTGTGGACTGGGATCGCCTGCGGCAGGTGGTGCACCTCACCACGCACTTCCTCGAGAACGTGATCGATGCCAATGCCTACCCGCTCCCCGAGATCACCGATCTCGCCCAGCGGATCCGGCGCATCGGCCTCGGGGTGATGGGGCTCGCCGATCTCTTCATCCGCCTGGGGCTCCCCTACGACTCGGCCGAGGCGGTCGAGCTTGGCCGGGAGCTCCAGCAGTTCGTCGACGACGAGGCCAAGAACGAATCGGAGCGTCTCGCCACGATCCGCGGCACCTTCCCGGAGTGGGAGCCGAGCATCTGGGGCCCCGACGCGACCTGTGCCCGCGATGCCGAGGGCGAGCGGATCCGCCCGATGCGGAAGCTGCGCAACTGCAACGTCACCACGGTGGCGCCCACCGGGACGATCTCGATCATCGCCGGCTGCTCGTCGGGCATCGAGCCGCTCTTCGCCGTGGCGTTCATGCGCAATCAGGCCGGCGTGCTCATGCCCGACGTCAACGAGGACTTCCTTGCCATCGCCCGGCGCGAGGGCTGGCACTCCGAGGAGCTGATGCGCCGCATCGCCGAAGTCGGCAACATCACGCTCGACGAGGTGCCCGCCAAGTGGCAGCGCGTCTTTGTCACCGCCAACCACATCGCCCCGGAGTGGCACATCCGGATGCAGGCGGCATTCCAGGAGCACAACGACTCCGCCATCAGCAAGACCTGCAACTTCGCCAACGATGCCAGCGAGGCGTACGTCGAGCAGATCTATCTGATGGCCTTCGAGCTCGGGTGCAAGGGTGTCACGGTCTACCGTGACGGCTCACGCGACTTCCAGGTCCTCTCGACCGGCTCGACCGCCAAGAAGGTGGCCGAGGACGCGACCAAGTCCGGCCGGTCCGAGGCCCGGGCCGACCTCGATCTCGGCTCCCGGAGCGGCGCGGAGGCGGACGAGCCGACGGCGCGCGAAGTCGCGGCGGATCTGGCCGGCCAGCTCAGCGAGGCGCAGGCCGAGATCGCCCGGCTGCACAAGATGGTGCACGAACTCGAGAGCGAGTCACTGCAGCGCCGCCAGAAGCGGTCGCGGCCGGAACTGCTCAAGGGCTCGACCCGCCGGATCCCGACGCCGCTCGGCGACCTGTACGTGACCATCACCGAGGACGAGAAGGGTCAGCCGTTCGAGGTCTTCATGTCGCTCGGCAAGGCCGGCGGGGCGTTGATGGCCGACGTCGAGGCGATCGGACGCGTGGTCTCGCTGGCGCTCCGCTCGGGGATCCCGATGAAGGAGGTCTACCGGCAGCTGCGCGGCATCTCCTCCGACCGGGCGATCGGCATGGGCCCCAACAAGGTGCTCTCCGTACCGGACGCCGTGGGGATCGCGCTCGAGCGCTTCATGGCCGACAAGCAGGGGATCCAGCAGGAACTCCTGACGATGACCGCCGAGCAGTCGGTGCCGACCCCATCGGTGGCGATCACCCGCGAGGGGGAGCAGCTCCTGATGGGCGGCCTGAAGGAGGCGCTCGCCGGGGCCTGCCCGGACTGCGGCTCGCAACTCGAGTTTGCCGAAGGGTGCATGAAGTGCCATGTCTGCGGCTACAGCGAGTGTGGCTGACGGGCACCTCGGGCACCGTGGCACCCCAGGGGGGCTTCCGACTCGCGGCGGGGGCCCCTTTGGCGTAGACTCGAGGGACGCGCCCCTGCGGCGCATGCCCCACTCATTCCCGGAGGTGTTCCATCCTGCTCCCAGCCACGCTGGTACTTGCGATGCTGCTCGGTCCGCTCGAGACGCCTGCCGCGCCAGCGCGCGTCGACATCGCGCACTACCGCTTCGCGCTCCTCGTGACCGACCGGGATGATACGCTACGGGCCGAGGCGACGATCTCCGCCCGCTATCTGCTGGGGGGCGACTCCACCCTGCGCCTCGACCTCGTCCGCGCCTCCGCCGACCGCGCAGGGCGGGGGATGGAGGTGACCGCTGTCCACCTCGGCGAGGCGCCGCTCAGCTATCGCCATGTGGGGGAGGAGCTGCTGGTCTCGCTGGGCCGGCGCACCGTGCCGGGGGAGCTGGTGCACGTGCGGATCAGCTACCGCGGCCACCCGGCCGACGCGCTCCGCTTCGGGCCCAACAAATACGGCGACCGGACCATCTTCAGCGACAATTGGCCCCACCGCACCCGTCACTGGCTGCCGACCGTGGACCATCCCGGCGACAAAGCCACCCTCGAGATGATCGTGACCGCACCCGCGCGGTATCAGGTGGTATCGAACGGGCTCCGCATCGAGGAGACCGACCTCGGGGACGGGATGCGGCGCACACACTGGAAGCAGTCGGTGCCGATCGCGACGTGGCTCTTTGTCGTGGGGATCGCGGAGTTCGCGGTGCAGCACGTCGGGACCTGCCAGGGGGTGGCCGTCGAGACGTGGGTCTATCGTCAGGATCGCGATGCGGGCTTTCATGACTTCGCCGAGCCGACGTGTGACGTGCTGGACTTCTACACCCGGCGGGTGGGGCCGTATGCCTACGAGAAGCTGGCCAACATCGTCGCGCCAACCGTGGGCGGCGGGATGGAGGCCGCGACCGCGATCCTCTATGGCGAGCGCTCGGTGAGCGGCACGCGCGCCACCACCTGGCAGAATGTGATCATCCACGAGGTGGCGCATCAGTGGTTCGGGAATGCCGTCACCGAGGCCACGTGGGATGACGTGTGGCTGAGCGAGGGGTTCGCCACCTACTTCACGCTGCTCTACCGGGAGCACGCGCGCGGCCGCGACGACTTCGTGGCTGGTCTCAAGCAGAGCAGGGAGACGATCCGGACGTTCTATCTCGATCGACCCGACTACCGCGTGGTCCATGCCGACCTGCGCGACATGGCCCACGTGACCACCGGCATGACCTACCAGAAAGGCGCCTGGACGCTGCACATGCTGCGGGTGCTGGTTGGCGATGACGCGTTCTGGCGCGGGGTCAAGGCCTACTATCGGGAGCACTTCAACCGCAACGCTTCAACGGCCGATTTCCAGCGCGCGATGGAAGAAGCCTCGGGCCAGCCGCTCGGCGGGTTCCTGGACCAGTGGCTGCGGCAGGGTGGCCTCCCATCCCTCGACGTGCGCTTGCGTACCGGGGCCGATGGGCGCACCGCCACGGTCACCCTCACGCCGCAGGACACCGGCTACCCGTTCACCGTGCCGGTCGAGTTCGTCGTGGAGCTGGCTGACGGGACGCGGCAGGCCGGTGCCGCGATGATGACGCCAGGCAGGCCGGTGACCGTCTCGCTGCCGGTGTCCTCGCCCCCGCGGGCGGTGGTCGTCGATCCCGAAACACGTCTGCTGGGGACCTGGACCGTCACGGTCGAGCCGTGATCCGGTGTCCGGGCGTGGGGATGCGCGGCCCGGACTAGATTCCCCGCGTGCCAGAGACCCCTGCCGACGCGGCGACCACGCCGCTGGTCATTCCCGACCCGCCCCCCGCCGCACGTGCCGGACGTCAATACGACCGCTCCATCGTCGAGGGGCCGCTCGCCGCGGCGGTGTGGAAGCTGGCCTGGCCCACGATGATCACCAACGTCCTCGGCGGGCTGCAGGGGATGGTCGACCACATCATGGTGGGGCACTACGTCGGCTTCCGCGGCAACGCCGCCATCGGGGTGTCGACGCAAGTCTTCATCGTCGTGGTGGCGTTCATCATGTCGCTCTTCACGGGGATGAGCGTCCTCGTCGCGCGTTTCGTGGGCGCGGGTGACGAGCTCAACGCCGATCGCACCGTCTACCAGGCGTTCCTGACCGCACTGACGCTGTCACTCTGCATCATGGCCCCGGCGGGCTATTTCCTCTCACCGATGCTCCTCGATTTCGTGAACGCCGCCCCGGGGGTGCAGGCCGAGGCGCTGCCGTACCTGCGGATCATGTTCGTGTACAGTCTGGGGATGCTGCTCTTCTTCATGCTGGGGGGGGCACTCCGGTCGGCGGGTGACGCCCGCACCCCGATGGTGCTCGGCATCGTGCTCACGATCGCCAACATCGTCCTCAATGTGGTGTTCATCCGCGGGCTTGGCCCCATCCCGGCCTACGGCACCGCCGGGGCGGCAATTGGCACCGTCATCGCCTCGGGGTTGATCGGCGGGTACGGCGTCTGGCGGCTGTGGCACGGCGGGTGGGTGGTCTCGTTCCCGAAGGGGATGGGCTACCGACCCGACTGGGGGATCATCCGCGAGCTGTTCCGCTTCGGCCTCCCCGCCGGGATCCAGGGCGTGGCGATGAACATCGGCGGGGTGTTGCTGCTGTCCATCATCGGCTCGCTGGCCTCCAGCGCCGCGGCGCAGGCCGCCTACGCCGTGTCGTACACACAGCTCTTCGCGTTCATCACGTGGACGGCGGTGGGGTTGATGGGCGCCGCCGCCGTGGTGGGGGGGCAGAATCTTGGCGCGCACCAGCCTGACCGGGCGGCGCTGGGGGTACGGGTGGCCGCACGCTATGCCGGCAGCGGCGCGGCGGTGATCGGCCTGTGCTTCCTGTTCCTGCCGCGGCAGCTGCTGGCGGTGTTCGGCATGGACCAGCCGGAGGTCGTCGAGCTCGGGGTGCAGTTGCTGCGCGTGCTCAGCGTGTCGGGGATCTTCATCGCCGTCGCACTCGCCTACACCGGCGGGCTCCAGGGCACCGGCGACACCACGAGTCCACTCTACATCTCGATCATCTCGCAGGTCATCATCCCGATCGGGATCTGCCTGGTCATCCGGCAGCTCGCCACCCTCGAGCCGATCCACGTCTGGCTGGCCATCCTCGCCGGCCACGTGTCGCGCGCCGTCCTCTCGATGCTGCGGTTTCGGCAGGGGAAGTGGCGCACGATCGCGGTGGCCGTGCCCCCGGCCGAGGCGGCGAGCTAGCGGCGCGATTTGCCGCTGTCCGGCATGGCCGGCCGCATCTCGACCCGGCTCACATGCGCACCGGCCGGGTACTGCAGCAACTGCATGACCGCGAGGGCGCAGTCGCTCGCCTCAAGCTTCCAGCCGCGCCCCTCCTCGTGGGCGCCCCCGAAGTCGGTGTTGACGGAGCCTGGCATGATGAGGCTGCAGCGGATCCCGTGCTGCCGCAGATCGAGCATCATCGCCTCGGTCATCCCCACCACCGCAAACTTGCTGGCGTTGTACCCGGTGCCCTGCGCGAAGGTGTTGCGCCCGGCCAGCGAGCCGATGTTGATCACCCACGCGTTGGCCGCGAGCATGAGGTGCGGCACCGCGGCCTTGGTGCAGGCCCAGATGCCCCCCACGTTCACGTCCATCTGCAGACGCCACTCCTCCCAGCGCATCTCCTCGATCGATTTGAAGATGCCCAACCCAGCATTGTTGACCAGGATATCCAGCCGCCCGAGCTTCGCGACCGTCTCGGCCACCAAGCGCTCACAGTCCATGTACTGACCGACATCGGCGGGAATGCCGAGCACCCGGCCTGACGCCCCTTGGCCCAGGCGGGCGGCGACCGATTCCACGTCGGCGACCGTGCGCGCGCTGACAACGACCGAGGCACCAGCGGCGACCAGCGACTCGACGACGGCGAGCCCGATGCCCCTGGTGCTGCCGGTGACGAGGGCAACCTTGCCTGAGAGATCTTCCATGATGGGCTCCTCCTGACAGAGAACGGCGAACGGCGAACGGCGAACAGTGAACGATCGAGTGCCGGCGTGGCGCCGCTCGCGTATCATTGGACAATACACCGATCGCGTGGCATGGGTCGGTCCGCTCTGTCCCCCCGCGCGGGGGTGCGCAGCCCTGCTGACACCATCCCGCCGGGCGTGCCGTATGGCCAGCCGACCCCAACCTGGAGTTGTCCGTGCGCCGATCCCCACTGCTTGCCTGCTGCGCCCTCGCCGCCCTCGCCGCGGTCCCACTCACCGCGCAGGATCACGCCATGCACGCCGAGCACCACCCGGTAGCGGCCGTCCAGGACTCGATCCTCGCGCCGATTCTGAGCCTCTTCCGGGGCATGCAGGCGCACGACTCCGCCATGGTTCGGGGGGCCTTCGTGCCGGGCGCCCAGTTTTCCCGCCCCGCAGCGCCAGGGCAGGGGCACCGCTACACCACCCTCGACCAGTTCGTGGCGGCCGTCGGCCAGCCCGGTCTGCCGTGGAACGAGCGGATCTACGACGCCGACATCCGCGAAGATGCCGGGCTGGCGACCGTGTGGACCTTCTTCACCTTTCACGCGGGGGAGCAGTTCTCCCACTGCGGGGTGAACGCCTTCCATGTGGTGCGGACGGGCCAGGGGTGGAAGATCAGCGGCTTGGCCGACTCGAACCGCCGGACCGGGTGCGAAGTGAAGGATCGTTTGCCGGTCAACTGATCGCGGCACGGGGGGCTCCGGGGAACTTGCCGTCTTGCCGATGCTCTCACATTGATGCATCTTTATGGCGATTCGCCACATTCGTCGTTCGTGCACCGCCCGGAAGGGCGCCCCAGTCCCATGCCTGACATCTCCTGCTGGAGGAATTCCGTGAGCCTGATCCGTTCGTCTTCACGCCGCCTGTGGTCGGCCTGCGCTGCCGCCCTGGTGCTCGGGGCCTGTGCCTCGGAGTCCGAGCAGCCCGCCGTCACCTCGCCGGATCAGGCCAATTCGGCCGACGTCCTCCAACTCACGCTCACGCCTGGCTCGATGACTTTCATCCAGGCCAACCCGGCCGGGCCGCTCCCGGCGCCGCGCCGGATCATCGCGTTCAATCAGGCCGCCCTGATTCCGCAGACCGGCATCCAACTCTCGCCGATGCGCTACAATGGCGGCACGGGCGGCTGGTTCAACGTCTCGTTCGTGATCACCGGACTCAGCGCCAACGTTGACGGCCGCATCGTGCCGAACAACCTGCCGGTCGGCGTCTACAGCGGGTCGTTCACGGTGCGGGTCCCGGGCACGCGCAACTCGCCGGTCACGGTGAACGTGACCTACGTGAAGGGGATTTACTTCTCCGACAACGCCGAGTCGGCCACAGGCTGGAACACGACCGGGCTGTGGAACCTCAGCGCCCTCATCCCGATCTGCAACACCAGCGTGGCCACCTGCCTCCCCGCCCCCGACGAGGGGACCAAGGCGTGGTGGTACGGCTCGCCGGCCACGGGTGACTTCCAGACCGGCGGCGCGAATTCCGGCGATCTGACCTCGCCTGAGTTCTTCGTCCCGCTCGGGGCCATCGAGCCGGTGCTTGGCTTCCGCACCACCTGGGATACCGAGAACTGCTGCTCCTACGATCGCAAGGAAGTCTTCTTCAAGGAGACCGGTTCCGGCACGGAAACCTTCCTCGGGATCATGGATGGCGGCACCGGCAACGCCATGCCGGGGTACCTCAGCGCCTTCCTGCCGATGAGCTCGGTCAAGGGGAAGACCGGCCGTCTGGTGTTCCGCTTCCGGACCGTGGATAACATCGACAATGACCTTCGCGGCTGGATCGTCGATCGGATCGTGGTGGCGGAGCAGTCGGCGTTTGCCGGCCTGGGCTTCCCCGGCTCGCCGAACCCTGGCTGCATCGATGATTACTTCGGCTGCGGTGGCTATGGTTACGTGCTGCGCGCCGACGAGGGCCCGCAGCAGGCCGACGTTGTCAGCCCCAAGTGGACCGAGCCGGGCGCGCCGCGCACCCGTCCGTAATCGCACCTGCTCACTTGCTTGACCCCGCCCGCCGAGGGATCTCCCTTCGGCGGGCGGGGTGCATGGGGTCCTTCATGATGTGCCGTTCCGCTCTCCGGATGTCGGTGGTACTCCTCCTGACTGCATGCGGCGGGGGCGAGACCACCGGGCCGACGCCACCGCCTCCCCCCCCCCCGCCAAGCGGAGTGGACCGCGTCGTGCTCGCGCCGGCGAGCGTGACCCTCGAGCCGGGTGGGCAGGCCGCGCTCATCGCGGTCGCCATCGGCGTGCAGGGTGATACGCTCGCCGGGATCGTCGTGGCCTGGAGCAGCGCTGCGGCGCAGGTGGTGACCGTGTCGGGCACCGGGGTGATCACCGCCGTGGCGCCGGGCGGCCCAGTCACCATTACGGCAACGGCCGGGGGAAAATCGGCCACGACCATCGTGACGGTCGCGCCCCCCGCGGTGTCGCGCGTCGTCCTCGCGCCCGACAGCATCGTGGTGCAGCGGGATTCCACGCGCAGCTTGACCGTGCGCGTTGAGGACGGCAACGGGCAGGCGCTCACCGGGCGGACCGTCACCTGGACCACGCTCAACGGCATCGTGGCCACCGTCAGCCAGTCCGGTGCGGTGCTGGGGGTCAACTTCGGCCGAACCGGTATCGTGGCCACCTCGGAGGGGCGGAGCGATACCGCCATCGTGGTGGTCCAACCCCCGCCGGCGTTGATCGCCGTGGTCCGGATCCAGAACCGACTGGCCTATCCGGCAGAGGTGCTGATTGACGGCAATTCGCGCGCGATCGTGCCCGCCACCGGCACGCTCGAGCTGGCGGTCCCCAAGGATCGCCCGGCCCGCCTCTCCTGGGCGCTGATTCCACCCATCGATCAGTTCTTCACCCTCGGCGAGCTGGTCTCCGACTCCTTCCCGACGATCCAGGCCCCGCAAGGGACTGAGTTGCTCGAGATCACGGCCACCCTCTCCGACGGGCGGCGATACTTCGATCCGGTGCTGACCAATACCGCCACCAGCACCGTGATCGACTTCCCGGTCCGTTTCAGTGCGGTACCGTGCCCGTGCGTGGCGGCATCGAACGGGCAGGCGAATCGGGGGTACGGGCTGTGGGTGTTGTCCCCGGCGTCCACCCTGGTGCTCTACGGCCGGACCGACGTCAACAAGGTGGGGCCGAGTCTCACGGTCCCGGTGCCAAGTGCCGCGGTGGATCCGGTCACCGGGGTCTGGGCCCATACGATCACGCAGTCTCCATAGGGCGTCGACCCGTGCTGCCGTTCGCCCTGCGTCCGTCGCCGTATATCTTTCCCGCCGCACCCCAACTGGAGTCTCAATGTCCGACAACAAGCTGACCGCCATCGCTCCGGCCCGTGCCGCCGAGGAGCTTCTGAAGGTGTGCCGGATGCACAAGGCGGGGGAACTGACGCCGTCCGAGTACGAGCACAAGTTCTCGCGCATGATTCAGGAGCTCCGTGATCGGCAGATCGCCGGTACCCGGGCCGAGATCATGGCGGCGCTCGAGCCGCTGCGGCTGGACGGGTCGGTGGCGCCCAACGAGTGGCACCGCTTCGTCTCGCAACTCGGCCTCGCCTGAGGACTCCCGCGTGCCGATGATCACCCGGCGACTCACGCCCACGGTCCGCGTCGGCGGGGTCGCCGTCGGGGCCGCCCATCCGGTGGTGGTCCAGTCGATGACCAACACCGACACCGCCGACATCCCGGCAACGATCCAGCAGGTGGCCGAGCTGGCCCGTGCCGGCAGCGAGATTGTGCGGGTCACCGTCAACAATGAGGCCTCGGCCGCGGCGGTGCCCCACATCGTCGAGGGGCTGGCGCGCGTCGGGGTCACGGTGCCGATCGTCGGCGACTTCCACTACAACGGGCACTTGCTGCTCACGCGCCACCCGGCGTGCGCCGCGGCGCTGGCCAAGTACCGCATCAACCCGGGCAACGTGGGCGGCAAGCGGCACGACGAGCACTTCCGCGCCATCGTCGAGGTGGCGATCGCCAACGACAAGCCGGTGCGGATCGGGGTCAACTGGGGCTCGCTCGACCAGCAATTGCTCACCGAGATGATGGATGCCAACGCCCTGGCGACGGAGCCGCTCGACGCGCGCGACGTCATGATGGCGGCGATGGTGGAGTCCGCCCTCCGCTCGGCGGCGCAGGCGGAGGCGATCGGTCTCGCACACGACCGGATCCTCCTCTCCGCCAAGGTCTCCAATGTGCAGGACCTGGTGGATGTGTACCGGATGCTCGCCGCCCGCACTGACGCGCCGCTGCATCTCGGGCTCACCGAGGCCGGGCTCGGGATGAAGGGGATCGTTGCCAGCGCGCTGGGGCTCGGCATCCTGCTGCAGGAAGGGATCGGCGACACGATCCGCGTCTCGCTCACACCGCAGCCGGGGGGGGATCGTGCGGAGGAGGTGCGCGTGGCGCAGCAGGTGCTGCAATCGCTGGGGCTTCGCGCGTTCACCCCGCAGGTCACCTCGTGCCCGGGATGCGGTCGGACCACCAGCACCTTCTTCCAGTCGATGGCGGAGGAGATCGAGGGCTACCTGCGCGACCGGATGAGCCGGTGGCGCGACGAGTACCCGGGCGTCGAGGAGCTGAAGGTCGCCGTGATGGGGTGCGTGGTGAACGGACCGGGTGAGTCGAAGCACGCCGACCTCGGCATCTCGCTGCCCGGGACCTTCGAGGATCCGGTCGCGCCGGTGTTCGTGGACGGTCGGCTGGTCACCACGTTGCGCGGCGAGCGGATCGTCGCGGAGTTCCTGACGATCCTGGATGACTACGTGGCGCGTCGCTACGGGGCCCATGCTCGCTGACCCGCTCGTCGGGTCGCTCGCCGAGCAGCCGTTCCGTGCGCTGGCCCTGCTCTTCGCGGCGGGGGTCGCCACCTCGTTGACTCCCTGTATCTACCCGATGATACCCATCACCGCAGGCATCCTCGGGGGCACAGCAGCCGAGGGGCGCTCGCGGGGGCGCACCGTGCTGCTGACGGCGTGTTATGTGCTCGGTCTCGCGACCGTGTATGCCTCGCTCGGCCTGGTGGCGGGACTCACCGGCACCCTGTTCGGCACGATCTCCGCCAACCCGTGGGCCTACCTCACCTTCGGCGTGCTCCTCCAGTTCGCCGGATTGGCGATGCTTGATGTGTTGCCGGTACAGGCACCGGCGCGCGTGCTGTCCTGGGCCGGGCGCCTCGGCGGGGACTCACCGTGGACGGTCTTCCTGCTGGGTGCCACATCGGGGTTGGTGGCCGCGCCCTGCGGCGCGCCGGCGTTCGCGGCGGTGCTCACCTTCGTGGCCGGGACCCAGAGCGCGGTGTGGGGCTTCGCCTACTTGTTCGTCTTCTCGCTCGGGATGACCGCGCTGCTGGTGGTGGTTGGCCTCTCGGCCGGCACCATTGCCGCGCTCCCGCAGGCCGGTCGCTGGATGGTTCGTGTCAAGCGCCTCGGTGGGGCATTGCTGCTGGTGATGTCCGCCTACTACTTCTTCAGGATGGGAACAGTCTGGTGATGATGCGATCGATGGGAGCGCTCCTGGCGCTCGTCCTGGGCACGGTGCCCCTG
>JBBQQJ010000084.1:0-11350 GCA_038216165.1 Gemmatimonadales bacterium | reverse complement strand
GGCGGCGTTCGGCCTCGCCGGCATGCTCGGCGTGGATGTCACCAACCCGACGGTCCTCACGGACAGCTACGTGCAGGGTGGGTTGGCCGACATGGCGAAGCTGTCGGTGCCAGCAGTCTTCTTCCGCTTCGGCGATCTGTTGTATCAGGGCCGGCCGTTCAAGGTGCTGGCGATGTTCCTGCTCGGGATGCTGATCGGGCGGCGGCGGATGTGGGAAAACCTCGAGGCCCACGTGCCACTGCTGCGGCGCCTCTGCGCGTGGGGATTCGTGGTCGGTCTCCCGGCCTGCCTGCTCCTGGCGATGGAGGCTGC
The DNA here is from genome assembly GCA_038216165.1 of Gemmatimonadales bacterium. Taxonomy (GTDB): domain Bacteria; phylum Gemmatimonadota; class Gemmatimonadetes; order Gemmatimonadales; family GWC2-71-9; genus Palsa-1233. Next base: position 11,038 of record JBBQQJ010000084.1, on the reverse strand, counting down.
CACCCCAACGGAGGGGGGGGCACCCGGATTGGCGGGCCTGCAGGACACGATCCTCTACTCCCTTGGGGTGGCCCCGTTGGCACTCGCGTATGGTGCCGGATTTGTGCTGCTGTGGCGGATCCCAGCCTGGCAACGGGTGCTCGTCTGGCTCGCCCCGACGGGGCGGATGGCGCTCACCAACTACCTGATGCAGACGCTGATCGGGATCGGGGTGTTCTACGGGATCGGGCTGGGGCTGGGTGGGCGAATTGGCGCGACGTACTTCCTGCCGCTGGTGCTGCTGATTCTGGCCGGGCAGACGCTGTTCAGCCGCTGGTGGCTGGCGCGGCACCGGTTCGGCCCGATGGAAGGATTGTGGCGGAAATGGACGTATCGGGCCCAGCCGGCGGCGTCAGCCGCCGGATCTGCTGGCGGGACCGGCGGCTGACACCGCCGGCTGGGATCTCGTCAGTTCACCATCCCAGCACAATCGCAAACACGAGCGGCGCCACGATGCTCGCATCGCTTTCGATGATGTACTTCGGCGTCGCGGCGCGGAGCTTTCCCCAGGTGATCTTCTCGTTGGGGACGGCACCGGAGTAGGAGCCGTAGCTGGTGGTGCTGTCGGAGATCTGGCAGAAGTAGCTCCAGACCGGGATGTCGTCGCGCTGCAGGTCCTGGTGCAGCATCGGCACGACGCAGATCGGGAAGTCGCCCGCGATGCCGCCGCCGATCTGGAAGAAACCGATGCCCTGTCCACCGCTGTTGGCCGTGTACCACTCGGCCAGCACCATCATGTACTCGATGCCGGTGCGCACGGTGTGGACGTTCTTCACGTCGCCTGAGATCACGTGGCCGGTGAACATGTTGCCGAGGGTGGAGTCTTCCCAGCCCGGCACGAAGATCGGGAGGTTGGCCTCACAGGCGGCGAGCATCCACGAGTTCTTGGGGTCGATCTGGTAGTGCTGCTCGAGCTTGCCGCTCCGCAGCACGCGATAGAAGAACTCGTGCGGGAAGTACCGCTCACCGGCTTGGTCGGCTGCCACCCATTCCTCCAGCACTGCCGTCTCGAGCCGGCGCATCGCCTCCATCTCGGGGATGCAGGTGTCGGTGACGCGGTTCATGTGCCGGGCGAGGAGCGCCTCCTCATCGGCGGGCGTGAGGTCGCGATAGTTCGGGACCCGCTCATAGAAATCGTGGGCGACGAGGTTGAAGATGTCCTCTTCCAGGTTCGCGCCGGTGCAGGTGATCGCGGCGACCTTGCCCTGTCGGATCATCTCAGCCAGCGACAGCCCCAGCTCGGCGGTGCTCATCGCCCCGGCGAGGGTGACCATCATCCTGCCGCCGGCGTCGAGGTGCGCGCGGTAGCCGTCAGCGGCGTCGATGAGGGCCGCGGCGTTGAAGTGGCGGTAGTGGTGGCGGAGGAAATCGGTCATCGGGGCAGGCACGTCAGGTCCTCGGTGGCTGATGGTCAGCGGGAAATCTACTCGATTACCCTTCCTCCATGCCGCTTCCCACCCCGCTTCCCTGCTTTGCCGCCACCGCGATCGGCCATGAACCGCTGGCCACGCGCGAGCTCGCCGGCTTGGGGCTCCCGGCAGGGGTCGCGGAGCCGGGAGGGGTGCCGTTCACGACGGACGCCGGCGGCCTGGCACGGTCGCTCCTCCAGCTTCGGACGGTGGCACGCGTGACGGTGCGGCTGGCGGAGTTCCAGGCGCGGAGCTTTGCCGAACTCGAGCGACACGCTGCCCGGATCGACTGGACCGGGGTGGTGCCGCGTGGTGGCGCGGTCCACTTCCGGGTGAGCAGCAAGAAGTCCCGCCTGTACCATCAGGACGCGATCGCCGATCGGCTGGAGCGCAGTGTACTCGCGGTGCTCCCGGGGACGACGGCGGTGCGTGCGCCATCGGCTGCCGAGGCGCTGGAGGATGATGTCACGCGCCTCCCCGCCGTGCAGCGCATGATCGTCCGCGTCCATCGTGATCGCGTGACGCTGTCGGCGGACGCGTCGGGTGCCCTGCTGCATCGTCGCGGTTGGCGCCAGGCGGTGGGCAAGGCCCCGCTCCGCGAGACGCTGGCTGCGGCGATGCTGCTGGGCGTGGAGTGGGATGGCACGCTGCCCCTGCACGATCCGTTTGGTGGCTCCGGAACGATTGTCATCGAGGCGGCATTGCTGGCTCGGCGGATGGCGCCCGGTCGTGGGCGGCGCTTTGCCGCCGAGGGTTGGCCGGCGCTGCCACCGTCGGTCTTTGCGATGGCCCGCGAGGCGGCGCGTGCCGCCGAGCTGCCGAGCACGGCCGTGCATATCTCAGCCGGCGACCGCGATGATGGTGCGGTGCGCGCCATGCAGGAGAATGCCGAGCGCGCGGGTGTGGCGGCCGACATCACCGTCGCACGGGCGACGATCGCGATGCTACCGCCCGACGACGGCGAGGGGTGGCTCGTCACCAATCCGCCGTATGGCGCGCGCATTGACGATGGGCGCGACTTGCGCGACCTCTATGCCACGCTCGGTCGGATGATGCGTGAGCAGCGCCCGGGGTGGCGGCTGGCCCTGCTCGATGCTGACCGTCGGCTCAGCGGGCAGCTGGGGATGCCGCTGCAGCCGGTCTGGCGCAGCGAGAATGGCGGGCTTGCCGTGGAGCTGCTGGTGGGGTGAGGGGGGGGTGCTCAGCAGGTGGGCAAGAGATCCCTCGACGACCCCTCACTGCGTTCGGGTGCGCTCGGGATGACAACGCAACAGGACAGGTACTCAGGCCGACGGGCGCGTTTGCGGGCGGTCCCGGCTCATCACCAGGATGACCGCCGGGACGAGGAGGGCGGCGGCGACCAATGTGCCCGGATGGAGGCGTTCGCCGCCGAAGGTGACCCCGAGGGCGATGGCCACGATCGGATTCACGTAGGTCGAGGTGGCGACCGAGGAGGCATCCACGTGGCCAAGCAGCCACTGGTAGGCGGTGTAGGTGACCATCGAACCGAACACGGTGAGGTAGCCCCACGCCAGCAGCGAGCGGGTGGACGCCTCGGCGAGGGAGAATCCGGTGAGCTCACCGCCGAGCACACCAAGGAGCGCGGCAATCCCCCCCCCAACGAGCATCTGGGCGCCGCTGGCCATCATCACATCCCGGGCCGAGGGCCAGTCGCGGCCAAAGGTGATGCCGACGCCCCACGAGGCGACCGCAAAGATGATGACGGGAACGAGGATGGGGCGCGGCGCCTGCTGCAGCGTGGCGCTGGCGAGGATGACGAGGCCGAGGGTCCCGAGGGCCATCCCCTGCAGGTTCCGGCGACGGATCGGGGAGCCGAGACGGATGCGGTTGAAGATCGCGATGAAGATCGGTGAGAGCGCCGTGAAGAGCGCCACCACACCGGAGTCGACCTCGCGCTCGACCCAGACGATCGGGGCATTGCTGAGTACCACCATGCAGGTGCCGACCCCGGCGGCGCCGAGCCACTCGCGGCCGGTGGGGCGGGCGGCGCCGCGGAGCGTGGCCCACGCCACGAGCGCCCCGCCGGCCACGATGAAGCGCGCGCCGGCGAGGAGGAACGGGGGCAGGGTCTCGCCGGCAAACTTGATGGCGAGATAGGTCGAGCCCCAGATGAAGTAGATGGCCGCGAACGCGAGGACCAGCGCGAGGCGGGACGGGCGTGGTGCTATGGACGCACTCCCGGCGGCGGGGTCCCCATGCGCCGCGCCAGGCAGGGTTCATCCGAGTACACGGTGGGGAAGACCCACTCGCGTCCGTCCCAGCGGATCAAGCCGCTCGAGGTGACGATGTCCTCCACCCCGTCGCCGTCGCCGTCCACCGTGCCGTAGACATCGACGTTCCCCTCGGCGCGCGCCACCGGGCGGCCCCAGGCGTCCACCACCCAGGTGCCGGTGGTGTTCGGGGTGCCATCGCGGGAGTCATCCCGCAGCCAGAACGAGAACACCGCGTAGGTGTGACCGTTGGGTCCGCGGACGCCGTAGCGTTGCATCCGCTCCCAGCCCGCGTCCTTGGCTTCGGTGTGGAAGGCGTACCAGAGGAAGGCGTACTCGCGCTCGGTCTTCGGGGCGATCCGGGTGTTGTAGCGCTGCCAGGCGGAGTCGGCGAAGGCGAGGAACGGGACCCGTGCACCCGATGCCACGCCCGGGGGGGCGGCGTGCATGTTCGGGAGCGGATGCTTGCCCGGCACGACCACCCCGAACTGGGAGGTGGCGGGTGCATCGAGGGTGAAGAACCACCCCGGATGGGCGACTTCGTCGCACGCGAGGCGCCACGATGCCGGCGGGGCAAAGCGCTGGCGCGTGGTGATGCGCGCGTGGCGGAGCCGCTGGAGGTTCTGTCCGTCAGGGAACAGGTAGAGGGTGACGGTGTCACCGCGTTCCCCGAGCGGCGAGAGGCCGAGCGAGTCGAACTGCGCCGCAATGGGTCCACGCGGAGAGGCCGCAGGGCGCTGCTTGACCTGCGCCCCGGCAACGGTCCAGGAGGGCGTGCGCGGCGGCTGCGGGTCGGGGCGGATGCGGGCCTGGGCACTCAGCGCGAGCGGGGCGACCGTCAGGCCGGCGAGGACAAGGGTGCGAATCACGTTGGGCTCCCAGAGCCGGTGAGGGCATCGGAGGTGATGCGGGTCAGTCGCCAGCGGAGTCCTGAGCGCGTGTACGTCAGGATGCCGGCGGCCGACTCGGGGTCGGCGGAGGAGCGCATCCGCACATCCACCCGTGCGGGTGAGCGGTACCGATAGGTAGTGACGGTTCGATCCTCGACCGATTGCACCTCGTCGGCCTGACGCCGGCGCATGCCGAAGCCGGTCACCAACTGCGCGAGCCCGGAGGGGGTAAGCACGCTGTTGACCGCCTGCTCCAGAATGATGCCCCCCACCCGCGCGCCCATCGCTCCCCCGGCCCGCGCAAGCGCAGGGGCGAGGTCGGCCTTGAGGTTGTCGCGCAGGGCAGGGAAGTCGACGGTGGCCGTGAGTTCCGACTCGCTGCCGGTGAGCAAGGCGGTCAGGAATCGGTCGTGGGTGCGGCGCGGCGCCTGGTGGTACCACAGGCCGGCCACCACCAGGGTGCACAGCAGCAGCCAACGGAAGGAACGGGACATGGGCAAAAGGTAAGGGGGCGAGGGCGAGAGGTGTCGTATGGGCGGTGTCGCGGCGTCACGCGCGCCTTTTTGTGTGGCGAATTTAACGTCGTTAAATTGAGGACATGGGCAGCAAGGAACGTCGTGACCGCGAGCGCCAGGACACGCGAGACCGCATCCTCGACACGGCGCGGCTGCTCTTTGTCGAGCGCGGGGTCGGGGCCACCACGATGCGTGCCATCGCCGAGCGGCTGGAGTACACCGCCCCGGCGATCTACCATCACTTCGCCGACAAGGACGCCCTCCTTCGGGAGTTGGTGACCAACGACCTGCGTCAACTCGGCGCCGCCTTCGCTCGCCTGGAGAACATTGATGACTCGGTGGAGCGCATCCGTCGCCTGGGCCTGACCTATGTGCGGTTTGGCCTGGACCATCCGCAGCACTACCGCCTGCTCTTCATGACGCCGGAGGCCAAGGCCGGGCTCGAGCACGAGGTCCACGGGGAGATGGAGGAGACGCCGGAGCAGGATGCCTATCTGATCCTCCACGCCACGGTGACGGAGGCGATTGGGCAGGGCCGACTGGGCCCCGGCTACCACGATCCCGACCGGGTGGCGCAAATCTGCTGGGCGGTGGTGCACGGGATTGTCTCGCTGCACGTGGTGTTTGCCGAGCAGGAGTGGATCCAGTGGCGGGACGTGGAGACGACGGCCGAGCGGATGCTCGACGCGCTGGTGGCCGGGATGCAGGTCGGGGCGCCGACGCCCGGCATCTGGTGAACGGCGACTGGCTCGTGATTCAGTGGCCGCAGTCCTGTAGGGCAGGCGTGCCGTAGCGCGCGCCCCCGACGCGGAGGCGGAGGTTGGGCTGGACCATGACGTCCGCCGCGGCATGAGTGTGCCCCGCGAGCACCTCGATCGACAGGTCGGGGTGCTCGCGGGCGTGGTGGCGCAGGACCGTGCCGGTGGCGCCGCAGACCAGCACGGGGTGCCAGTGGCGATGCGCGATGCGCGCCCCGGGGGCCAGGCCGTCGACGAAGGGCGGCACATGCGTCGCCACGACGATGTGGGTGACGCCCGGCGTGGTGGCACGCTCCAGCAGGATGCGCAGCCGCTGGGCGTCGGCATCGGCGAGGGTGCGGCGCACCACCAGCCGTCCCGTCCGCGAGGATTGGCCTGCGAGCTCGGCAATCAGGCGGTCGTCATTGAGGCGGATCGGCGTGCGGACCGGGTCGCCGTGGCGGCCATCGGCCCAGCCATCGACCCCGACCAGCCGGGTGGTGGCGTCGAGGGCGATCACGCCAACGGGTGGCAGCCAGGCGATCTCCGGACGTCGCGCCGCCAGCCCCAGCACGCGATCCCGGACCTCGCCAACGCTCGCCCCGTAGTGGTCATGATTGCCGAGCACATGGTAGAGCGGGGCGGCCGCGGCATCGGCGAGGCGTTCGAGATCAGTCAGCAGCCGGGAGCTGATGGAGAGATCGCCGGTGAGGATGAGGGGAATCCCCGGTGCGTCGCGCAACGTGGAGAGCAGCCCTGCCACCGCGGCGGGGGGGGCATGATCAAGGTGGGGGTCGGTGAGCCAGCGGAAGCGCATGAGGAAAGCTAGGGGGACATCAAGGGCCGAAACAGTTCGCCGGTGAAGCGTATCGGGGCCGCCGCATTTTGTGCTCCCATCTGGCGCAATTGCACCGAATTCACGACATTACACGTCTGTCACGTGGGTTCCCCCCCGTTGGGCGGGTCCCGGTGCAGTTGGCAGGCAGGATGATGGTACCCCGCAGTTGGTTCTTTCTCTCAATGGAGGTCAGGATATGCAGAGCAAGCTTCTTCGTGCGTGTGTTGGTGGTGCGGCCCTCGCGGGCGTGCTCGCGGTGGCCACGCCGAGCGTGGCCAGCGCTCAGATCGGGTTCGTGGCGCAGGCGTCGTACGGGACGGACTACGAGGCCCTCGGGATCGGTGGCGGTATCAATTTCGGGATCGGCTCGCTGACCGAGAAGTATGGCCTCCGGCTCGAGACCACCTTCGACTACTTCCTGGTCGATGATCCGCTCACCGTCTGGGAGATCAACAGCAACCTGCTGTACGACCTCAAGGCCGTGCGGAACCTCTACCTCGGCGCCGGCGTGAACTACGTCAAGTCGTCGGTGGATGACAATGCCCTTGGCGGGGCGTGCAGCATCGTCGACTGCTCCAACAGCGACGTTGGGCTCAACCTCCTCGGCGGCTTCAAGCTCGGCGCCGGGAAGGCTGCACCGTTCGTGCAGGCGCGCTTCGAGCTCGGCGGTGGTGAGCAGCTCATCCTGACCGGCGGCTTCCGCTTCTAGGACGCAGTCTGTCCGGTGGGACCCGACGCCCCGGCGGCCATTCTGGCCGCCGGGGCGTCGACCGTTGCGGAGGGGTCTATCTTTGGGGCCGACCCAACCGGAGAGCGATCGTCATGTTGACCAGCGTCCAGGACGCCTACGAGGCCCTCTACACCGGCAAGTCCTACCAGCACGAGATGGGGCTGGTGGACGTGGTGCTGGACCGGCGCCTCGGCCCGGCGGGCCCCGCCAAGCGGAAGCCCGCTCGGCAGGTGCTGGAAATCGGCTGTGGCCCGGGGCTCCGGTTGGCGGTGTTGCGGCAGATGCATGGCAAATATGCGCCGGAGGGGCTCGACCATGATCCGGCGATGCTCGCCTTGGCCGAGCGGCGGGTGCGGGGGCTCCCGTTGCACCTCGGCGATATGCGCACGTTCTCCCTCGATGCGCGGTACGATGCCATCCTTTGCCTGTTCGGCGTGATCGGCTACATGCCCGACGTGGCGAACATGACCACCGCGCTGCGGACGATTCGCGAGCATCTGGTCCCCAAGGGCGTCTTCCTGCTCGAGCCGTGGCTCACTCCGGACATCGTGACCGACCGCTTCCTGCGGGCCGACGTGGCCAAACGGCAGGGGCTCGAGGTGACGCGGATGAACTACACGCGCGTGGTCGGCAACAAGTCCCTGCTCGACGTGCACTACCTGATCGGCGACGAGACCGGGATCCGGCACGTGGAGCAGCAACGCGAGATGACGCTCTTCACCGACGAGGAATACCGGGAGGCGCTCCTCGAGGCGGGCTTCGGCGACGTCCTGCTCGATGCCTACGGCCCGCAGGGTCGGGGGCTGTATACGGCGCAGGTGTGACCGCCGGCAGCGCCGGCGGTCACACCCCGAGCGCAGCGAGGGGTCTCCGCCCTGCGGGCGGTCCTCAATCCAGGCTGTTGAAGCGCGGGTTGACGATGGTGTTGAAGAACGAGCCGAAGGTGTAACTCAACCCCACCTCCACGTTGGCGCGGTAGTCGGTGGCGAGTTCCCGCAGTTCGAGGAAGATCTCCTGATCGGTGGCATCGCCCTTGGGGATCGTGATCTGGTCACGAACGCGCGAGTAGGAGGCCCGGATGTCGACCTCGAGGCCGCGTGCGAGGCGCACCCCCAGTTGCCCGCGGATCCCGAGACTGTTGCGGGCCCAATCGTCGAGCAGCACGGCGGCCGTGCCGCTGAGCGACGCGCGCCCCCAGGGTTGCTGCGTGGCGTACGCGACCTGCAGGCTGTGGTCGAGGCGGGTCTCGGCCAGCTTGCTGAAGATCGTCTCCTCCACATAGTTGTAGCGCGTGGCCCCTACCGAATAGAGCAGCACCAACTGGCGCCGGGTCGCCTCGTCGTACGGGTAAAGATTCCACTCGATCGCCGGGGCCACACGTACGCGCAGGTCGAGATTGTCGGGCGCGGACGAGCGCACGCCACTCTTGACGCCCACCGACCAGTGCGGTGAAAGCGACCGGACGGCGAGCGCGCTGCCGTACCAGCGATCACGATTGGCCGTGAATTCCTCGCCCTCGTCGAGCGTGAAGGTGGTGCGGTCGAGGTCCCCACCGAGGCGCAGGCGAATCTTCCAGTCCTCGGTGATGCGGTCGGCCCGGAGGTCGGAGCCCACCTGATAGCGCTTCTCGCGCGATTCGCCGTCGAGCTCGACATCGAGCCCGACCTCGAAGACCCAGAAGTTCCATGGGTCGCGGCGCGCCACGGCCGGGGCATCATCCCCGACGGGGGTGCGCACGATGGCGAGCGATTGAGCCACGCCGGCCGCGAGCTTGTAGCGGACGAGGCCCAATTCGAGGACACGGAGGAACTCGCGGCGATAGCGGTCGTCGGTGGCATCGGGTGGGGTGCGGAAGATCACCGTGTCCCTGAGGCCAGCCAGGGCCGCACGGCCGATGAAGGCGAGGGTGACCTCGCGCCCGCCGGCACCGGTGGAGAGCCTGGTCGCGATGACATGCACATCCGACACCGTGCGGTCGGTCACCCAGCTCACATCGGTCATCTCGATCCGGAGGAACTCGCCATCACAGCGGGTGGCGCAGTCGAGGAAGATCCGGAGCGGCGGCCCCTCCTGTGCCGGCGCCACGGACGGCACGACGACGAGGAGGAACAACAGGCTGCCAAGGAGGCGGCACGGGCTGGCGGGGCACGCGGAACGTTGAGGCATTCCGTAACCTAGCACCCGCCATGAGGATACGTTTGGCACATGGCACTCCCCATCGACGCCGTCCTCCCCGAACTTCTGGCCGCACTCACGCACGCGCGGCGGGCGGTCCTGGAGGCGCCGCCGGGGGCGGGCAAGACCACGGGAGTGCCGCTGGCATTGCTCGATGCGCCCTGGCTGGCGGGCCAGCGGATCGTGCTGCTGGAGCCGCGGCGACTGGCGGCCCGCGCCGCGGCCACCCGTATGGCGCAGATGCTCGGCGAGCGCCCGGGGGAGCGCGTCGGCTACCGCATGCGCGGGGAGTCGCGGGTGAGCGCCCGCACCCGTATCGAGGTGGTCACCGAGGGGGTCCTCACCCGGATGCTGCAGGACGACATCGCCCTCACCGGTGTGGGGCTGGTGATCTTCGATGAGTATCACGAGCGCTCCTTGGTGGCCGACACCGGGCTGGCGCTGGTCCTCGGTGGCACGCGCGTGCTGCGCGAGGATCTCGGCGTGCTGGTGATGTCGGCCACACTCGACGGCGACGCGGTCGCACGCTTGCTGGACGACGCCCCCGTGATCCGCAGCATGGGGCGGGCCTTCCCCGTGACCACCCGGCTCGTCCCCCCCCCCGATGGCAGGTGGCTCGACGCGCATGTGGCCGGCGTGGTGCGCGATGCGCTCGCCACCGAGGTGGGGTCCGTGCTCGTCTTCCTGCCGGGCGCGGCCGAGATTCGCCGGGTCGAGGCGAGCCTCGGCCATGGTCTCCTCCCGGCCGATGTGGACGTGCGCCCCCTCTTCGGGGCACTGGCGCCCGCGGCGCAGGATGCGGCGATCGCGCCGGCGCCGGCCGGTCGGCGCAAGGTGGTGCTCGCCACCAACGTGGCGGAGACGTCGCTCACGATCGACGGGGTGCGGGTCGTGGTGGACAGCGGGCTCGAGCGGGTCCCGCGCTTCTCGCCCCGCACCGGACTCAGCCGGCTCGAGACGGTGCGGATCACCCGGGCGAGCGCGGATCAGCGCACTGGCCGCGCCGGCCGCACCGCGCCCGGGCTCTGCCTCCGATGCTGGGGCCCCGGGGAGGACGCGGGGCTGATTCCGGCCGCCCGGCCGGCGATCCTCTCGGCCGACCTGGCGCCTCTCGCCCTGGATCTGGCCGCGGCAGGGTTTTCCGACGCTGCGGACTTGCCCTGGCTCGACCCCCCCCCTGACGGTGCGCTCGCGGAGGGTCGGCGTCTCCTTCAGTTGCTCGGTGGCCTCGACGCCGAGGGGCGGATCACGTCGCATGGCCGGGAGATGGCCGCGCTCGGTGTGCATCCCCGCCTGGCCCACCTGCTCCTCCTGGCTGGAACGCTCGGGCCTGCCAGCCAGGCGCGTGCGGCGGTGCTGGCGGCGCTGGTGGAGGAACGCGACATCGCGCGGCGCGAGGCTGCCCCCCCCCCCAGGGGCCGGGCACGGCGGGGGGGGGCGGTCGGGCGCGCCCCGGGTGGGGCCGGGGTTCCGG
>JBBQQJ010000083.1:0-11444 GCA_038216165.1 Gemmatimonadales bacterium | reverse complement strand
GCGACGTTGATGGTGGGCCGCAGCGCCTCCAGCGAACGGAAGTACGCCCCGAGGTCGGTGCGTGAGCTGCCGTCGGCGCCCACCACCACGGTGGTCACGCCCTGGCGGATCACCGATTCGGCCATCGGGTCGGCCCGCAATGATCCGTCGGCATGCGAATGGATATCGATGAACCCCGGGGCCACCATCAAGCCACGGGCATCGACCTCGTCGCGCCCACGGGCCGTGAGGACGGCTCCGATCTCCACGATCCGGCCGCGTTGGATGGCGACGTCCGCCACCCGTGGTGCCCCCCCCAGTCCGTCGTGCACCGTGCCCCCGCGGAGGACAATGTCATGCTCGGCGCGGCGCGTGTGTACCGTGGGGCCGAGGGCCGCGAGGGCGGCCCCACTGGCGGCAAGGAAGCTGCGACGGTCCGGCGACCAGAAGGGGATCTCGGTCATGCCTCAGTACTCCAGCATGCGGGGCAGCGTCTTCGCCTCGGCCACCCACCTGGTGACTTCCGCCTCGGTGGGAACCTGCCGTACGAGCTTCTTGGTCCCGTTCACGTCGGCCATCGCCTGGGTGAGGTTGGCCGGGTTTCGGGTGCCGAGCTCCGGGACCGTGTCCACCCCTGCCGCTTCGAGCAACTCGGAGAACTCACTGCCGACGCCGTTGATACGGTAGAGATCGACCATGTTGGCGAACTTGAGCACTTGGGCATCGGTCAGGCCGGTAGCGGCGGCGAGCGCCTTGCGATCGGTGGGGCCGCGTGCGGCATCGAGCAATCCGTCGGTGTCGGTGATCCCTGCGGCGCGCAGCTTGTCGCCGGTGGCGGCGCCAATACCCTCGACATCCTCGATCTTGCGGTTGGCCATCTGATCCTCCTGAGTGGGTGGGAGTGGACGCGACTTGTGTCCGGGCCGCCACGTCGGCGAGTTCGGCGCCCGCCATGAGGCAGCGACAGCGACCGGTCAGTTCGGAGGCAGGCGCCGGCGCGCAGTGTCCACCTGGGCTGCCGCCCGCCGGATCCGTGCGGCGAGATCGTTCGCCTCCGCCGCCGCGCGCGTGGGGTCGCCGTCCCGCAACGCCTCCACCACGCCGGGAAACTGGATGTTCGCATAGCCGTTGTCGCGATCGGCGGCAAAGATCAGGTTCCGCAGGAAGGGACGGCCGGTGAGCCCTTCGGCCCGCGCGAACTCGCGTTCGACGCGTCGCAGCGTTGCATTGGCCTCGGCATAGGCGGCCGGGGTGTGGCCGCGATCGAGTGCCCCATTTCGCGCAAGACCGAACTGGCGCCCAAAGGCCTCGAGTACGCCGGCTGCCGACGCGACGCCGTCGAGTGCGGGACCGATCGCCTCGGCGCCGGGCTCACGGCGCGTCCGCTCGACCAGCGACTGGAGGTAGGCCCCCAGGTCGCCGTAGTCGAGCGGGACCACCTCCGCATTGGCCAGGCGGGCCAGCAGGACCGCAGCGAGCTGTCCAGCAGCACGATGCGAGAGATACCCCGGATCGCCGAAGCGCTCCATGAACGTCCACGTGTCATAGCCGGAGTGGTAGACGCCGCCGGGCCCAGCGAAGCCAAAGTCGAACGACGGGATGCCCAGGTGGTTGTAAAAGCCGGCAAAGTCCGAGCCCCCCCCCAGATCACCGAGCGGCGGCTCGGGGCGCTGGCTGGTCACGGTGCGGAGGGCCCAGTGGCGGTAGACGCTCATGGTGTCCCCGGGCTGGGTGATCCCCCTCGTGGCATCGCGCATCAGGCCGTGGAGCGAGGCGCTGCCGCTCGAGCCGAAGAGACGACCGCTTGCGGCGACATCCTGGTTCAGGTAGGCCACCGCAGCGGCATCGAGCGAGTCGGCGAGCGCCTCGACCCACTCACTGGAGCCGATCAGCCCCCACTCCTCCGCGTCCCACGTGGCGAACACCAGCGTGCGGCGGGGGCGCTGCCCGGCCCGGACGGCTTCCCCCCACGCCCGCGCGGCTTCGAGCACACTCACCACCCCGGAGACGTTGTCCACGGCCCCCGGGCTCCAGGCGTCCCGATGCGCCCCAGTGATCACCAGTTCGCCCGGGAAGGTGGTGCCGCGCAAGACGCCGATGGTGTTGAAGATCCGCTTGTAGGCCCGCGGGCCGCGCTCCGGCCACACGGCGACGCGGGCGCGGACGGTGCCATCCCCCAGATGGTAGCGGAAGCCCAGCCCCCCCTGCCAGGCGTTCGGGACCGATGCCCCCCCCAACTGGGCCAAGATGCGCTCGGCGTTGCCATACCCCATCGGCACGACAGGAATGCGGGGCAGGCCCATCTCGCCCTCGGCGAGCCGCCGCGCGCCCGGCACCGAGGCCCACCCTGGGGTACTCGGGTCACCCTGCCCATTCATGATCGAGCCGCGCTGGACCCCCTGCGGATTGCGCATGGGACCATCCGGGTAGATCTCCCCCTGCAGGAACCCGTCATCGAGCGGATCGGAATAGAGGAGGAGCGCCAAGGCGCCAGCCTTCTCGGCCTCCCGCGCCTTGATGCCCCGGAACGAACGACCATACCGCGCGAGCACCACCTTGCCGCGCACGCTCACACCCAAGGAGTCGAGTTGGGCGTAGTCCGTGGGGAGGCCGTAGTTCACATAGACCACCGGGGCGGTCACATCACCGGCGCCCGAGTAGCCGTTCATTGCCGGCCACGCCGTCTCCCGGGTGGTGGGGTCCCCCGCCAACGCCGGCTCGGTGAGATCGAGCCGGTCCCGGCGCGCCCCGATCACCTCGACCACGGTAGAATCATGGTACGGGAGGTACACCTCGTACTCGACGCGCATCGTGTCGAGTCCCCAGGATGCCATCTCCCGCAAGACGTGATCGGCGGTCGCCACCTGCGCAGCGGTCCCCGCGACGTGCGGTCGGGCGGCCAGCGTGCGCGCATGACGGCGGGCGCTCGCCGTGTCGGGAACGGCGAGCAAGCGGGCCTCGAGGGCGTGCTGCAGCCGACTGGACGCCGGCGTGAACCCCGGCAATTGGGCGGACAGGGGGGCGCTCGAGGCGATGACCCCAAGGAGGAGGAGCTGACGCATCACGATGATCCGGTGGCTGAAGGCGTATCGCAATATACCCCACCGAAGATGTCCGACACTCCCCCGCGGCGGCTCAGGCGCCTCGCAGCGCCATCCAGCGGGCCGCGCAGGTCACATGGTGCCGGCCGGCGTCCGTGCGCCGGCGCGCTCCTGCAGGGTGGCGCGCAGGTAGTCCCGATTGAGCAGAGCGATGTTTTCGACGGAGATCTCCTTTGGACAGGCGGCCTGGCACTCCCCATAGTTGGTGCAGCCCCCGAATCCCTCCTCGTCCATGGCGCGCACCATGGCGAGCACGCGCCGTTCCCGCTCGGGCTGGCCCTGCGGCAGCAGGCCAAGATGGACCACCTTGGCCGAGGTGAAGAGCATGGCGGAGGCGTTCGGACACGCCGCCACGCAGGCCCCGCAGCCGATGCACGCGGCCGCGTCCATCGACCGATCGGACGCCTCCTTCGGCACGGGGATCGCGTTGCCGTCCGGTGGGGCCCCGGTCGGCACCGAGATGTACCCGCCGGCCTGAATGATCCGGTCGAACGCGGAGCGGTCCACCACGAGGTCGCGCACCACCGGAAAGGCACCCGCCCGCCAGGGTTCGATCACGATCTCGTCGCCATCCGTGAAACTCCGCATGTGGAGCTGACAGGCGGTGACGCCCTGCTTCGGACCATGCGCGAAGCCGTTGATCATCAGCGAGCACGAGCCGCAGATCCCCTCGCGGCAGTCGTGGTCGAACGCCACCGGTTCCTCGTTGCGCTCGATCAGTCCCTCGTTGAGGACATCGAGCATCTCGAGAAACGACATGTCCTCGTTGGCGGTCGTCGCGTAGGTCTTGAACTCGCCGGGGGCGACGGCATTGGCCTGGCGCCACACCTTCAGGGTCAGCTTCATGGTCTCACTCATGGTTCACGTCCGGGCCCGACGACCTCACGAGACCCTTCGCTGCGCTCAGGGTAGGCGGCGCCGACGGGGCACGATCAGGGCGTGGGATAGAAGCGCCGCTCACTTGTAGCTCCGCGTGGCCAGCTCGGTGAACTCGAACGTCAGCTCTTCCTGGTGGCGCACCGGCGCCTTGTCCGGGCCCCGATACTCCCAGACCGCGGCGTGGGCGAACTCCTCGTCATTGCGGAGGGCCTCACCGTCGGGCGTCTGGTACTCGACGCGGAAGTGCCCACCACATGATTCCTCGCGCTCGAGGGCATCGCGGCACATCAGCTCGGCGAATTCCATGTAGTCGGCCACCCGGCCGGCCTTCTCCAGTGATTGGTTGAGCGTGTCGGCCGAGCCGAGCACGCGCAGGTCGCGCCAGAACGCCTCACGGAGCGCCGTGATATCACGAATCGCCTCCTGGAGCCCCTCGCGGCTGCGCGCCATGCCGCACTTGTCCCACATGATCTGACCGAGCTCGCGGTGGAACGAGTCCACCGAGCGCGTGCCGTTGATGCCCAAGAAGCGGCTGGTGAGGCTGCGCACCTCCGCCTCCGCCTCGCGGAAGGCCGGGTGCGACGTGTCCACGGCCTCGAAGGAGGAGCCCGCGAGGTAGTTGCCGATCGTGTACGGCAACACGAAGTAACCGTCGGCGAGTCCCTGCATCAGCGCCGAGGCGCCGAGGCGGTTGGCGCCATGGTCGGAGAAATTGGCCTCGCCGATGACGTGCAACCCGGGCAGGGTGCTCATCAGGTTGTAGTCCACCCAGAGGCCGCCCATGGTGTAGTGCACCGCGGGGTAGATCCGCATCGGCACTTGGTACGGGTTCTCGCCGGTGATCTGGGCGTACATGTCAAACAGGTTGCCGTATCGCTCGCGGATGGTCGCCTCGCCCAGCCGCGCGATCGCGGCCGCAAAGTCGAGGTACACACCCCGCCCTCCGGGACCGACCCCACGGCCCTCGTCACAGACTTCCTTCGCGGCGCGGGACGAGATGTCGCGCGGGGCCAGGTTGCCGTAGCTCGGGTATTTCCGCTCGAGATAGTAGTCGCGCTCGGCCTCGGGGATGTCGCCCGGGGCGCGGGTGTCCCCTTGGTGTTTCGACACCCAGACCCGCCCGTCGTTCCGGAGCGACTCCGACATCAGGGTGAGCTTGCTCTGGTAGTCGCCGCTGACCGGGATGCAGGTCGGATGGATCTGCGTGAAGCAGGGGTTCGCGAAACCGGCACCCCGCTTGTAGGCCCGGTAGGCCGCCGTGACGTTCGAGCCCTTGGCATTGGTGCTGAGGTAGAAGACGTTGCCGTAGCCCCCGGTGCCAAGCACCACGGCGTGGGCTGCATGGGACGAGACCTCGCCGCTGACGAGGTCACGCACGATGATGCCACGGGCCTGCCCGTTGATGACCACCACGTCGAGCATCTCGTGCCGCGTGTACATCGTGACCGTGCCCTTGCCGATCTGCCGCTCGAGCGCCTGGTAGGCCCCGATGAGCAGCTGCTGCCCGGTCTGCCCGCGCGCGTAGAACGTGCGCGAGACCTGCGCGCCGCCGAACGAGCGGTTCGCCAGCATGCCACCGTAGTCACGCGCAAACGGCACACCCTGCGCGACGCACTGGTCGATGATGTTCACGGACACCTGGGCGAGGCGATAGACGTTCGCCTCGCGCGAGCGGAAGTCCCCGCCCTTGATCGTGTCGACGAACAGTCGCCAGATGGAGTCGCCGTCGTTCTGGTAGTTCTTGGCGGCGTTGATCCCGCCCTGCGCGGCGATCGAGTGCGCGCGCCGCGGCGAATCCTGGAAGCAGAAGCAGGAGACGTTGTAGCCGAGCTCGGCCAGCGACGCGGCGGCCGAGGCGCCGGCCAGGCCGGAGCCGACGATGATGATGTCGTACTTCCGCTTGTTCGCCGGCGAGACGAGCTTGAGATCCGTCCGGTGTTGGGCCCACTTGTCCGCAAGGGGACCGGCCGGGGTCTTGGCGTGGAGTTGCATGGGTCGTTGTACCCCGGGGCTCAGTGAAGGAGCCCGAAGAGGGCCGCGAGAGGGATCGAGAGGAAGCCACCGGCCACCACCACGGTGAGGCCAACCGCCAGCGTGACCCGACTGCGGTTCCACGCCGGGTGGTTGAGGCCCAGCGTCTGGAAGACCGACCAGATGCCGTGGTAGAAGTGCGCCCCGATCGCGACCATCACGATCGCGTAGAACGCGGCCGTCCACTGGACCTGCATCCCGACCACCAGGTTCCGCCCCACCTCGCCCGGGACGAAATCAGGGTGCAAGGTGCCGGTGGTGTAGTGGAGGATGTGGTACACGATGAACACGGCAATCAGGACCCCGCCCCACCGCATCGTGCGCGCGGCATAGGTGCTGACCTGCCGCTCGGCCCGCGCGTAGGAGGCGGGCCGCGCTTTGCGCGCCGCCTGGGTGAGCTGGTAGGCGGCCGCGATGTGGATCCCGACCAGCGCCAGCAGGCCGGCACGGGCCACCCACAGCAGCGGGCCGAAGCCACGCAGCCACTCGGCATAGGCGTCGAGCTTGGCCGGGTCCACGAAGACGAGGACGTTCGAGGCCATGTGCGAGATCAGGAAGGCCACCAGCAGGATGCCGCTGAGTGCCATCGCGACCTTCTTGCCGATCGTGGTCTGCCAGAGTGCCAGGAGTCGATTCATGGCCTGCTCAGACGATCGCCTGGATGGCCCGCACCGCCTCGGCCGAGGCATGCAGCGCCTCCCGCTCCGCCGCGGTCAGCTCGATCTCCACCACCCGTTCGAGCCCGTTGCGCCCGAGCACGCAGGGTACCCCGCAGTAGACGTCGGTGAGACCGAATTCGCCCTGCAGCCACGCCGAGCACGGCAGGAGGCGGCGCTTGTCCAGGACGATCGCCTCGGCCATCTGCACCGCCGCCGCGCTCGGGGCGTAATAGGCGGAGCCGGTCTTGAGGTGGGCCACGATTTCCGCGCCGCCGTTGCGGGCCCGATCGACGATCCCATCCAGCGCGTCTGCTGCCAGCAGCTGGGTGACAGGGATCCCCGAGACGGTCGTGTAGGAGATGAGCGGGACCATGGTGTCGCCATGACCGCCGAGCACCATCGCTTGAATGTCCTCGACAGAGAGCGACAGCGCCTCGGCGAGGAACATCCGGTAGCGTGCCGTGTCGAGGACGCCGGCCATCCCGATAACGCGCTCGCGGGGGAAGCCGGTGGCCTCCCGCATCACGTAGCACATCGCGTCGAGCGGATTGGAGACCACGATCACAATGGCGTTGGGCGCCACGCGCTTGATCTCGGCGCCGACGGACTTCACGATGCCGGCGTTGGTCTTGACGAGGTCGTCACGGCTCATTCCCGGCTTCCGTGCGATGCCGGCGGTGACGATGAAGAGCTCACAGTCGTGAGAGAGGGAGTAATCGTTGGTCCCGATGACCCGGGCATCGAATCCCTCCACCGGGCCGGATTGCCACTGGTCGAGCGCCTTGCCCTGGGGAATCCCCTCGGCGACGTCCACCATCACCACGCGGCGCGCCAGATGCTTCTCCGCCACGCGCTGCGCCGCGGTCGCGCCGACATTCCCCGCCCCGACTACCGTGATCGTCTCGAACATCGTCTGTCGCGCTCCCTCAAGTGAGTCAGGTACCCTGGACAGGCACCGCATCCGCAAGCATGGACAACACCGAAAAGTAATCGCGGGCCGGAACCCTCCCAACGGGGGCTATCGCCGACCGAAACGCGTCGGCGCTGCCGCCTTGATTTCCACGCCGCCGCTCTTGGGCCGCCGCTCGCTGATGCCCTTGGCGGCCACCTCGAGCAGCAGTTCCACGGAGGCCCCCAGATCCACCGATCGCTTCCGGGGCGGCTTCGGCAGGCGGTAGATGCGGTCGGGGTACTTGTTGAGGATGGGGTCCGGGAGCAGTCCCTCCGCGTTGCCGATCACCAGCACGCTGTTGGCGCGGAACGGCGCCTCCTCCGCGTCGCGCGCCCCGTCGAGCGCGAAGTAGAGACAGCGATCCCGGCTCATCGCGTCACGGAAGGCGCGCCACCCCGGGTGCACCCACCAATCGAGGGCGTCCCAGTTCTCGGGGCCGGCCTTGCGCAGCGCCGCGTCATCCGCTGCGTACGGCAGCGGGCCGACGACATGGAGCGAGGCGTCGGCGGCAACACAGCGCAGCGCGACGGCGCCGGTCGTCTCGGGGGGCAACGGTTCGAGCAGGGCAACGTGCAGGGCCATCAGGTGCCTCCAGCGTGGGTCAGGTCAGCCGCCACGGACATGCATCTCGTGGTGGGGGTCGCGACGCAGGGCGTCACGGGGAATGAAGATACCGCGCGCGGGAAGGGATGCCCGCTCCTCGGCACCACGGTCGGTGCGCATCGACCAGGCGTCGCGAATCATGGTGGTGAGCATCGCCGCATCGTCGCCCGCGCGCAGCGGCGTGCGCAAGTCCACGCCGTCTGTGGCATACAGGCAGCGGAAGAAGGTGCCATCAGCGGTCAGGCGCGCGCGGTCGCAGTCGCGACAGAACGGTGCGGTGGTGGAGGCCACGATGCCCACCACAGCGCCCGAGGGCACCCGCCACCGATCGGCGGGGGCATGGGGATCGGCGCTGCGGGCGATGGGGGTCAGCGGGCCGAAGGCGTCCCCGAGGCGCGCGAGGATCTCGGGGCGCGACACGACGGCATCCGGCTGCCAGTCGGTGGCGCCGCCAACGTCCATGTACTCGATGAAGCGCGGTTCGATCCCGCGCTCGTGGGCGAAGCGTGCGAGCGCGACAAGTTCGTCGTCATTGACGCCCCGCACCGCCACGGTATTCAGCTTGAGTCCGGCGAAACCGGCGGCAATCGCCGCGTCGATGCCGGCCACCACATCGGCCACCCGGTCATGCCGCGCGAAGGCGCGCATGCGCTCCGGCTGGAGCGTATCGCAACTGATGGTGATCCGGTGCAGTCCGGCGGCCTTGAGCGCCGCGGCGTGCTCGGCGAGCAGGGTGCCGTTCGTGGTGAGTGCTAGGTCGGTCACGCCCGGGATGGCGGCGAGGCGAGCCACGAGCGCCGGGAGGTCCTGTCGCAGCAGGGGCTCCCCACCGGTGAGCCGGAGCTTGTGCACCCCGGCCGCCACGAAGGCGCGCGCGAGTCGTTCCAGTTCCTCGAAGGTGAGCAGCTCCGCCCGGGGAAGCCACGTGTAGTGCTCGGCGGGCATGCAGTAATGACACCGCAAGTTGCAGCGATCCGTCACGGAGAGGCGGAGTGCACCGAGCGGGCGCTGCAGGCGGTCACGCACGGGCAGGGTCATCCCCCCCCCACGGGCACGATGCCCTCCGGCACGGTGGGGTCCACCCAGGCCTCGGTGCCATCTGCGTAGCGCTCCCGCTTCCAGATCGGCACGCGGCGTTTGACGGCGTCGATCACCTCTCGGCAGGCGGCGAATGCCGCATCCCGGTGGTCCGCCCCGACGGCCACGGCCACCGCGACGTCGCCGAGGGCGAGCGCCCCGATGCGATGTTGCACGGCCACCGACACCTCGTGGGCGGCCCCGACCTCGTCCACAATGGCTGCCAGTTCGCGTTCCGCCATCGGGGCGTACGCTGAGTATGCCAGCGAGAGCACGGCACGCCCGGCGTGGTGATCGCGGACCACCCCGGTGAAGGTCGCGACCGCGCCGTGCCGGGGAGCGCTCACGGCGGCAACGAGGATGGCGAGGTCGATCGGGTCGCTGGTGAGCCGGGTCGCTGGCATCATCCCCCCGCGAGCGGCGGGAGCAGCGCCAACTCGTCGTCCGGCCCAAGCACGGTCCCGGCGAAGGCCTGTTGCCCGTTCACCGCCAGAAAGGGGGTGGCAGGAAGCAAGGCGCCCCCCGGGAGCGTCCGGAGGGCGTCACACAACTGGGCGGGCGTGGTGGGCACTGCCGCGCCGACACACACTTCCGAGGCCCCGAACAATTCGGCGTAGCGGGCGAACAGGAGGACGCGGTACTGCGCGGTCACTCGTCGATGTCGTCGGCCGACGAGGTGAACTCCGCTTCGTCCGCCACGAGCGCCCGGAGTTCCTTGCTGGGCTTGAACACCGGCACGGGCCGCGCCGCGACCTCCACCGGCTCGCCGGTGCGCGGGTTGCGCGCCATGCGGGTCTTGCGCCGCCGAATCTTGAAGGTGCCAAAGCCGCGCACCTCGATGTTCTGCTGGTCGCGGAGCGCGAGCTTGACCGCGTCGAGGAAGGCGTCCACCACGCGGGCGCAGTCCTTCTTCGAAATCATCGGCCCCGACGTGCGGGCGATGGCGGCAGTGACTTGTTCGACGAGATCAGCCTTGGTCATCGAGCCCCCGGTTGACACCACTACGGGGTCCCAGCGGGACCCCACACGGGGCGATATGTACGATGCTTAAGTGTTGTCTGTCAAGAGGTTGCGGCTTTTTGGCCCTGAATCGCGGCCAGAAACTCCCCGAAATGCGGAAAGGCATCGTGCGGCCCGGGAGCCGCCTCGGGGTGGTACTGCACCGCGAACACCGGGAGCCGACGGTGCCGCACGCCTTCCACGGTGCCATCATTGAGGTTGAGGTGGGTCACCTCAAGTTCCGGTGCACCTGGGACCCCGTCCGGGCCGCCCTGGACCGCGAAACCATGATTCTGGGTGGTAATGAGCACCCGTCCGCTCCCCAATTCCTTGACCGGATGGTTCCCGCCCCGGTGGCCATAGGGCATCTTCGCCGTCTGGCCCCCGAAGGCCAGACCGATCAACTGGTGCCCGAGGCAGATGCCGAACATCGGCGTCCCGCTCTCGGCGATCGTCCGGATCGTTTCGGGGGCATACGCCACGGCGGCCGGATCACCGGGACCGTTGGAGAGGAAGACGCCGGCCGGCCGCTTGGCGAGGACCTCCGCGGCGGGCGTTGCGGCGGGCACCACCTCGACCCGGAGCCCTTCGGCCTCCAGCATCCGGACGATGTTGCGCTTGATCCCGAAGTCGTAGGCCACGACGAGCGGTCCCTCGCCAGTCGTGTAGGACGCAGCGACCGTCGCGCGGGAGGCGAGGTCGAGGCCATGCATGGAGGGGGAGTCCGCCAGACGGGCCCGGATCGCGTCGTCGGGCGCGGTCCCGAGGGCGATCACTCCCCGCATGGCGCCGCGTTCGCGCAGGTGCCTGGTGAGCTGCCGGGTGTCGACACCGGTGAGAATCGGCACCCCGGCCTCGCCCAGCCAGTCGGCGAGCGAGGAGGTGGCCTGCCAGTTGGAGTAGTGCTCGGAGAGCTCGCGGACCACGATCCCGCTGATCTGGGGCCGGGACGATTCATCGTCGTTGGGCGAGACGCCGTAGTTCCCGATCATGGGGGCGGTCATCACCACGATCTGGCCGAGGTAGCTGGGGTCGGTGAAGGTCTCCTGATAGCCGGTCAGGTTGGTGGTAAAGACCACCTCGCCGAACGCTGGCTCCCCGGCCCCGACCAGCGTCCCGGCGAACCAGGTCCCGTCCTCCAACAAGACAAAGGCGGGACGAATT
>JBBQQJ010000082.1:0-11447 GCA_038216165.1 Gemmatimonadales bacterium | reverse complement strand
CAGCATGATCGGGCTCGGCTCGGTGCGCGGCGAGGTGGTGGGCAACGACGATCGCCCGGCCACCGCGCGCGAGCTCGCTGCGATGCAGTCGCTGGTGGAGCGCGCGCTGCACGATGGGGCGTGCGGCGCGTCGTCGGGCCTCGAATACACGCCTGGTGCCTTTGCACCGCTGGCGGAGCTGGTGGCGCTGTGTCGGCCGCTTGCCGCGCGCCGGCTGCCGTATGCGACCCACATGCGCAACGAGGACGACCGCCTGCTGGCCGCCATCCAGGAGTCGTTGGACGTCGCCCGCGGTGCCGGGGTGCCGCTGCAGATCTCGCATCTCAAGACCCAAGGCCCCCGCAATTGGCCCCGCCTCGACGACGCATTTCGCATGATCGAGGCGGCGAAATCCGAGGGAATCGACGTCGCGTTCGACCGGTACCCGTACGTGGCCTACTCGACGGGGCTCTCCAACCTGTTCCCCGTCTGGAGCCGGGACGGCGGGACAACGGCGTTCCTCGGCCGACTCGCTGATCCCGAGCTGTCCCGCCGGATCGAGGCGGAGGTTCGCGCCAAGGTCGACCTGATCGGTGGGTGGGACAATGCCATGATTACCAGCGTGCAGGAGGCGGCTGACCGCGGCGCCGAGGGTCAACGCCTCGGTACCTGGGCCGCCGCCAGCAACCAGGAGCCCTATCGGGCCACGGTCGCCCTGCTCACCCGGAACCGGGGCAGCGTCGGGATGGTGGGATTCGCGATGAGCGAGGCCAACCTTGAGCGCATCCTCGCCCATCCGCTCGGGATGGTGTGCAGTGACGGGGGGGCCTTCGCCCTGAGCGGGCCCGCCCGCCAAGGGAGTCCCCATCCACGGGGCCTGGGGAGCTTCCCGCGGATGCTGGGGCACTACGCGCGCGAGCGCGGCATCTTCCCGCTGGAGGACGCCATCCGCCGCATGAGCGGCTACCCCGCGTCCCGGGTCGGATTGCGTGACCGGGGCCGACTCCAGCCCGGGGCGGCGGCGGACCTAGTGGTATTCGATTATGCGACAGTGGGGGATCGGGCGAGCTTCAGTGACCCATTCCAGTATCCGGCGGGGATCCCCATGGTGCTGGTCAACGGGGCGTTTGCGCTCCGGGATGGGGTCCGTGGCGAGTCCGGCACAGGGCGTGCAATTCCAGGTGGCGCCTGACGGGCCCACTCGGGCCGGTCGGTCCACCCCCTCTCCCCCGGGACACGATGAGCCTGATCGAGACGTTCAACGCCATCCTGAAGCAGGCCAATGAACTTGGGGCCTCCGATATCCACGTGAGCGCCGGTGGCCCGTTCCGGATGCGGGTGCGCGGGGCGATGGCGCCGGTGGCCGGGTTGCCACCCCTCACACCCGGCGACACCGAGGCCGTAGTTCGGGCCATCCTGATCAACGCCCGGAAGGCGACACCGGAGAGCCTCGATCAGGAGGTGGGTGCGCTGCAGGACCTGGACTGTTCCTACAGCATCGCGGGTGTCGGGCGATTCCGCGTCAACATCTGCAGCCAACGGGGCACCCTGTCGATCGTTCTGCGCGCGATCGCCGCGACCATCCCGGCCTTCGAGGAGTTGGGCCTGCCCCCCGTGTTGAGTGCCATTGCCATGGAGGAACGGGGCCTGGTCCTCCTGACCGGCACGACCGGTAGCGGCAAGTCGACGACGCTCGCCTCGATGATCTCCTACGTGAACCAGCACAAGGCAGGCAAGATCGTCACGATCGAGGACCCGATTGAATTCCTGCATCGCGACGCGAAGTCCAACGTGATCCAGCGCGAGCTGGGGACCGACACCGCCTCATTCGACACGGCGCTCCGGGCCGCCCTCCGGCAGGACCCGGACATCATCCTGGTCGGCGAGATGCGCGACCGCGCCACCATCGACATCGCCCTCAAGGCCGCCGAGACCGGACACCTCGTCTTCAGCACCGTGCACACGACGGATGCCCAGCGCACCATCGCGCGGCTGATCAGCGTGTTCGATCCGTCCGAGCAGCCGGCGGCCCGGATGCGACTGGCCGAGTCGCTGCGGGCGGTCGTCTCGCAGCGCTTGCTGCCGCGCGCCGACGGGAAGGGGCGGTCGGTGGCGGTGGAGGTGATGCGCAATACCGCCACCATCGCGGAGTGCATCGCGGATCCGGAGCGCACCACGGAGATGCGCGACTATATCGCGGCAGGGCGGACCCAGTACGGCACGCAGACCTTCGACCAACACCTCACCGAGCTCTACCAGGCCGGGACCCTCTCGCTCGAGGTGGCGCGCGGCGCGGCGACCAGCCCGGCCGACTTCGAACGCAATCTGCAGTTCCAGTAGCCCGTGATGGTCGCGCCCCTGCGGGCGCGGCCACGGGTCAGAGTCGGGGGAGTGTCACGCCTGTCTGGGCTTGGTACTTCCCCTTCTTGTCGCGGTAGCTGGTCTCGCAGACGTCGTCGGCATCGGCCTCGAAGAAGAGCACCTGGCAGATCCCCTCGTTGGCGTAGATCCGCGCGGGGAGCGGCGTCGTGTTGCTGATCTCGAGCGTGACGTGTCCCTCCCACTCCGGCTCGAATGGGGTCACGTTGGTGATGATCCCGCAGCGGGCATAGGTGGACTTGCCCACGCAGATCGTCAGCACGTTGCGGGGAATCCGGAAGTACTCGACGGAGCGGGCCAGGGCGAACGAGTTGGGCGGCACGACGCAGACGTCCCCCTGGAAGTCCACGAACGAGCGCGCGTCGAAGTTCTTGGGGTCGACGATCGCCGAGAGGGCGTTGGTGAAGATCCGGAACTCGTCGGCGACGCGCATGTCGTAGCCGTAGGAGGACACCCCATAGGAGATCGCGCCATCACGCACCTGGCCATCCGTGAATGGCTCGATCATCTGGTGCTCGCGCGCCATCCGGCGGATCCAACGGTCCGACTTGATCGACATCGGCCTGCCTTGAGGAGGTGGAAGGGAGGTGGGCCCCCGCGGTCCAGCCGGGGGGCCGCCGGGGAACATAATGGCCCCCGACGGGGCGCAACCACGGGGGCGGGGTCACGGCGTGGGGCAGGGCGGCGTCCAGTTGAATTCACCCCCCGGTCGCGATAGGTTTACGCTTGGTTGTGAAATTTTTCACGAGGGGAGCCACGCGTGCTGCAACCCTACATTCCCATCCTCCTGCTCCTCGCGTTCGTCGTCGTCAATGCGGCCCTGATTATCGGCATCTCCCACCTGCTGTCCAACGCCCGGCCCACCCAGGTCAAGGGTGAGGCCTACGAGTCGGGCATGCCCTCCCTCGGGCAGGCCCGCGACCGCTTCTCGGTCAAGTTCTACCTGGTGGCGATGCTCTTCATCGTCTTCGACATTGAAACCGTCCTCTTGATCCCGTGGGCCGTCGCGTTCCAGCAGCTGCAGGACATGGCGGGCGTGCTCCTGCTGGAGATGCTGACCTTCGTCGCCATTTTGGGCGTGGGCTACGTGTACGTATGGAAGCGGGGAGCGTTCCAATGGGATTGACCCCTCCGGCCGGGACGGCCGATGACCCCGTCGAGTTGATGTCCCCCAATTGGGTGACCACCCGGCTCGACTTCCTGGCCAACTGGGCCCGCTCGAACTCGCTCTGGCCGATGCCGTTCGGGACGGCCTGCTGCGCCATCGAATACATGGCCACCGCCGCCTCCCGGTTCGACCTCGCCCGCTTCGGGATGGAGCGCCAGTCGTTCTCACCGCGGCAGGCCGACGTGCTGATCTGTGCGGGCCGCCTGCCGTTCAAGCTCGCACCGGTGATCCGGCGGATCTGGGACCAGATGCCGCAGCCCAAGTGGGCCATCTCCATGGGTGCCTGCGCGTCGAGTGGCGGCATCTTCGACAACTACGCCATGGTGCAGGGCATTGATACCATCATCCCGGTGGATGTCTACGTGCCCGGCTGCCCGCCGCGGCCCGAAGGGCTGCTCTACGCCATCATGCTGCTGCAGAAGAAGATCCAGGGCGAGACGATGGTCGACCCAATGCTCCGCGTGGAGCACCTCGTCGGCCCGGATGGTCTTTTCCGTCGCCCCGAGGCGATCGATGAGGTCTCCGAGCCGTTCGGCAATTCCGTGCACCAGACGAGGTCGGCATGACCGACGTCCCGGCCGCGGACCGGCCGGTCGAGCGTCGCAGAACGCCGGCTGACCTCGTGGCGACCTTTGGGGTGCGCATCCTCCGGCGCGAGGTCTGCACCGGTCAGGACGTCGTGTACGTCGGCGCCGATGACGCCCATGCCGTGCTGACCTGGCTCCGGGACGAGCCGGCCCAGGGGTTCAACTACCTCACCGATATCACCTGCGTCGAGTACCGCGACCCCGGGTTGCCGCTGGAGGTGGTCTACCAACTGCGAGCCCTCGCGCGGAAAGTGGACCTCCGTCTGAAGGTGCCGCTCGACCCGGAGGGCGTTCTGGTGGTCCGCAGCGTGACCGACCTCTGGGCCGGTGCCGACTGGCTCGAGCGCGAGGCGTGGGACATGTTCGGCGTGCGGTTCACGGGGCACCCCGACCTCCGGCGCATCCTCATGTGGGAGACCTACGACGAGGGACACCCGCTCCGGAAGTCCTTCCCGTTGCGCGGCCACCGCTCCCGCAGCGAGCAGGTGCGCCGCGTGCTGAGCCAGACTCCCGAAGCCAACTACTCCCTCGAGGAGCTGTCGATCGCCGAGGCCTACGGCGACCTCCCGAAGGAGATGGCCGATCGGCTTGCCGCCGGCGGAGAATCGCGCGGGGGGGGGCTGTGAGCACCACGCGCACGATCGCCGTGGACGTCCGCACCCCGTCCGTGGACGCGGACGGGCGGCTCCGCACCGTTCCCCTGGGGGTGGCCCGCAGGCCCTCGGAATCACTGGTCGAGGACTTCGGTGCCGACCGCATGCTCATCAACATCGGGCCCCAGCACCCGGCCACCCACGGGGTGCTCCGGCTGGTGATCGAGCTCGAGGGCGAGACCGTGCGGCGGCTGGTCCCGCACGTGGGCTACCTGCATTCGGGGTTCGAGAAGCTCGGCGAGTATCGCCACTACAATCAGATCATCCCCCTCACCGATCGCACCGATTACCTCGCACCGATGGCCAACAACATCGCGCTGGCGATGGCCGTCGAGGCGCTGATGGGGATCGAGATCACCGAGCGGTGCCGTCTCCTGCGTGTGATCGCGATGGAGCTGTCGCGGGTCATCTCGCACCTGGTCTGGGCCGGCACCACAGGGATCGACCTCGGCGCCTTCACGCCATTCCTCTGGATGTTCCAGGAACGGGAGCGCGTCTACAACCTGCAGGAAGCGTGGACCGGCGCCCGCCTCACCACCAGCGTGGCACGGGTCGGCGGCATGATGGCCGACGTCCCCGAGGGATGGGAGGCCGGGCTCGCGGATTTCCTGCGAACGTTCCCGACCACGTTGCGCGAGGTGGACACGATGTTCACTCGCAACGCGATCTTCATCGGTCGGACCCAGGGCATCGGCGCGATCAGCGCCGCCGACGCGATCAATTGCTCGCTCTCGGGACCGATGCTGCGGGCGAGCGGCGTCGCCTACGACGTCCGGAAAGACCGGCCCTACCTCGGCTACGACCAGTTCGACTTTGACGTCCCCGTCGGCGAGCACGGCGACGTCTACGATCGCTACCGCGTCCGCCTGGAGGAAATGTTCCAGTCGGTGCGCATCCTCGAGCAGGCGCTGGCGCAGCTCCGGCCGGGCCCGGTCAACGTCAGCGACCCGCGCGTGATCCTGCCGCCGAAGTCGCGGGCCATGAGCGACATGGAGGCGATGATCTTCCACTTCAAGCAGGTGATGGAAGGGATCCGGCCGCCCGCGGGCGAGGTCTACCTTGGCGTGGAGAACCCCAAGGGGGAGCTCGGTTACTACATGGTCTCCGATGGCACCGCGAAGCCCGTCCGCTGGCGCATCCGGCCGCCGGCCTTCATCAACCTCTCGGTGTTGCCCAAGCTCTGCGAGGGCGCGCTCCTCTCCGACGTGATCGCAATCAACGCTTCCGTGGATATCGTCATGGGCGAGGTGGACCGGTGAGCACCGACGCCACGCCCTACGAGCCCGTCTTCACCGGCGACACCAAGCTTCGCCTCGAGGCGCTCGCCGGAAAGTATCCCACCCGCCAGGCTCTGCTGCTGCCCGCCCTCTGGATGATCCAAGAGGCGCGCGGCTGGGTGCCGCCCGAGGGGATCGACGAAGTGGCCCGCGAGCTTGGGCTCACCCCGGCCTACGTCCGCGGGGTCATCTCGTTCTACACCATGTACCACACCCACCCGATGGGGCGGCACGTGATTCAGGTCTGCACCACCTCGCCCTGCAACATGTGCGGCGCCGAGGACGTGGTCCGTGCGCTGCTCGAGCATTCGGGCTGTGGCGAACTCGGGACGACATCCCCCGACGGCCGTTTCACCGTGTTCGAGGCGGAATGCCTCGGCGCCTGCGCGTTCGTCACCCCGGTGCTGATCGGGGACGATTTCGTCGAAGCGGTCACCCCGGACAGCGTGCCGGCCCTCCTCGCCAGGTACTCCTGATGGGCTATCCGCACCCGATCCATCCGAAGGAAACGCCACTCCTCTCGACCCACTTCGGTGACGCCGAGGCCCGCACGCATGCCGGGTGGGTCGCCCGCGGGGGCTACGCCGCCTTGCGGAAGGCGTTGGGAATGACACCCGAGGCGATCGTTGATGAGGTGAAGACGTCGGGCCTCCGCGGCCGGGGGGGGGCCGGCTTTCCGACCGGGATGAAGTGGTCCTTCATGCCCAAGGACAACAGCAAGACGCACTATCTCGCCTGCAACGCCGACGAGTCGGAACCGGGCACCTTCAAGGATCGCGAGATCATGCGGTGGACGCCGCACGCCCTCCTCGAGGGCTGCGCCATCGCGTGCCTCGGGATCCGCGCCGAGACGTGCGTGATCTTCATCCGCGGCGAGTACACCGAGCCGTGGCGGATCATGGAGGCGGCCCTGGCCGAGGCCTACGCGGTCGGCACGCTGGGCCCCGACGCCCTCGGCAGCGGGAAGCGGATTGACATCCTCCTGCACCGCGGAGCGGGCGCGTACATCTGCGGGGAGGAGACCGCCATGATGAACGCGATTGAAGGGAAGCGCGGCAACCCGCGCATCAAGCCGCCGTTCCCGGCGGTGGCGGGGCTGTTCGGATTGCCGACCACGATCAACAATGTCGAGACCCTCGCGGCGGTGCCGCACAT
Organism: Gemmatimonadales bacterium; assembly: GCA_038216165.1. Taxonomy (GTDB): domain Bacteria; phylum Gemmatimonadota; class Gemmatimonadetes; order Gemmatimonadales; family GWC2-71-9; genus Palsa-1233. The sequence continues at coordinate 4,249 of JBBQQJ010000082.1, read as the reverse complement.
CATCTCGCGCGGCGGGGCGTGGTACGCCGGGCTCTCGCTCTCGAACCCGAGGAGCACTGGCACCAAGCTGATCTCCGTCTGCGGGCACGTGCAGCGCCCCGGCACGTACGAGATCACCCTTGGCCTGCCGATGCAGGAGCTGATCTTCGACATCTGCGGTGGGATGCACCCGGGCCGGACCCTGAAAGCCGTGATCCCCGGCGGCTCCTCGGTGCCGATCATGACACCGGCCGAGGTGGCCGCCTGCGCCACCGACTATGAGGGGATTGCCGCGCAGGGCTCGCTGCTCGGATCCGGCGGGATGATCGTGATGGACGACACCACCGACATGGTCTACCAGATCATGCGCCTGGCGCGGTTCTATGCCCATGAAAGCTGCGCGCAGTGCACCAACTGCCGCGAGGGCACGGCCTGGACCACCAAGATCCTCGAGCGGATCCTCCGCGGGGAAGGGAAAGCCGCCGACCTTGACCTGCTCCTCGACCTGGCCGACAACATGACGGGGAAGACGATCTGCGTGTTGAGCGACTCCTGCGCCACGCCCGTCGTGAGCGGCATTGCCAAGTTCCGTGATGAGTTCGACGCCTACCTCAGCGGGGCACGGGCCCCGATCGCGGTGGGGGCATGAACCGATGAGCACCGATCTCGTCTCACTGACCATCGACGGCGTCACCGTCTCGGTGCCCAAGGGCACCATGATGATCGACGCGGCCAAGCAGGCCGGCATCCTCGTGCCGCACTACTGTTATCACCCCGCCTTGCCCTCGCCGGCGGTGTGCCGGATGTGCCTGGTGGAGGTGGAGAAGCTGCCCAAGCTGGTCCCGTCGTGCGTGACGGCTGCGGCCGAGGGCCAGGTGGTCCACGTCCACTCCCCGGCCGCGAAGCAGGCACGGGAGGGCGTGCTGGAGTTCCTCCTGATCAACCACCCGCTCGACTGCCCGATTTGCGATCAGGCAGGCGAATGCGAACTGCAGGACTTCGTCTTCCAGGAGGGGCGGGCCAGCACCCGGTACGGCGATGAGGCGAAGCGCTGGAACCCGGTGGAGGATTTCGGGCCGGACATTCTCTACGTGCCCAATCGCTGCATCCTCTGCACGCGCTGCGTGCGCTTCATGGACCATGTGGCGGAGGAGTCCGTGCTGAACATCAGCGAGCGCGGCGATCGTGCCTATGTGGGGATTGACCAGGGGCACCTGCTCGACCACGAGTGGTCGGGGAACGTGGTGGACCTCTGCCCCGTCGGCTCGCTCATCTCGAAGGACTTCCTGCACAAGGCCCGCGCCTGGGACCTCGACAAGTCGGCCTCGATCTGCACCGGCTGCACCCAAGGCTGCAACGTGACGCTCGACACGCGGGACGAGACGGTCGTGCGGATCCGTCCGCGACCCAACCTCGAGGTGAACCGGCACTTCATCTGCGATACCGGTCGGGCCGACTATCGCTGGATGAATCGCGGCGACCGCGTCGAGTCCCCGATGGTTGCTGCCGGGGGGGGGATGCTGATGGCGGATTGGGAGCACGCCCTCGATCGCGCCGCAGCGGTGATGGCGGCGAGCACCGGGCCGGCGGTGGCCCTCTTCGGGGGCCGCGCGTCGTGCGAGACGATCGGCTGGACGCTCCGTGCCCTCGATGGCCGCGCGGTCACGGCGGCGATGCAGGTGCCTCTGGGCGAGGAGGCTCCGCTGGCCGGGATTCCCGGGCTCGCGCTCCGGCGCGAGCGGGCGGCCAACCTCCACGGCGCACGCTGGCTTGGCGCGGATGCCGAATGGGGCGCGGCGCTCACCGCCGCGGCGAGCGCCGCGGTGGTGGTGCTCGTCGATGCGACCCTCAGCGATGCCGACGCCGATGCGCTCCGCGGCGCGGGGACGGTGATCCACCTCGCGACCGTCGCCGATCCGCGACTCCCCGCCCTGGCGGTGGTCCTCCCGATCACGAGCGTGGCGGAGGAGCAGGGGGTCTTCGTCAATCGTGACGGCCGGGCCCAGCGCTTCCTCCCGGCGCTCACCCCACGCGGCCTGGCCCGGCCCGGCTGGTGGGTGGCGTCTCGCCTCTGGGCGCACGGCGCCACCGAGCGTACGGCGCCGGACACCGCCTCCGAGGCGTTCGGAGCGCTGGCCCCGTTCGGTGGCCTCGGGTATCGCGACCTCGGATACACCGGTCGCGTGCTGACGCCGGACATGGCGGAGGCCCGATGACCCCAGAGATCAAGGGATTCCTGCTCTTCACCGTCATCAAGATGCTCGGCATCTTCACGCTCACGATGGTGGGCGTGGCCCTGATGACCCTGATGGAGCGCAAGGTGGCGGGCTGGATGCAGAACCGGCCCGGACCGAACCGCGTCGGGCCGACCGGGTTGCTGCAGCCGGTGGCCGACGGAATCAAGAACTTCATCAAGGAAGAGGCGACGCCGGCGGCGGCGAACAAGGCTTTGTTCACGCTCGCACCGGCGATCACTTTCATCCCGGCCATGATGCTGCTCGCGGTGATCCCGCTGGCAGCTCCGCTGCCGCTCGACGTGCGCTTCACCCTGCCATTCCTCGGCGCGTTTGCCTACGCGGGCGACCTGCCGATCATGATCGCGGACCTGCCGATCGGCTTCCTGTTCATCCTCGCCTTCTCCTCCCTCGGCGTCTACGGCGTGGCGCTGGCGGGCTGGTCGTCCAACAGCAAGTACTCGCTCCTCGGTGGCCTTCGGGCGAGCGCGCAGATGATCTCCTACGAGGTGGCGCTCGGCCTCTCGCTGGTGCCCATCCTCCTGCTGACCGGCAACGTCGGCTTCAGCGAGATCATCGCCCGGCAGCAGGCGGGGCTCTGGTTCGTGGCTCCCCTCTTCCTCTCCTTCTTCGTCTTCCTGGTCTCGGGCTTTGCCGAGACGAATCGGCTCCCGTTCGACATGCCGGAGGCCGAGGCGGAGCTGGTGGCCGGCTATCACTCCGAGTACAGCGCGATGAAGTTTTCGCTGTTCATGATCGCCGAGTTCGCCCACATCCTCACCATCAGCGCGATGGTCACGACGCTGTTCTTCGGCGGCTGGGACATCCCGTTCACCAGCTGGGACGAGCAACGCGGACTCGCGCAGACCGTGGCGACCCACGTGGCGTTCTTCGCCAAGACGTTCTTCTGGATCTTCTTCATCATGTGGATCCGGTGGACGCTGCCGCGCTTCCGCTACGACCAGTTGATGGCGCTGGGGTGGAAGGTGATGCTCCCGTTGGCGCTGGCGTACGTGGTGGTCATCGCCGGCACGATCTGGGGGGTCCAGGTCGTGCTTCCCGGCGCCACCGACCTGGTAAAGGCCGGCGTGCTGGTCGGGGTGAACCTGCCGCTCGCCTGGCTGGTCTTCTTCATTCTTGATCGCGGCCGGGTCGTGACGGGCGTGGCATCGCAGCGCGCCGCCTTGCTCCGTGCCGGATGGGAGGGCTGATGGCAATCGGCGTGAAGGTGCTCACGCGTCCCGAGGCCGGGGTGTCCTATGTCCGGGCGACGCTCAAGGGCATGGTGCTGACGTTCAAGCATCTCCTCCAGCCCAGGGTCACGATGGAGTACCCCGAGGTCCGCAGCACCGACGACTGGCGGATTGCCACGCGCTGGCGCGGGACCCACCGGATGCTCACCGATGAACAGGGCCGCTCGAAGTGCGTGGCGTGCGGGTTGTGCCCGCAGATCTGCCCCGCGAACTGCATCAAGCTGGTGCCGGGCGAGGATGAGGACGGACACCGCTATCCGCTGATCTACGAGATCGACGAGTTCCGGTGCGTATTCTGCGGCTACTGCCAGGAGGTGTGCCCCGAGGAGGCGATCCACGTCGGGGTCCACTTCGAGAACGCCGAGTATTCGCGGGATCGGTTCGTGTACGACCTCGAGCGGCTGAGCGCGCAGACCCACCCGGTCTCCACGCTCTGGGATCCCTCCGACCCGCGAGGCGAGTAGGATGGATCTTGTCACCCCGGTGTTCTGGGTCTTCGCGGTCTGGTCGGTGGTCTCGGCCATCCTCTGCATCACCCGGCAAAACCCGATCGCCTCGGCCCTCTGGCTCGTCTCCACCATGTTCGCCCTCGCGGGGATCTACGTGCTCCTCGGGGCGCAGTTCATCGCGGCGGTGCAGGTGATCGTCTATGCCGGCGCGATCATGGTGCTCTTCCTCTTCGTGATCATGCTCCTGAACGTCGGTGACGCGCCGCGCCAGTGGGGCCGCTGGCCCTACTGGCTCCTGGGGCTCGGGATTGCCGCGGTCCTCGGGGCGCAACTG
>JBBQQJ010000081.1:0-11458 GCA_038216165.1 Gemmatimonadales bacterium | reverse complement strand
AGTTCGACACGCCCGCGAGCCAATTCTTCTACCCGCGCACGGATGCGTCACCGTTCATGGAGAATGGCATCCCGGTGGTGGGGTTCTTCACCGGCCTGCATCCGCGCTATCACCGCCAGATGGATGAAGTGCGCTTCCTCGATCTCGCGAAGATGGAGGCCGTGTCGCGCCAGGTCTATGTCACCGCGTGGCGGATCGCCAATGGCGCGGTGCGCCCCGGCTGGGACGGGATCGTGCCCCCGACACTCTGGTTCGTCACGCCGCGGCGGTAGGGCGCGTCAGGCCGGTTCGCGCACGCAGAGCAGCAACGCGGCGAGGTCGTGGGCGATCACGCGCTCATGCTGGCCCACCCGCACTGTGACCGGACCGTCGAACGGTTCGCGGCGGATCACCGTCACGGGCGTCCCGGGGACAAGCCCGGCGTCGGCGAGGTAGCGCAGGCGCTCGGCGTCGCCGGTGCCGACGCGATGCACGGCGGCCGTCTCCCCGGCGGCGAGATCGGCCACGGCCGTGTAGCTGGGCACCTCCATCGAGCCGTCGGCGGCAGGAATCGGGTCGCCGTGCGGGTCGAATTGCGGGTGCCCCAATGCGGCCGCCATCCGCTCCACCAGCAGGTCGGAGACGGCGTGCTCGAGCCGCTCGGCCTCCTCGTGCACATCGTCCCAGGTGAACCCGAGGCGCGCGACGAGATAGCTCTCGATGAGGCGATGGCGCCGGACCATGCGCAGCGCCTCGCGCCGCCCGGCGGGGGTGAGCTGCACGCCGCGATATGGCTCATGCGCCACCAGCCCCTGCCCGCTGAGCCGCCGGATCATCCCGCTCACCGAGGCGGGCGAGAGGTCGAGGCGCTGCGCGATGTCGGTGGTCGAGGCGGGCGCCTCGGTCGAGAGCGCGTGGATCGCCTTGAGATAATCCTCCGCCGAGCGGCTCAAGGGTTCGGTCATCGGATCGTCTCCATTCAGGGCAGGGCGAGCCGCCACACTTGCGCCACCAGGAAGCACACCACCACGCCGAGCACGATGGGCAGGAAGGTCGCGAGCATCGTCCAGCGCACGCTCCGCGTCTCCCGGTAGATCGTGTAGATCGTGGTGCTGCACGGATTGTGGAGCAGGGAGAAGAGCATGAGGTTCACGCCGGTCAGCGCCGTCCAGCCTGCCGCGCGCAACAGCTCGCCCACCGCCCCCGGATTCTCCAGCTCGAAGAGTACACCGTCCCCCGGCCCCACGCCGGCCACGCCGCCCGTGAGGACGGTGAGCATGAGGATGGAGGGAATGACCACCTCGTTGGCCGGAATTGCGACCACGTACGCGAGAAGGATCACCCCGTTGAGCCCGAGGAGCACCCCGACCGGGTTGAATCCCTGCACGACGTGCGCGGCGATGCTGAGCCCGCCGATCTGGATGTTCGAGATCAGCCAGATCACCGCGCCGGCCGGGAGTGCGAAGACGATCGCGCGCCAGAGCACGATCAGGGTCCGGTCAATCAACGAGGTGTAGAGTGTCTGCAGCACGCGCGGGGGGCGGTAGGGCGGCAGCTCGAGCGAAAAGGTGGTCGCCTCGCCTCGCAGCACGGTGCGCGTGAGACCCCAGGACACGAGCAGCATGAAGCCCACGCCCACGAGGGCAATGCCGACCACCGCGGCCGCGCTCACCAGCCCGGCCAGGCGGGCCGGGACGAGGGTGCCGAGGAAGATCGTCGCGATCAGGATCTGGGTCGGCCAGCGGCCGTTGCAGAGCGAAAAATTGTTGGTGATGATCGCCACCAGGCGTTCGCGCGGCGAGTCGATCACACGGGTGGCGACGACGCCGGCCGCATTGCAGCCGAAGCCCATGCACATCGTGAGCGCCTGCTTGCCGTGCGCGCCGACCCGCTGGAACAGGTGGTCCATGTTGAACGCCACGCGTGGCAGGTAGCCGAAGTCTTCCAGCAGGGTGAAGAGCGGGAAGAAGATCGCCATCGGCGGCAGCATCACCGCCACGACCCAGGCCGTGGCGAGGTACATCCCGTCGAAGAGCAGCCCGGCGAGCCAGGCGGGGAAGCCGAGCAGCGCCCCCACGGCGTGGAGCTGCGGGTGCACTGTGTCGATCAGCAGCGTGGCCAGCATCGCGGAGGGGACGTTCGCCCCCGCGATGGTGATCCAGAAGACGAGCGCGAGCATCGCGATCATGAGGGGGAAGCCGGTCCAGCGGCTGGTGAGCAGGCGGTCGAGGTGCCGGTCGAGGTCCACGCGGACGCGACGCAGGCCGGTCACCTGCACCGCGGCCGTGATCCGCTCGGCCTCGGCGAACAGGGAAGCCGTGAGGCTATCGTGGAAATCGGCGGGCAGGCGCCAGCGCGCGTCGCGCACGGCGTCGCGGAGGGCCTCGACGGCGTCGGCATCCCCCCCCCTGGCCAGTGCCGCGACGGGCGGGCTCCCCGTGGGGGCGAGCGCGGCCAGCTCGCCGGAGCGCACCGCCTCCAGCACACGCTCGTCGGCGTTGAGGAGGCGCAGTGCCACCCACCGGGCGTTGGGGAGGTCCGGGTAGGCCGCCTCGACGGCCGGCACCACCGCCGTGATCGCGGCCTCGACCTCGCCCGGGTGGCGCGTGATCCGGAAGGGCCGCGGCCGTACCGCCCCGGTGGCCACCTGGAGCATCGCCGCCCGCAGTTCGGGGATCCCCGTACCCTGCCGGGCCGCCGCGGGGATCACCGGGACGCCGAGCTCACGCTCGAGCGCCGCCGGGTCGACGCCGATGCCGTGGCGCCGCGCCTCGTCCATGAGGTTCAGCACCACCACCGCGCGTTCGGTGATCTCGAGCACCTGCAGCACAAGATTCAGGTTCCGCTCGAGTCGCGTGGCATCCACCACGATGACGGTGACATCCGGTTGCCCGAAGAGGAGGAAGTCCCGGGCGACCTCCTCGTCGGTGCTCCCCGCCTGCAGCGAGTAGGTCCCGGGCAGATCAACGATCTTGAACGTCTGCTCGTCGGTGCGGAAAGTGCCCTCCGCCCGCGTGACCGTCTTGCCGGGCCAGTTGCCGGTGTGCTGCCGCAGGCCGGTGAGGGCGTTGAAGACGGTGCTCTTGCCGGTGTTCGGATTTCCGGCGAGCGCCACCAGAAAATTCCACGCGCCCGGCGTGACCCCGAGCTGGACGAGCGAGGCCTCGCGGTTGCCGCAGCCGCGACACGACGCGGTGGGGGGGGGGGAGGTGATCATGCCGCCACCTCCGCCGCGATACGTCGCACCAGAATTTCGTGGGCCTGCACGCGTCGCAGCGCGATGACCGCCCCCCGGATCCGGTAGGCGACCGGATCACCCGCGGCGCTCGACAACTCCGCGCGGATCGTGGTCCCGGGCACCACGCCAAGGTCGAGCAGCCGGCGCCGCGAGGGGCCCTGCACCGTTGCCGCGAGACGGACCACCTCCGCGGACTCCCCGAGTCGCAGGGCGTCAAGCCGCTCGACGTCCGGGTCATGCTCGGCCGCCGCGACCGCCTCGACCGTGAGGTTGCGCGCCGCCAGCGGCTCCAGCACGAGGTCCCGGCCCTCCACCTGCACCTGCACCCCCTCGGCCTCCACCCCGGTCACGCGCAGGCGGGTGCCCACGCGCAGTCCCGCCGCGTGCAGCGCACGGAAGATCTCCTCGGGTTCATCCTCGATGTGCACCACGCGCACCGTCCCGCCGACCGGCGTGCCGGGCAGGGGCGCGCCCCGACTCGGGGGAAGGTCCCCACGCGCGGTGGGAATCGGGTCGCCGTGCGGATCGTAGAGCGGATCGCCCATCCGGGCCGCCAGCCCCTCCACCTCCGCCTCCGACAGCAGGTGCTCTGCCTCTTCGGCGGCCGCATGCCATTCGTCCGGGATCACGCCGGTGCGATCGGCGAGATAGCGCTCGTAGAGGCGGTGCGTACGGACGATGCGCAGGGCATAGCGGCGACCATCCTCCGTCAGCACGAGCCCGGCCCCGTCGTGCGCCGCCAGCGCGGTCTGCTCGAGCCGGCGCACAACCTCGACGGCGCGCCCACGCGACACACTGAGGACACCCGCCAGCGAATCGACGCTGCACGGCTGACCGCCCGCCTCACAGGTGTACAAGTGCTTGAGGCCGTCCTCGAGTTGCACCCGCGCGGAGGCGCGACGGCTCGACCGCCCGCGCGCGCGCAGGCCCATCCGTGGCCACCAGATCACCGCCCCCAGGAGGACCAGCCCACCGAAGAGGAGCAGCGCGATCAGCGGATCGGGATAGGTCGCGACCGCGGCAAGTGTTTCCATAGTGTGCAAACTAAACTTAGGACTGCCTAACTTTCAAGCCAGATGCGGACGGGATGCCGGGCGGGGTGAGATCAGGAGGCGGCGGGAGGGGGGACGGAGGGGGCGCGGCGCACGCGGCGCCAGCCGATGGCGCCCACCAGCACCAGGCCGGTGGCGATGTACATCACCCCGGGTGCGACGGCGGGTCCGGCCTCGGTGACCACATTGCACAGCCCCGTGAGGATGCAATCGCCGGGCGTGCCGGACTGCGGAAGGAGCAGGAGGACGGGTGCCATACGAGAAGTATAGCTTTGGTCACGAGTCCTGCCCACCTGGCACCAGGCCGGCCCACCGCCACCTGTCGACTTCGACCCTGAGCTCCGATGCCTGACCGCCTCACCCCGCCACCGTCCCTGAGCGTCCGCGCATGGCTGCACGAGGTCATCTTCGAGGCCGACACCCCTCTGGGCCGGCGTTTCGACACCGTGCTCATCGGGGCGATCGTGCTGAGCATCGGCGTGGTATTGCTGGAGAGCATCGGGACCGTGCGCCTGCGCTTCGGTCCGTTGCTCGTGGGCATGGAATGGGGACTGACCATTCTGTTCACGATCGAGTACCTGTTGCGGCTCTACAGCGTCGAGCGCCCGTGGCGCTACGCGCGGAGCTTCTTCGGGGTGGTGGACCTGCTCGCGATCATCCCGACGTATCTGAGCGTGTTCCTTCCCGGGGCCCAAGGGCTGCTGGTGATCCGGATCCTGCGGTTGCTGCGGATCTTCCGCGTGTTCAAGCTGGTGGGATACCTGAACGAGTCGCGGATGATGATGGCCGCGCTGCGTTCGAGCGGCCGGAAGATCTCCATTTTCCTCTTCACCATCATGACGGTGGTGGTCATCCTCGGGGCCACGATGTACGTCGTGGAGGGCCCGGAACATGGCTACACCAGCATTCCCACCAGCATCTACTGGTCGATCGTGACGATCACCACGGTGGGCTACGGCGACATCGTGCCGGGGACGGTGCCCGGCAAGCTGGTGGCCACGATCATCATGCTGCTGGGCTACGGCGTCATCGCTGTGCCGACGGGGATCGTGACGGCGGAGTTCACCCGGGTCGCGCGCGGGGAGGTGACCAACACAGCATGCCCGAGTTGTGGTGCGGAAGGCCATCAGTTTGACGCCGTGCACTGCCGCCGCTGCGGGACGGGGCTGTAGCTGTCAGCACCGTTACCTGTATGTCGCGGGCGGGGTCAGTCTTGGGTGGAGGCTCTGGGCACCGTTTTCGTGATTTGACCCTGCTGCGGCGGGGCCACCGAGGCGATCGCTTCCCCGCCCTGCCGGCCGCGGCTAAGACGCAGGCCGCCCCTCGGGACCCCAGCTCCATGACAGCGCATAGCAGAATGGCACCGCGAGATTTTTCGCCGTGCGGCCGGTGGCGAGTTCACGGATCCTGATGTTGGAGAACGTGGTGCAGTAGGCGAGGAACCGACTATCCGGATCGAAGCTCTCTGAGAGTGTCGTCGTCGCTCCGGAGGTGTTCCTCGCGGTAAGCAGCAGCGTGTCGGTCCCCAGGCGTCGATCACGCAGGCGCAACTGGATGAACTGGACCATCCCCTCTCCCGCCACGGTGCTGTCCATCCGATTCCAGTGGGCAATCCACTGTCGGTCGAGTGATGTGGTGGGTATCCGGAAGGGATTGAACGGCACGAGGTTCCATGTTGCTGTGTCACCAGTGGCCAAGGCATAACTCCGATAGCGACCGCCCCGTTGGGAGAGCAACGTATCGGCGCCGAACCATCCGAACATGAATGGCACGCGGCTCGCGACCGCCTCAAGGGTGTCGAGCACACCGGTCGCGGGGTGGAGAAGTACCCACACCGAGCAACATCCCGAGGTCTGGTGGCGTTCGAAGACCACCGCCGACCCATCCGGGGCCCAGCGATGCTCTGCATCGACCGAGATGGTGAACGCGCTCGCGGATTCGCGATAGATCGTCACCTGCCCGGTCGCCGCATCGAGCACGAACGATTCCGGGAAGAGTCCGCCGAGCTTGGCACCACCCGTCAGATCTCCATCGACCGGAGAGGCGAAGCCGTCCTGCAGATTGTAGTATGGATCGGCCTCGAACGGAGGAGGCAATTCGATGGGCTCGATCTCTCCAGAGCCAACTGCAATCCGAATTGGTGCGGCGTACAGACCTTCGGTTGATCGAAGGTAGAGCCAACCGGTCGGCTCCGCGGTTTTCGACGGGGGGCTGGGTTCAGTTCCCGTGCACGCGACCAGCGTGGCTGAGAACACCGCCAGCCAACGAGCTTTCACTGCTCACCCGGCGGACAGTGCTCGACCGCATCCGTGGATCCGCCGCCGTGCTTGCCCCCCCCGAGCAGGTTCTGACCCTCCGCTGCGCAGACGGGGATGTCCTGTTGGTGCCAACTGTACGGGGGCAGCGGGTTGGGGATAAGGCTCACCCTGAACCGGAGCGTGTAGGAGCCCGGACCGACATCGAGTGTCGCATACTGACCAATGGTGGAGAATGTCGTGTCTGGATCTGTCCCGGTCGTCCTGCTGTCATCAACTTGCCAGAAAATCTGGGTGCTCGCATGCCCGATGTGTGCCCGGAACGCGTGACTTCCTTGTGCCGTGATCGGCGTCTGATCGGAGGTGACGACGTACTGTGGAGGCGGTGGAGGCGGGGCCTGCACCACGGTCACATGGATCGAATCCCCCCGTTCCTTGAAGGGAAGCCACCACCGGGTCAGTGTCGACGGCGCCGCGGATGGTCTCGCCCGGAGGTAGGCTGAACCATCTGACACGGCACGGAACTGTCCGCCAGAGATTTGAACAAGAACCGAGGAGTGGCTCGAGCTGTAGAGGACCTGGCCGTTGGTTGGCTTGGCGATCGGGATGTGGCCACTGGCCTGAATCTGGGCCGGCATGCCACCGCCACCGAACCCTCCGGAATAGAAGGTGTCAGCCACCACCAGAATCGTGTCACCCTCGGTGACCGTTCCCGGCGGACCCGTGATCCGGGCGTGCATGTAGACGGAATCTCGCCAGAAGTCGGGCGGATTGGTGACCAGGTTCTCGAGATCCCGGTAGGCGAGGACGGCACCCTCGGCCTCGTGCACGCAGACCTCCTCATTGATCACTTTGGGGTTCTTTGCCAGATAGGCAACACAATGGGTGGTCAACCCCTGCTGGAAGCGATCCGGGGCCCCCTCGACATTTTCACTCCAGCCGAGGATTCCCACCAGCTCCTGTCGGAGAGCCGCACCCCAGGAGCCGGTACTCGCCCCCTGGTTGCAGCTCGTGGAGTCCGTGATCACCACCCAGCTCAGGTTGTCGCCATCGAAGGTACCGCAATACTTGTTGGTGCTCGGTGTCCCCGCATTGGTGACCTGAACGTTTCCGAAGGTCAGACTGACCGCGAAACGTGGAGCGGCGGCGTCTTGCACGAGGTATTGATTCCAATCGCGGATCGCTGATTCAGCCGTAGACAAATTCTCCGATGGGACCTGGAGGGTAATCGTCTGACCGGCGTTCCAGCAGTTCATCCGGAACTGGTAGCTATTTTCGGTGGTGCAGATGGCACCACTCGAATAGGAGAAATGTACCGTTGTGCCGCTCACCTGCTCGACCGGGAGAGTCGTATCAGGACTGCCGCAGGCCGCGGCACCCATCAGGAGCGCCAGGACGGCGGGACGGCGGGACGGCGGGACGGCGGGACGGCGGGACGGCGGGACGGCGGGACGGCGGGACGGCGGGACGAAACTAGCATGGCAACCTCACACCGAGGGATGGACCCACCCACGGGTCTCCATGCAGTATCGGGACGGGTACCGAGGACGTCAAGATGGCGCAATACCAGACCCTGCCTTGCAAGCCCACAGCCTTGCCTTCCGGATGACCTTGCTTGCACGACCGGTTACGACGCCGTGCACTGCCGCCGCTGCGGGACGACGCAGTAGGCCCCCCGACGCATCGCGGGGGCACTTGCCATGGCAAGCGCCCCCAACGATGTCACGGACGGGGAGGGATTCGAACCCTCGAGACCGTTGCCGGTCTGCCGGTTTTCGAGACCGGTTCCTTCAACCACTCGGACACCCGTCCTGAGCCCCCAAATGTGGGCATGCCCCAGCCCAGAGGCAAGGGGACTGGGCGGGTCGGAACGCCGCATTCGCTATGTTTAGGGGTTGCAGCATTCCTGGTCCCCTTACCCGGTATCCCCATGGACTTCCAGCTCACCGACGAACAGCGCCAGATCCAGCAGATGGTCCGCGACTTCGCGTCCACCGAGATTCGCCCGCACATGATGGTGTGGGACGAGGCGCAGACCTTTCCCGTCGAGGTGGTCACGGCCCTCGGGAACCTCGGGCTGCTCGGCGCCATCTTCCCGGAACGCTACGGCGGCGCCGGCCTCAGCTATATCGACTACGTCAACATCCTCGAGGAACTCGCCGCCGTCGAGTCGGGCATCGCCCTGATCGTCGCCGCGCACAACTCGCTGGCCTGCGGTCACATCTATCTGGCCGGCAATGAGGAACAGCGGCAGCGCTTCCTCCCGAAGCTCACCAGCGGCGAATGGATCGGCTGCTGGGCGCTCACCGAGCCCGGGTCGGGCAGCGATGCGGCCGGCCTGATCACCCAGGCCGTTCGCGATGGCGATGATTGGGTGCTCACCGGCACGAAGAATTTCATCACCAACGCGTCGCACGCCCAGGTTGCCGTGGTGCTTGCCGTGACCGACCGCACCGACAGCAAGCGCGGCGTGACCGCATTCGCGATCGAGATGGACCGGCCCGGCATCCGTGCGGGCAAGAAGGAGAACAAGCTCGGGATGCGGACCTCGGACACCGCCGAGCTGATCCTCGAAGGGTGCCGCGTCCCGCACGCGAATGTCCTTGGCGAGGTGGGTCACGGCTTCATCGACGCGATGAAGGTGCTCGACGGCGGCCGGATCTCGATCGCCGCCCTCGCCCTCGGCATCGCCCGCGGCGCCTACGATGCCGCCCGGAAGTACGCTGCCGAGCGCCAGGCATTCGGGAAGCCGATCGCCCACTTCCAGGCGATCCAGTTCATGCTCGCCGACATGGCCACCGAGATCGAGGCCGCGCGCCTGCTCTGCTACCGTGCCGCGGCGATGAAGGACGCCGGCGAAAAGACCACGCAGTGGTCGGCGATGGCCAAGCTCTATGCGTCGGAAGTCGCGGTGCGCGCGACCGAGAAGGGCGTGCAGATTTTCGGGGGCTACGGCTACATCAAGGACTATCCCGCCGAGAAGTTCTACCGTGACGTGAAGCTCTGCACGATCGGTGAGGGAACCAGCGAGATCCAGCGGATGGTGATCGCGCGCAACCTGCTGGCGGAGTCGCCCGCTAGGCGCCGGGCGCGGCGTTGGGGGCGGCGAGCGCGACACCGCGCTCGCCCTCCACCAGCCGCCCGCCCACCGTGTGGCGGTCGTGCTCGAACACCACGCGCCACCCCTCCAGCATGGCGCGGTGATAGAGCGCACGCTTGCTCTCGAGCGTGCGCAGCGGCTCGACATCGTACCCCATGATCCATGGCAGCGGCACATGGTGCGCCGTCGGCAGCGTGTCGGCCGGATAGAGCAGCGCCTCCCCCTCGCTTTCCAGCAGCACCACTTGATGCCACGGCGTGTGACCCGGGGTCACCATCGTACGGACCCCTGGCACGATCATGTTGGCCGGGCCATCCATCACGTCGAGCAGCCCCGCCTCAGCGAGCGGGTCGTAGTTGCGGGGGAAGTACGAGGCGCGAATCCGCTCGTTTGGCGTGCGCGCGAACTCCAGTTCCCGCCGGTGGACGCGGTAGCGCGCGTTCGGGAAGGCGGGCTGCACCCGCGCTGCGGAATCATCGGGCGCGATCCACGTCGTGCCGCCCGCGTGGTCGAAGTGCAGGTGGGTCAGCACCACGGTGGCAACATCCTCCGGGCGATGCCCGAGCTCGGCGAGCCCATCCTCGAGGGCAGTCCGTCCGTCGGCGCCCGCGTTCGTGATGCCGTAGATCTCGGCAAACTTCGCCCCCTCCTTGTTGCCCGAGCCGGTGTCAACGAGGATCAACCCGTCACCGTGCTCGATCAACAAACACCGCATGGCGAGCGGGATGCGGTTCCGCGCGTCCGCGCCGATCCGGCGCTCCCAGAGTGGCTTCGGCACGACCCCGAACATCGCGCCACCGTCGAGCAGTTGTCCGCCCGCCTCGATGGCGTGGACCGTCAGGTTTCCAACGGTGAGCGTGGTGATCTGGGTCATCTCATCCTCCGGCGAGCGGGGCGCGGTGGAGCCCCTCGAGTTCCGACAGGGTGCGCGTGCCCTGCGCGCGGACCACGCCGAGGAGCCGCTCGAGCAGCATGCCGGTGACGATCGCGTCACCAGCCGCACGGTGACGCGCGGGAAACTCCAGTCCAAAACGCTGTGCCAGCGCGGTGAGGCCGTAGGACGCCTCGCCCCGATAGAGCCGGCGGGCGAGCCGGACGGTGCAGAGTCGGGGGCCGTCGAGCACCAGCGCCCGCGATCGCCGGACCTCGGCGCCGACGAACCCCCAGTCGAATCGCGCGTTGTGCGCCACGAAGACCCGTCCGGCGAGTGCCGCCAGCACTTGATCGGCCACCTCCGCGAAGGTCGGTGCCTGGCTGACCATGGCGTCGGAGATCCCGGTGAGCCCGGTGATCCGCGGCGGGATCGGGCGCATCGGATTCACCAGCGACTCGAACAGCACCTCGCGCCGCCCCCCCTGCACCACCACGACGGCGATCTCGGTGATCCGGTCGGCACCGGCGGCCTGCATCCCGGTGGTCTCGACGTCCACCACCGCAAAGGCACACTCATCGAGCAGCGGCGATCCGCTGGCCGCACCCACCAGCGCCCAGCGGCCATCTGCCTGCTGGCGCACCCGGGGGTCCGCCCCGAGCAGCGCGGCGGCCAGCCGCTCGGCCACGACGGTCGGCGCATTGGGAAGTCCCAGCACGTCGGTGGCAAGCTGCGGTGCGTCGACCGGCGCCACGGCCATCAGCGCGAGGGCGCGATCGACCAAGGTGCCGTCGGGGTGGGCCGAGAGGCCAGTCATGCCGGCGCGCGGTGGGCGAGGGCGTAGGACAGGGTCTCGAGTTCAACGGCCAGGTTCACGTTCTTCACGTCCACCCCATCCGGCACGTGGAGTTGCACCGGGGCAAAATTCAGCACGGCGGTGAGACCCGCCGTGACCAGGCGATC
>JBBQQJ010000080.1:0-11469 GCA_038216165.1 Gemmatimonadales bacterium | reverse complement strand
GACGACGAGGTAGCAGTAGGCCCGCCGGTGGCTGCGCCCCACCCGCCCCCGGAGCTGGTAGAGCTGGGCCAGGCCGAACCGGTGGGCATCCTGGACGATCATGGTGTTGGCATTGGGCACATCGAGCCCCGACTCGACGATCATCGTCGAGACCAGGATGTCGAGCTCGCCAGTGACGAACTGCTGCATCACGTCCTCGAGCGCCTCCGCCGCCATCTGGCCGTGCCCCACCGCCACGCGGGCCCGGGGCGCGAGCGCTCGCACCCGCGCGGCGATCGTCTCGATCGTCTCGATCCGGTTGTGTACGAAGAAGACCTGGCCCCCGCGGTCGAGCTCCCGACCGATCGCCTCCTCAAGCAGCGCGTCGTCCCATGGCTCGACGAAGGTCAGGATCGGTGAGCGGTCGCGCGGGGCGGTCTCGATGACCGTCATGTCGCGCATCCCCGCCAGCGAGAGGTGGAGCGTGCGCGGAATCGGCGTGGCCGTGAGGGTGAGCACGTCGACGGCGAGCCGGAGCTGCTTGAGGCGCTCCTTGTGCTTGACCCCGAAGCGATGCTCCTCGTCCACGATCATCAGACCGAGATCCTTGAACTCCACGTCCTTCGAGAGCAGGCGGTGCGTGCCGATCACCACATCGAGCTCGCCGCTGCCGAGGCGCCGCACCGTCTCCTTCTGCTCCTTGGCGGTTCGGAAGCGGGACAGCGACTCCACCGTCACCGGGTAGTCGGCGAGCCGATCGGCGAAGGTGCGGAAGTGCTGTTCGGCGAGGATGGTGGTGGGGACGAGCACCGCCACCTGCTTGCCGCCCTGGATCGCCTTGAAGGCCGCCCGCACCGCCACTTCGGTCTTGCCGTAGCCGACATCCCCCACCAGCAGGCGATCCATCGGCTGGGCGCGCTCCATGTCGCGCTTGATGTCGTCGGTGGCTTTCCGCTGGTCGGGCGTGTCCTCGTAGAGGAAGGCCGACTCGAGCTCGCGCTGCCAGCGCGTGTCGGGCGGGAAGGGATAGCCGGCCGTGACCGTGCGCCGGGCATACAGGTCCAGCAGCTCGGCAGCCATCTTCTGGATCGCCTGGCGGGTTTTGTCGCGCACCTTGCGCCACGAAGTCCCGCCCAGCTTGTGGAGGCGGGGTGGGGCCTGATCGCCGTCATCCTGGCCCGAGCGGTAGCGCTCGAGCTGATCGAGGCGAGAGAGCGGGACGTTGAGCCGATCCCCGCCCTCGTACTCGAGGATCGCCACCTCGATGGTGCCGCCATCGATCGTGAGGGTCTGGATCCCGCGGTACACTCCGATGCCGTGATCGAGGTGCACCACGTAATCGCCCAGCGACAACGCCCCGGTGACCGTGCTCGGTGCGGCCTGGCGGTAGCGGCGGGCCCGGCGCAGGCGCCGCGCGCGCCGGAACACCTGGTGGTCGGTGAGCACCCGCAGGGTCGGCATCACGAAGCCGCCGTCGAGCGCGCCGACCACGAGGGTGGTGCCGGCCGGGCGCACGCCGCGCTCCTCCAGCAATTCATCGAGGCGCTCGCGCTGGCCCTCGTTGTCGCAGAGGATCAGCGTCGGCGTGCCATGGCCCAGCAGGCCGCGGAGTCGGGCGAGGTCCCGGTTGATCTGCTCGGGCGGGAAGAAGCCGACCTGCAACTCGGCCGGCTCCTCGTTGAGCACCAGACGGGCGAAGCCCTCGATCCGCCTGCGCCAGTCGCCCGGCTCGAGGAAGAGTTCCTCGCGCGGCGGCGCATCCTCCCCCAGGCGGCGGGCCACGTCGCGATGATGCTCTGCCTCGCGCCAGGCCCGCTCCACCTCCTCGGCATCGGGGTGCGGCGCATCCTGGAGCACCACGGTGTCGGCCGGCAGCAAATCGAGCAGCGAGCGACGCGCCACGCTTCCGCGGTCAGTGCGCGCGATGCGCGCGGCGGAGCTGGCGATCGGGAGCACGGTGACGGCGGCGAGGTCCTCGCCTGAGCGCTGGGTCGTGAGGTCGAAGCCGCGGATCGAGGCGATCTCGTCGCCCCACCATTCGATCCGCGCCGGCGCGGCCATCCCGAACCCATAGAGGTCGACGATCCCGCCGCGCACCGAGAACTCCGCCACCTCGGTGACCACCGGCACGCGGCGATACCCCATGGCGTCGAGCGTCTCGAGGAGCGCCCCCAGCGGTTGCGTGTCGCCGCTGGCGAGCTGCAGCCGGAGCGACTCCAGCGCGGTCGGCACCGCGGTCCGCTCGGCGGTGGCGCGCGCGGTGGTGACCAGCAGGCGGAGCTCGCCGCGGAGCAGCGCCTCGAGTGTCTCGATGCGCTCGCCGGCGATCTCGTAGTGGGGCTCCTCTTCGGCGAGCCCCTCGCGCTGGGGGTAGAGCCCGACACCCGGTCCCACCAACTGCTGGAGGTCGGTGAGCCAGCGTTCGGCCTCGCTCGGGGTGGTCGCGACAATGAGGGCGAGGCGGCCGGGGGCGACCTGCTCGGTGAGCCAGGCGGCGAGCACCGCCCCGCTGGAGCCGGGAAGGCCGCCAAGGCGGAGGGTCGTGCCCTGCCGGGGCAGCCGGGTGGCGAGCTCCCGGATCGCTGGGCAGCGGGCAAAGGCCTCCCGCACCGGCAGGAGCGCGTCGGCTCGTGGCGGCGAAGACTGAGGCGATGGCAGGGTCGACACGGTCACGCGGGCGGGAACGTAGGCCGAGAGGTCCCCGGGGTCAACGCACGGCACCTCGGCCACGTCCGGCGAGGAGCGACTCGCCGACGACCGCCCCGAGGGCGACCAGGAGCAGCAGCAGCCGAAGATCCCCCCGGCCGGCGAGCCCAAAGGCCGCCCCCGCCGCCTCGTCGAGCGGTCGTACCACGACCCCCGGCCACCGGTCGCGCAGCTCCCGGTCGGTGGCCCGGGTCAGGTCGGACTCCCCGGGCGGCAACATCGCCGTGATGATCCCCAGCGTGTCGGCGCCACGTAGAATGACATGCAGGCCGGGCGTGGCTGGCCGCCATCTCCCCCCCCCTTCCACCGGGATGGTGCGACCCTCGCTCAGCACTCCGGTGGCGCGTCCGGGCAGCATCACCGGCGCTCCGACGGACACCACGGGTGTCGGCGGCTCGCCCCAGATCGCACGCGTCAGGAGCAGGTCGAGGAGCGGCACGAACGCGGCGGCGACCGGCAGGTCGCTCCACGCAGGTGTCAGGCGGGAGCCGAGGAGGATCAGGTCACCCGTGCGCACGGCCCATGGGGCGCCGTCCACCCGCAACAGCACCTCGGCATCGGGCGGCACCGCTGCCAGCGGTTCGAGCGCCACGTGGCGGTGAATGGCCGGCCGGAACGGCAGCGCGGCGGTGCTGTCGAGCCGGGCGGAGGCCGTCACCGAGGCGCCATAGCGCCAGCTCGCACCGCGCGCCGCCAGGGCCCGATTGAGCGCGGGCAGCAGCGCCGGGTCCTCCGGGGGCAGCACGATGCTCGGCCCCCGGCCCACGCTACCCAGCCGCACCTCGTCGCCGGGGCGGATGCGGCCGTCGCTGGCCAGGACCCCGAGGGCGGCGTCGAGCCAGCGATCGCCGGGCTCCCAACGCACCGCCGTCGGCGGGGCCACGCGGACGGCAGCCCGGGCGGTGTCATCGAGGCGGAACTCATCGGGCGCCAGTGCGAGCGTGACGATGGACCACCCCGTCGGTGGGGGGGGGATCCGCATCGACGTCGGCCGGCCGGGCAGGAGGAGCACCTCGCGAGCGGCGCGTCCCTCCAGGAGGAGGGCCGCAGCGGCGGGCGCGGTGTCGCCCGCGGCGAGCGTCGCGACCACGCGACCGCCGTCCCCCCCCCACGGCTGCGGCCCGGCATCGAGCCCCACGAGACCACGGTTGGCCGGGGCCACACCGGCGGGACGCAGGACCAGCAGTGCCCCCGCGCCGCGCACCGGACCAAGCGCGCTCCGCTGGGCGTCGGTCACCACCACCACCTCCCCCGGCCGGTCCACGCCGGCCAGCAGGTCGCGTGCGAGCGACACCGCCGCCCCGAGGTCACCCGCCTGCGGCACTGTCGACAGCGCCGCCAGCACGGCACGCAGCTCCTCGGCGCTGCCGCTCCGCGGCGTACCGTCCACCGGAATCACCCAGAGGCGGTCGGCGGGCGTGGCCTGCGCCAGCACGGCGTCGGCCGCGCGTCGCAGCGCCTCGAGCACCGGCTCGCCATCCACCACGGCGGCGCTGCTGGCAGAGTGGTCGAACACCAGCACGAGCGCGCTCGGCGGATGGCTCCCCCACGGCACCGGGCGGTGCAGTGTGGCACCGGCCGCTGCCAGCACCAGCGCCACGATCAGCACGGTCCGCATGGCGAGCAGGAGGAGATGGCGCAGCCGCAACTGCCGGCGGTGGTCCCGGGTGGCATCCTCGAGGTAGCGCACGGCGGGGAAGGAGCGTTCAGGCGGGTCGCGCCGCTGCACCAGGTGGAGCAGCACCGGCAGCGCGGCGAGCAGGAGCCCCAGCAGGGCCCAGGGCGCGGCGAAGGCCATCAGGCGCCGAGCGCCCGACCGAGCGCGGTGCCGAACGGCAGGTCGGTCGGGATCAGCGCGTAGCGCATCCCGGCGGCGCGGCAGGCGGTGCCCCAGGCGCGGACCACCCCCGCCACCGTCTGGCGATAGGCCCCGGCCCACTCACCCGGGGCCAGAGTCACCGCCTCGCCACTCTCGGGATCGCGGAAGCGGGTCTCCTCGCCCGCCCCCAACTCGAGCTCGGCCGGGTCGGCAATGTGGAGCACCAACACCTCATGGCCGCGATGGCGCAGGAACTTGAGCGCCTTCAGGGTGAGCGTCCGATCAAGCAGCAGGTCGGACACGAAGACCACCATGCCGCGACGACGCAGCGCGCCCACCACCTGGCGCAGCGCCGGCTCGGCGGCGGTTCCCTCCCCCGGCACCACCTGTGCGAGCTCACGCGCCAGCACCGCCCACTGACCGCGCCGCGCGCGGGCCGGCGTCACGCGCTGCACCCGCTCGGCGAACGTCACCAGCCCCGTGGCGTCGCGTTGGCGCAGGAGCACCAGCGAGAGCGCAGCCGTGAGACGCGTCGCATACTCCAGTTTCGTGAGCCGTTCGGCCGCACCGCGCCACGCCATCGAAGCGCTGGCGTCCAGCACGAGCATCGCGCGGAGATTGGTCTCCTCCTCGAACTGCTTCACGTAGAGCCGGTCGGTCCGCCCCAAGAGTTTCCAGTCCACGTAGCGCGGCTCGTCGCCTGGCTGGTATTGCCGGTGCTCCGCAAACTCCACCGAGAAGCCGCGGCGGGGCGAGCGGTGCTGGCCGGCGAGGAACCCCTCGACGATCCCGGCCGTGGTCACCTCCAGCCCACCCAGCCGCGCGACGTCGGCAGGGTGCAGCAGGTCGGGACGCGGAGGCGAGGCAGTGGGCATGGAGGGCAGGCCGGACCAGGACACGGGACAGGAACAAGGAGGCGGCGCGCTGTAACCTAGCGGGCCACCGGGCCGTAGAGGACCATGGCACCGGTCCCTGCTACGTTTCGCGCTGGTGATTGGTGTCAGGGCCACCTGCCCATGGTTCTCATCCCGGACTGGAGTGAAATTGATGCGTTTCCGAGTCGCTCGCTTGGCTGTTGTCGCGGCGCTGCTGCCCCTCGCCCTGTCGGCGCAGTCCGAGAAGGACCTCCGCAAGGCGGCCGACGGGATCACCCCGAAGCTCGTCCATGAGCGGATCTCCGTGATCGCCCATGACTCGATGGAGGGGCGCAACACGCCGTCAGAGGGGCTGGAAAAGACCGCCGCGTACCTCGCCGGTCTGTACCAGAAGTGGGGCCTCACGCCCGCCGGTGACAACGGCACCTATATCCAGCGCTACCCGATGGTGAAGAAGCGGATCAACCAGCAGACCGCCTTCCTCGAGACCACCGAAAGCGGCATTGTCACCCGATACCCGATGGGGGAGTTCGCGTACGCCACCGGTGGCGCCCCCGCACGGCCGCTGGTCGACAACGGCATCCTCCTCGCCGGGACCATCACGGCGGCCGACATCAAGGACGTGGACCTCAAGGGCCGCATCGTCCTGATGGTGGCCGATGCCGCCAAGGCAATTGAGTGGAACCGGCTCGTGCAGGCCGTGATGGCCAAGCAGCCGGTGGGCGTGGTGATGTTGCGGAATGATCCCACGGAGGCCTTCGCCAGCCTCGCCGCCCGGTCCACCACGCCGCGGTTCGCACTCGAGCAGGCCGGCGCCCCCACCGCGCCGACGATCCTCATGCTCCATGAGCAGGCGTTCGCGAACGACCCGATGCGGGCCAATCGCCCGGACTTCGCCCAGATGCGCCTGAGCCCCACCCCGATCATCATGCCGCTGCCCGAAACCGTCCTCCTGGAGATCCACGCTGAGGAAGAGGTCGTTGAGCGGGTGATGGTGCCGAACGTCGTGGCAATGGTCGAGGGCTCCGACCCGCGGCTCAAGAACGAGTACGTCGTCTTCTCGTCGCACATGGACCACGTCGGCATGGTCGGCGACGGCGTCGGTGGCTGCGTACATCGCGGTGATGATGACCGCACCGACATGATCTGCAACGGCGCCGACGACGACGCGTCCGGGACGATTGGTCTGGCGATGGTGGCCGAGGCGTTCAGCAAGCTGTCGAAGAAGCCGAAGCGCTCGATCCTCATCCTGAACGTGTCGGGTGAGGAGAAGGGGCTCCTCGGCTCGGAGTGGTTCTCTGACCACCCGACCGTGCCGCTCGCGCAGATGGTCGCGAACGTCAACCTCGACATGATCGGGCGCAACAATCCCGACTCGATCGTGGTGATCGGCAAGGAGCACTCCAACCTCGGCGCCACCCTCGCCACCGTGACCGCCCGCCACCCCGAGCTCACGCTCATCACCGCCGACGACATCTGGCCCGAACAGCGCTTCTACGAGCGCTCCGACCACTTCAACTTTGCCCGCTACGGCGTGCCGGTGCTGTTCTTCTTCAACGGCGTCCACGACCAGTACCACCGTGTGGGCGATCACGTGGACCTGATCGACACCAGCAAGCTCGCCCGGGTCGCCGCGATCGCCTTCCACCTCGCTGCCGAGGTGGCCAACGCCCCGGCTCGCCCGACCTGGGATCCGGCCTCGTACGAGAAGTTCGTGATCAAGAAGTAGGGAGCTGCAACTCCTCCAATCGTGCCATCCCCCGCCTCAGGTGGGGGATCACGATGCTCCCACCCACCACCAGCCCCACGCTGAAGATCTCCAGGAACGCTTCGCGTGTGACACCCAGCGTATGACACTGCTCGATGTGGTAGGTGATGCAGTCATCGCATCGGAGCACCAGCGACGCCACCAGGCCGAGCATCTCCTTCTGCTGCTTGCCGAGCGCCCCGTCCTCATAGGCCCGGTTGTCGAGCGCGAAGAAGCGATTGATGGTGAGGTTGCCCGCGCCAAGAATGACGTCGTTCATCTGGGCGCGGAAGGCGTTGAAGTCCTGCAGGGATTCTGACATGGCACGCTCCGAATACTGGGAATGGCGAACGGCGATCCGACACACGACGTGCGGCTCGCTGTTCGCTGCTCGCGGTTCACCCCTCCGGCGCCGGCGCCTGCCGAGTCATCACCACGCCAGTGACGATGATCGCCCCGCCGAGGAGGTGCATGAGGCCGGGGCGCTCGCCGAGGCCGACCATGGCAACCACCGTGGCGACGAAGGGGACCAGACAGTTGTATACCGAGGCCCGGGCGGCGCCCAGATTCGCCACGCCGCGGTTCCAGAGGATGTAGGCCGCCACCAGCGAGAGCAGCGACGCGTAGAGCACCCCTCCCCACCCGGCGGCGGTAATCCCGCCCCACTCCGTCCGGAGCAATTGCGGCACACCGGTGAGGATCAGGATGGGGGTGCCCGTGTAGAGGGTCCACGCCGTGAGCGACAACGACGACATCGGCAACCGGAAATGGCGGAGCAGCAGAGTGTAGGCGGTCCACGCCACCACGCCGCCGAGCAGGAAAAGTTCCCCCGCCCCGATGCCGGCGTCGAGCGATCCCCCACGGGCAAAGAGCACCACCAGCACGCCCAGCGTGGCGACCACCACTGCCCAGCGTTGGCGAACGGAGATCACTTCGACCTTGAGCGCCCACGCCGCCAGCGTGACCATCGCCGGGAGGGAGGTGAGGATGAGGGCGCTCTTCGTGGCCGAGACGCGGGCGAGCCCTTCCATGAAGAAAAGCTGGTAGCCGCTGTTGCCGACCACGCCGAGGAGGATCAGCGGCCCCAGTGCGCCAGCGGGCAGGGGCTTCCGTCCCTCCACCCGGCGCAGGATCGCCCAGGTGACCAGGGTCGCCAGCGTGAACCGCAGGGCCGTAAACGCCAGCGGCTCGATATCGTTGAAGGCAAGCTTGGTGGCAGTGAAGTTTCCGCCCCAGAAGAGGACCACCAGGAGCATCCCCGTGGCAGGACTGAGGGCGGGACGGGGCGACATGGGGGAGAAGGTAAGCGGTCGGCCGGGTGGCGCGGGGGAGCCCGGGGCACCGCCGCGCCCGGCGAGGCCCTCCCCCGCTATTTTGCCCCCATGACTCAGGCCCTGACCCGCAACTTCTGCATCGTGGCGCACATCGACCACGGCAAATCCACCCTCGCCGACCGGCTCATCGAGGCGACGGGGACCGTCACCAAGCGGGAGATGCGCGCGCAGCTGACCGACACGATGGACCTCGAGCGCGAGCGGGGGATCACCATCAAGCTCAACGCCGTGCGGATGGACTACGCCGCGCAGGACGGGGTGACCTACGCGCTGAATCTGATCGACACGCCCGGGCACGTCGACTTCACGTACGAGGTCTCGCGGTCGTTGAACGCGTGCGAGGGGGCGATCCTCGTGGTCGATGCTTCGCAGGGGATTCAAGCGCAGACGCTCTCGAATCTCTTCCTTGCGATCGACGCCGGGTTGGAGATCATCCCGGTCCTCAACAAGATCGACCTGCCGGGAGCCGAACCCGAGCGGCGCGCGCAGGAAATCATCGACCTCATCGGTGCGCGACCCGAGGAGATCCTCGCCGTCTCTGCCAAGGACGGCACCGGCGTGCCGGCGCTGCTGGAGGCGATCGTGGCCCGCGTCCCGCCACCGACCGGGCAGCCCGATGCCCCGCTCCGGGCGCTGATCTTCGACTCCTACTTCGACCGCTACCGCGGCGCGATCCCCTCCGTGCGCGTGGTGGACGGTGAGCTCCGCAAGGGGATGCGCATCGCCTTCGGGGCGCACCCAGCGGACATCTACGACGTCGACGAGGTCGGCCACCTGGTCCTCGGGCAGAAGCCGCGCGATGCGCTGCGCGCCGGTGAGGTCGGCTACCTCACGGCCTCGCTCCGCAACGTCCGCGACGCGCGCGTGGGCGACACGGTGCTCGATGCCACCAACCGGGCCCCCGAGCTGTTGCCGGGCTATCGCGACGTGAAGTCGATGGTCTTCGCGGGCGTCTACCCAACCGATGCCGACCAGTACGAGGACCTGCGGGACGCCCTCGACCGGCTCGTGCTCAACGACGCCTCGCTGCAGTATGAACCCGAGAGCTCGACCGCCCTCGGCTTCGGCTTCCGCTGCGGCTTCCTGGGGCTGCTCCACCTCGAGATTGTGCAGGAGCGTCTGGAGCGGGAATTCGGGCTCGACCTGATCACCACGGTGCCAACCGTGGGCTACCACGTCTACCTGACCGACGGCACGATGCAGGTGGTGCAGAACCCGGCCGACCTCCCCGATCCCGCCACCATCACGCGGATCGAGGAACCGTACGTCACGACGCGCATCATGGCCCCGGCCGAGTACATCGGCGGGATCATGAAGCTCGGCCAGGAGCGGCGCGGGGTCTACCATGACATGACGTACGTGGACACCGAGCGCGTCGAGTTCAAGTTCGACTTCCCGCTGGGCGAGATCGTGCTCGACTTCTATGACCGCCTCAAGTCGATCTCCCGCGGCTACGCCTCGCTCGACTACGAGATGTCCGGCTTCCGCGCTTCCCCGCTCGTCAAGCTCGACATGCTGATCAACGGCGATCCGGTGGACGCCTTCAGCGTGATCATCCACCGCGACAAGGCGTACGAGTGGGGCGCCAAGGTGACCGAGAAGCTCAAGGAGCTGATCCCCCGGCAACTCTTCGCGGTGGCGCTGCAGGCCGCGATCGGTACCAAGGTCATCGCCCGCCAGACCATCTCCGCGATGCGGAAGGACGTGCTGGCCAAGTGTTACGGCGGTGACATCAGCCGCAAGCGCAAGCTCCTCGAGAAGCAGAAGGTCGGCAAGAAGCGGATGAAGCAGATCGGCTCCGTGGAGATCCCGCAGGAGGCGTTCCTGGCCGTGCTGCAGGTCGAGTGACAGAGCACCGAGACCCGGGAACGGAGCACAGAGCTCCAGGGGATGCCCACGGTTCTCGGTGCTCTGGTCTCGGTGCTCCGACCGTAGTCATCCAGACCGCGTTCCTCGGCGACGTCATCCTCACCACGCCGCTCCTGGTGGCCTTGGCGGCCCGCCATGGTCCCGTCGACGTGGTCACCACGCCGGGGGCGGCACAGCTCCTCGAGGGGCATCCGGCGGTGCGGCAGGTGCTCCGGCACGACAAGCACGGAGCCGAGCGCGGCCCGGGCGGGATCCTCCGGCTGGCGGGTCGCCTGCGGGCAAACGGGTATGCGCGTGCCTATCTTCCGCATGGCTCATGGCGCAGCGGGATCGCAGCTCGCCTGGCCGGGATTCCCGAGCGGATCGGTTTTGCGGATGCCGCGGCGCGGTGGAGTTACACCGTCCGGCGGCCCCGCCCTGCCGGTGGCCACGAGGTCGATCGGCTCCTGGCGCTGGCGGGTGCCGCCCCGGGCGCGATGCCGAGCCTCGGGCTCACCGACGCCGATCATGGCACCGCGGTCGACTGGCTCGCAACGCACGGGGTGCCGGAGCGGTTCGTGGTGATGGCACCGGGCTCGATCTGGGGCACCAAGCGCTGGGGGAAGTACCCGGCGTTGGCCGCCGCACTGGAGGCGTTCGTGGTCGTAATTGGCGGCCCGGAGGACAGCGCCCTCGCCGCCGCGATCCTGGCCGCCGCGCCGGGGCGGAGCGCCAGTGCCTGCGGGCAGTTGCCGCTCCGCGCCTCCGCCGCGGTGCTGAACCGGGCCGCCGCGTTGGTCACCAACGATTCGGCCCCGCTGCACTTGGCGCAGGCCACCGGGACGCCAACGGTCGCGCTCTTCGGCCCCACGGTGCCGGCCTTCGGGTTCGGGCCACGCGGGCCGCACGACAGGATCGCAGAGGTGCACGGTCTCGCGTGCCGCCCCTGCTCGCGCCACGGGCCACAGCGCTGCCCGTTGGGGCACCACCGCTGCATGGGCGACCTCGAGGTGGCCCCGGTGGCGGCCGACGTTCGCTCCTTGCTCCTCACATCCGACTGAACGAGGCTCTCCTGCGTTACGTGCTCGGCATCGACATCGGCGGCACCAACCTCGTGGTCGGCGCGGTCCGCGACGACGGGGCACAGGTGGTGGGCGGGCA
>JBBQQJ010000079.1:0-11471 GCA_038216165.1 Gemmatimonadales bacterium | reverse complement strand
TGAGACCCGCCGTGACCAGGCGATCGACGAGTCCCTGGGCCGGGTCGGCCGGCGTCACGAGAATCGCGATCTCCGCGCGCTCCCGCCCCACGATGGCCTCCAGGTGGGCAACATCCTCGATCGCGATGTCGCCCCAGCGATGCCCGATCTTTTCCGGATCCCGATCGACCACCGCCACGACCTCGAAGCCGCGGGCCGAGAAGCCGGCGTACTGCACCAAGGCGCCCGCGAGGCGGCCGGCCCCCACGATCAGGACGCGATACCGGCGCCCAAGGCCCAGGATCTCCCGCAGGCGGGCAATCAGGGCGTGGACGTCGTACCCCAAGCCCCGCTTCCCGAATGAGCCGAAGAAGGACAGATCCTTGCGGACCTGGGCGGAGGTGGTGCCGGCGCGGTGCGCCAAGGCCTCGGAGGAGACCGTATCACGACCCTGCCCCTCGAATTCCTCGAGGAAGCGAAGGTAGATGGCGAGGCGCCTGACCGTGGAGTCGGCGATCTTGCGGGGCAGCATCATGTGAAAGATTTCACGAACCCCACCTCTCGGGCAACTCTCGGGATGCCGCTTGGGTGGGCGCGGTATCCCGATGGCCACTCGTGGCCTTACCTTTCCCGGTTCCCATGGACCTCCTCCTCAATGCCGACGTGTATGCCCCGCAGCCCCTCGGGCGCCAGCATCTCCTGCTGGGTGCTGGGCGGGTGCTCTGGATGGGCGCGGAGGTGCCCACGCTGGGCGCCAGCTTGGGCGTGACGCGCCACGATCTGGCCGGCCTGCGGGTCGCGCCGGGGCTGGTCGATGCCCACGTCCACGTGACGGGCGGGGGCGGCGAAGCGGGACCGGGGAGCAAGGTGCCGCCCCTCGACCCGAGCCACTTCACCCGCCACGGTGTGACGACGGTGGTGGGCCTGCTCGGTACCGACGACGCGACGCGGCACCCGCGCGAATTGGTGGCGGCCATCCACGGCCTGCGCGCGCATGGTCTCGGGGCCTGGTGCTGGACGGCCGGCTACCACCTGCCGCCGGTGACACTGACGGGGTCGGTGCGCGGGGACATCTCGGCGGTCGAGTGCGTGATCGGCGTCAAGACGGCGATCAGCGACCATCGTTCCAGCCAGCCCACGCTGGACGAGCTGTTGCGCTTGGCCAGCGAGGCGCACGTGGGCGGCCTGATGACGGGCAAGGCCGGTGTGGTGCACCTGCACGTCGGGGACGGTCCCCGCGGTCTGGCGCTGGTGCGCGAGGCGATCGCGAGCAGCGAGTTGCCACCGCGGGTGTTCCACCCGACCCATGTGAACCGCCGCCGTGCCCTGTTCGAGGAGGCGATCGCCCTCGCCCGGGGCGGGTCCTGCGTGGACGTGACGGCCTTTCCCGTGGCCGAGGATGAAGATGCGTGGGCCGCCGATGTGGCGGTGATGCGCTATCTCGAGTCCGGTGCCCCCCCCGAGCGACTGACCGTCAGTTCGGACGGCGGGGGCTGCCTGCCCACCTTTGATGCGGACGGCCGCGTGACCACCATGGGCATCGGCGACCCCGCAGGTCTCCCGGCCACGCTCGCGGCCCTGCTGGCCAAGGGGGTGCCGCTCGGTGACGCCCTGCCGCCGTTCACCAGCAACCCCGCCAGCTTGCTCCGACTGCCCCGCAAGGGCACGCTGGTCGTGGGGGGGGATGCCGACTTGATCGTCCTGGACGACGCTGGAGGCGTACGCGACGTGATGAGCAACGGGGTGTGGCACCTGCGCGAGGGCCGCATCATGCGACGTGGCCTGTTCGAACGGGAGGCCGCATGAGTCCCGCACGTCCGCCGGAGGGCGCCGCGCGCGGGTGGATCATCCCGATCGGTGGGGCCGAGGCCAAGGAGGGCCAGCGACCGATCCTGGAACGGGTCCTCGCGCTGTCCGGGGGGCGGGATGCCAAGATCGGCGTCATCCCGACGGCATCACAGCTCTCGGATACCGGGCCCCGCTATCGGGACCTGTTCGCAGAGCTCGGGGCGGCGGAAGTGGTCGTGATGGACTTCGACACCCGGCGTGACTGCGAGGAACGGGGTCGTCTGGCCGAGCTCGAGGAATGCACCGGCATCTTCCTCACCGGCGGAAACCAGTTGCGACTCTCGACGCTCCTCGGGGGTACCTCCGTGGCCCGACTGCTGCGCACCCGGAATGCCGGCGGCGTGACGCTCGCAGGGACCTCCGCCGGGGCGGCCTTCCTCTCGGAGCACATGATCGCGTTCGGCGACGAAGGGGCGTCCCCGATGGCCGGTGGTGTCACCCTCGCCCCCGGCCTCGGCCTCACGAATCGCGTTGTCGTGGACCAGCACTTCCGTCAGCGCGATCGCCTCGGGCGGCTCCTCAGCGCCCTGGCGTACAACCCGTTCGCCATCGGACTCGGCCTGGATGAAGACACTGCGGCGTGCATCGGGCCCGACGAGACCGTCGAGGTGGAGGGGAGCGGCAGCGTGTCGGTCATCGACGTGAGCGGCCTGACCTTCTCCTCGATGGACCGCGTCGCGGAACACGACCCCGTCTCGCTGCTCGGCATCACGATGCACATCCTCACGCGGGGCACGACGTTCAACCTGCACACGCGCATCGCCAGCGCGGGCAGTCTCGCCACCACGCAGACCTGACCACCACCCCCGGGAGCGGGCGCATGAAGATTCTCGAGCGTTCGGTCTACGTCGGCCCCTCGCACTACGCCCACTTCCCGGTGATCCGGCTCCGCCTCGACCTGGGTGCGCTCGAGGCGTGGCCCACGAGCCGCCTCGGCCCCGACTTCGTGGAGGGACTGCTCTCGGCACTGCCAGGGCTGCACGAGCACGGCTGTTCGTACGGCGAACCCGGCGGCTTCGTCCGACGGATGACCGAGGATGAGGGGACGTGGCTGGGTCATGTACTGGAGCACGTGGCGATTGAGCTGCAGAATCTCGCCGGCATTCGCGTGACATTCGGCAAGACCCGGGGCGCCGGTACCGAGGGCGTCTACGACGTGGTCTACGAATACGAGCAGCGTGACGAGGGCCTGGAGGCGGGCGAACTCGCCCTGCGCCTCCTCGTGGCACTCCTCCCCGACGCCCTGCGACCCACCGGCGCAACAGTCACAGGGTGGGACTTCGCCAGCGAACGCGACGGGTTCATCCGGTTTGCCCAGCGCCGCGCCCTCGGCCCCAGCACGGCCTCCCTGGTGCAGGCCGCCGAGGCGCGGGGCATCCCGTGGCTCCGACTCAACAACGCCTCGCTGCTCCAGCTCGGGCATGGCAAGTACCAGCAGCGGCTGCAGGCCACCGTCACCGGTCGGACGTCGCACATTGCCGTGGAGCTGGCCTGTGACAAGGAGGAGACGAACACACTCCTCGCAGCGCTCGGGTTGCCGGTGCCGCGCCAGGAACTGGTGCAGCGCGCCGATGATGCCGTCCGGGCCGCCCAGCGCATCGGCTACCCGGTGGTGGTCAAGCCCTACAACGGCAACCACGGGCGGGGCATCGCGATCCACCTGACCACCGACGCGGAGGTCCGGGCGGCGTTTGTCGTGGCGCAGGAGATCTCGCGCTCGGTGATTGTGGAAACCTTCATCACGGGCGACGATCATCGTCTCCTCGTGGTCGATGGCCAGCTCGTGGCCGCCACCCGCCGCACGCCCGGCCACGTGGTGGGCGATGGCAACAGCACCGTGCGCACCCTGGTGGCGCACACCAACGCCGACCCGCGGCGCGGCATCGGGCACGAGAAGGTGCTGACACGCCTTGACCTCGATGCCCAGGCAGAGGCGATGCTCCTGCGCCGAGGCCTCACGCCGGAGAGCATCCCCGCCGAGGGCGAGCGAATCTACCTGCGCTCCACCGCGAACCTCAGCACCGGGGGCACGGCCACCGACGTGACCGACATCATCCACCCCGACAACACCGAGATGGCGGTGCGCGCGATCCGGGCGATCGGACTCGACGTGGGGGGGGTCGACTTCATCAGCGCCGACATCACGGAAAGCTACAAGTCCCACGGCGGGGCGATCTGCGAGGTAAACGCCGCGCCGGGCTTCCGCATGCACTCCGCCCCGAGCGAGGGACGGCCCCGCGATGTCGCGGGACCGGTGATCGACATGCTCTTCCCGCCGGGCGCGCCGAGCCGGGTCCCGATTGCCGCGATCACCGGGACCAACGGCAAGACGACGACGGCCCGGATGCTGGCGCACATCGCGCAGATGGCCGGCTTCACGCCCGGCCTGACCACCACGGATGGCGTGTACGTCAACGGCCAGCGCACCATCGAGGGGGACATGACCGGCCCGGTCGCCACGCGCATGGTGCTGAGCGACCCGAGCATCGACCTCGCCGTGCTGGAGATCGCCCGCGGCGGGTTGCTGCGCGCGGGCATGGGCACGCGCGACGTGGACGTGGGGGCCGTGCTCAACGTGCGGGCCGACCACCTCGGCCTCAAGGGGATCGACACGCTCGAGCAGCTCGCCGAAGTGAAGCGCACCGTCGTGGAGGTGGCACGGGACACCGCCGTGCTGAATGCCGATGATCCCCTCGTCCTCCGCATGGCCGACTACACGGCCGGTCAGCACCTCTGCTACGTGACCATGAACCCGGCCCACGAGCTGGTGCGCGAGCACATCCGGGCCGGTGGGCGGGCCTGTGCCCTCGAGGCCGGGGTCAATGGCGAGATGATCACGCTCTACGATCGCGGCGCGCACATTCCGCTGCTCTGGACGCACCTGATCCCGGCGACGCTCGAGGGACGCGCGCGCCACAATGTGCAGAACGCGATGTTCGCGGCCGCCATGGCGTTCGCGATGCAGATCAAGCTCGACAGCATCCGTCAGGGGCTGCGCACGTTCGATACCTCCTTCTACCAGGCCCCCGGTCGGATGAACGTGTTCTCCGACCATCCGTTCCGCGTCATCCTCGACTACGCTCACAACGCACATGCCGTGGGGGCGATGGTGGACCTCGCCCGTCGGCTCGACGTGGCCGGCCGCCGGATCGTCGTGGTGGCGGGACCAGGTGACCGGCGTGACGAGGACATCGAGGCAATCGCCGAGGCCGTGGCCGGGCATTTCGACCACTACATCTGCCGGCGTGATGATGGCCTGCGGGGACGCGGGGAGGACGAGGTGCCGCGGCTGCTCGCCGCAACCCTCCGGGCCCGGGGCGTGCCCGACGCCGCGATCGCGGTGATCCCCGATGAACAGGCGGCGATTGACCATGCCCTGCGCACGGCACGGCGTGATGACCTGGTGCTCGTCTTCGGTGATGCGCTCGCCCGCTGCTGGAAGCAGATCGTGCGCTTCGTTCCGGAGGGCACCACGGGGCGCACCGGCGAGTTCCCGGTGCCGGTGCCGCTGGAGGCACCCCCCACGACGGTCCCCCCGGTGCCGTTCACCCCGAGTGCGCTGGTCCGTGACGAGCGTGGTGTGCGTCTCGCCCGCGAGACGGACGACTGACGCCCCCCGCCCCGCCGACCATCGAGAGCTCGCGCCGCCTGTTCGGACCGAGCCTCTGGTTGGATGCCCCCGGCGTGATCCTCGAGGCGCGCCTCCCCCCCCCCACCGCTGCGGCGGTGGTGCTGGCGTGGCGCGCGGCCGTCGCAGCATTGGCCACCGCACTGGATTGGGTGATCGGGGTCCCCGTGCACGTGGTGCGTGGCGGTGAGGTTGTCCTCGCGTTCACCGCCCCGCCCGATGCGCTGCTCACCGCGACCGAGGTCAACGAGTGGGCGTGGCGGCATGCGCTCGCGGCCACCGGGCTCCCGGTGCCCCCGGCCGCGCTGTCGCCCGGCGATGTCCCGCACGACGCGCCGTCCGCCGTGATGCACTTGCGGGCGCGGGCCATGCTCGAGGCGCGGCGACCGACCCCCGAGGTGGCCGTGCCGGTGCCGGCGACGATGCGGATGGCCCTGGTGACCGGGTCGAACGGCAAGACGACCACCACCCGATTGCTGGCGGCCATGGCCATGGCCGCGGGCTGGCGCACGGGGTGGAGCTGCACGGATGGCGTCATGCTCGACGGCCACCCGGTGGAGCGCGGCGATTGGGCCGGGCCGATCGGGGCGCAGCGCGTGACCCGCGACCCGTCAGTCGCCTGTGCCATCCTCGAGACCGCACGGGGCGGCATCCTCCGGCGGGGCCTCGGCGTCCTCGGCGCCCGCGTGGCCGTGGTGACCAACGTGCAGGCGGATCATTTCGGGGAGTACGGGATCACCACCCTGGCGGCACTCGCCGCGGTCAAGCTGGTGGTGGCCAAGGGGCTTGCACCGGGGGGGGCACTCGTGCTCAACGCCGAGGATCCCGCACTCCGGGCGGCCTGGCCCACGACGGGGCCGCGCCCCCGGTGGTTCGCCACCCACGCGCCCCTCGGCGAGGACGCCCCGCCCCTCGACGCGTGGCAGGCGCACGGCGTGCTCCACTTGCGCACCGCGTCGGGGGTCCACGGTCTGGGGTCAGCGGCGGCGATGCCCCTGAGCGCCGGGGGCACCGCCGCGCACAACATCGCCAACATGCTTGCCGCGGCATTGGCGGCGGACAGCCTCGGCGTGCCGCCCGACGTGATCCGCGCCGTGCTGGCGCGCTTCGGGGCGGATCCGGCCGACAACCCGGGCCGGCTGGCGCACTATCTCCTCGACGGCGCGCACCTCCTGCTGGACTATGCGCACAACCCGGCCGGCCTGGGTGCCCTCCTCACGGTCGCCGGCAGCCTCGCGCCCCGCCGGTTGCTCCTGCTGCTCGGCCAAGCCGGCAACCGGGACGATGACGCGCTGGCCGCCCTCGCCGCCACGGCCCACGCGGCAGCGCCCGATCGCATCATCCTCAAGGACCTCGACGGCTACCAGCGCGGACGAGCGACCGGCGAGGTCCCGGCGCGACTCGCCGAGCTGCTCGGCGACCTGGGGATGGCATCAGGGGATCTGGAGGTGGTGCTGGATGAAGCGGCGGCGGTCGCCGCGGCGCTCGCATGGAGCGCCCCCGGCGATGTCCTGGTCCTGCCTGTGCATGCCCTCGCCGCGCGCGACCATGTGGCCGCCATGCTCCAGGAGCGTGGGGCCACGCCGGCCGGCTGGGGTGCTCAGGCGGGCTGATCGCCGTAGGAAGCGCCGCCCTTCGGGTCGAAGATCCGGGACACCGTGCTATCGATCACGCGCTCCATCTTGACGAGCGCACCATCGAGCGCCTCCTCGAGGGTGGCCCCCAGGTGCGAGACGCTGACGGGGGAGAGGTTCGCGAGCCGGGCCTCGAGAAGGCAGCGATGATCAGCGTCGCCGCCCTTGGCCTTCGAGTTCTCGTCCGAGAGGTGCACCTCGACCCGGGTGATGCGCTCGGCAAAGCGCCCGAGGGTTCCGGTGATGGCGTCCTCCACATAGCGCTGCAGAACGGCATGGCCGTCGATGTTATGGCCGGTATTGAGCTGGATTTGCATGTGGGCGTCCTTGGATTGGGGTCGTGACGCGGTCCATCCGCCCCCAAATCTAACCTTGCCGCGACGTCCCTTCGGCTGCGGCCCGGAGGGTCCGCCGCGTGCTCGCGAGCTGCCCCACATGATAGGCATCGTGCTGCGACAGCCCGATCAGAGTGTCGGCATGCGTGGTGTCATCGTGCCCGCCATCGGCCCAGCGCACCGGTTGCGCCCATCGTGCCTCCGGCACGGCCCCGGCGACGGCGAGCACCTCCGCGTGGGCCCGCTCGAGGTGCCGGAGCGCGGCCGCCCAGGCCCGTGCAGAGGCGGGGGTGGGCAGCGGCGGCCAGTCGGCGGGGTGCGGCGCTGCCGCTTCGCCCCCCCCCAGCCGACGGGCCACCTCCTCGGTCCACGCGGTCATGTGCAGCACGAGGGCCCACAGACTCGGCCCGCCCCCGACCGGCGCGGTGCGTGCCTCGGCCGCCGTCACGTCGGCCAGGATCGTCATGCGCGAGGGCCCGTACCATGGGTACCCGCCATGGGTGGCCTCCAGCTGGGCGAGTGCGGCGGCGAGCAGAGGGGTCACGCAGCGCATCCCGCGGCGGTGACCGCCTCGAGGAGCCGGACCCAGGCCGGGACGTCCACCACCTCGGGCCGCGCGTCAGGATCGATCCTCGCGCTCGCCAGGAGCGCCGTCGCCTCCTCCGGGCCGACGCCGAGGGCCTCCCGCACGGCCCGGTGCATCCGCTTGCGCCGATAGGAAAAATGGCGCGTCACCAGGCGGCGGAACGCGGGGATCCGCTCCGGCGGCACCAGCGGCGTGGCGCGCGGCACCAAATGGAGCACGGCCGAGTCGACCTTGGGGGGGGGAGTGAACGCGCCCCGTCCCACCGTGAGGCCCCGGGTCGGCATGGCCACCGCCTGGATCCCGATGGAGAGCGCCCCATACGCCTCGGCGCCCGCGGGCGCGACGACCCGGTCCGCCACCTCGCGCTGGACGAGGTAGGTCACCGACGCGGGCAGCGGCGCGGTCAACGCCCGGTCGAGCAGCGGCGAGGTGATATAGTAGGGGATGTTGCCGGCGACGCGCCACGGTGCCCCCGTGGCGGTCCATGGTGCCACCAGCGCCGCCCAATCGAGCTCAAGCGCATCTCCCTCGACCAGCACGAACGGCCGCCCCGTGAACTGGCGCGCGAGGGTGCCCGCCATGCGGGGATCACGCTCGATCGCCACCACCGTCGCACCCCGATCGAGCAGGGCGCCGGTGAGCGCCCCCGGGCCGGGGCCGATCTCGAGCACCACGTCGCCCGCGGCGCTGCCGGTCGCCTCGGCGATGCGGGCGAGCAGGTGCGGATCCGTGAGGAAGTGCTGGCCGAGGGCCTTTCGTGCGCGCACCGGCTACATCCGGAAGATCAGCAGGGTGGTGTCATCGTCGGGCACCCCGCCGAACGCGGCGATGTCCTCGAGCACCCAGGCGAGTAGCGCGTCGGGGCCGCGGTCGCGCCCCGCCTCGAGGCGGGCCACGAGCCGATCCTCGCCGTAGCGCTCACCGCCGCGGCCGATCTGGTCGGTCACACCATCGGTGAAGAGCACCAGCAGGTCCTGCTGGAACCGCCACGGTACCACCGTCCGGCGCATCGCTCCGTCGGCGAGACCAAGGGGGGGGGCGTTCGGCGCCAGGCGTTCGGCCGGCCCGAATCGCGGAATTCGATAGGCGTAGGGATGCCCGGCATTGGAGAAGGAGAGCTGCCCGGTGCCGGGATCACAGACGCCGTAGAACAGGGTCAGATACATCTCGGTCGTGGCGAGCTCGTCCGCGAGCGAGCCCCGTATGCGGGCGAGGGCCTCGTCGGGGGGCGTGTCGGCGTTGGCATGGATGCCCGCGGCCGCCATCACCTGCGCGGCAATGAGGGCGGCCGAGAAGCCGTGCGAGGAGACGTCGCCAAGCATGACACCAACCCGATCGCGACCGAGCCGCGAAAAGGTGTAAAAATCGCCCCCGAGCGATTCCGCGGGGATGCTGCGCACGGCGACCTCCGCCTCGCCCTGCAACACGGCGGCCGTCGGCATCAGCTTCATCTGGAGATCATGGGCCAGCTCCAGCTCGCGGGAGAGGCGCTGCTGATCGCGCACCCGCTCGACCAGGCGGGCATTCTCGAGCGCGGCGCCGATCTGGGTGGCCACGGCCGCCACGAGCTTGGTCT
The DNA here is from genome assembly GCA_038216165.1 of Gemmatimonadales bacterium. Taxonomy (GTDB): domain Bacteria; phylum Gemmatimonadota; class Gemmatimonadetes; order Gemmatimonadales; family GWC2-71-9; genus Palsa-1233. Next base: position 1,885 of record JBBQQJ010000079.1, on the reverse strand, counting down.
CCTCGCGCGTGAAGGAGCCGCCACCAGCGCGGTCGGCCAGCGCCAGGGTGCCGACGACCCGCGGCGCCTGTCCGCTGGCCGCGTACATGATGGGGACGGCGAGCACCTCGCCAGGGACCCAGGTCGGCTGCTGGCCGGTCTCGATCCGACGGGAGCGGAAGGCGCGCGCCACCAGGACGTCGTCGGGGGCATCGATCGGGACCGCCGGGGGGATGACCCCGGTGGAGGTGCCGATCAGCGCCACGGTGCGGAGGACGCCGGCCGCCTCGTCGAGCACGCGGAGTCCCGCGCGGCGGGCCCCCACCACGGCCGTCACCTCGCGGAGGATGACCGCGCTCACCTCGTCGACCGCGCGGGCATGCCCGAGCAACTCGCCGATGGTGTAGAGCAGATCGATCTCCTCGTAGCGATCGGCGAGCTCCTGCGTGAGGCCGGCGAGCCCGCGCTCGGCCTCGAGCAGCGCCTGGACGATGGGCAGGATGCGCGGCAACATCCCCTCGGCACTGCCCCCCCCCGTGGGCACGAGTTCCAGGAAGAGGCCCGGCACTTCCGGAATGGCGGCGAAGGCGGCGGCGTTCTGCCCCATGGCGCGGGGCGCGCGGGGCGCGATGCCCCCCCCCTCGCCGGCGAGGAGCTGCCATTCGTCGGACGCAAGCCGCCAGATCCGGAGGGACGCCCCGGCGAGCCGCCCGAGCGGCGGCAGCACGCCGGCGAGGTGGCTCAGCGGCGGGGCAGCGTCATCCAGATCGTGTTCCCCCGCGTGTTGAAGGTGACCTCCGCGGCAAGCTCCCGGATCATGAAGAGGCCCCGGCCGCGCGTGGCCTCGTGACATGCCGGGCCATCGGGCGCCACGATGCTGCCGGGGTCGAACCCGTTGCCCTCGTCGGTGACGCCGACGATGATGGCGTCGGCGCGCAGTTCCACGTCGACGATGACGTGCCGGGCGGGATCATTCGCGTTGCCATAGCGGATGGCGTTGGCCACCGCCTCCGCGACGATGGTGCAGAGCCGGAACCGGGTGCGCCCGACCACGTCGACGCGTGCGGCGCAGCGGACGAGCACGGCGTCCACCGCCTCCCCGACCCGCGTGAGATCCGAGCAGAGGACCAGCTGGAAGCGGTCCGTCCGGCTCACACCGCGCCCGGCGGGCGGAATCGCGAAACCCATCGATGCGCTCCGCTCAGAACCCGGCGCGCGCCTCGGCAGCCGTCTCCGAGATCGCGAACAGGGTGTCGAGTTTGGTGAGCTCGAAGAGGGAGCGGAGGTCCTCATTGAGACCGGCGAGGCGAAGGGTCCCCCCCGCCTCCCGCACCTTCTTGTTGATCGAGACCAGCGCGCCGAGGCCCGAGGAGTCGATGTAGGCCGTCGGGGTGAAGTCGAGCAGGACCTTCCGCTGCCCCGCCTCGAGGGCATCCTGCACCAGTTGTTTGAGGTCCTGCCGGTTGGCGACGATCAACTGACCCTCGACGGTCACGCTGGTGACGCCGCTGTCATCGGTTGTGGACTGCAAGGTCATGAGGTCAACACTCCTGAAGGGGCTGCCGCGAGGGGCTGGGATCGGCCTGCAGGGCCACCATGGCGGCCACGTCCACAATATCGTCGATTGCCGCGCCGCGCGACAGGTCGGACATGGGCCGCGCCAGTCCCTGCAGGAGCGGCCCGGCGGCGGAGGCGAGCGCGAGGCGTTCGGTGAGCTTGTAGGCGATGTTGCCGGCGTCGAGGTTCGGGAACACGAGGATATTCGCCTCGCCGCCCAGCGGGGAATTGGGACACTTGCGGGCGGCGACCGCGGGGACGAGGGCGGCATCAAGCTGCAGCTCGCCGTCAGCGGGGATGTCCGGCGCGAGGCGACGGAAGATCGCGACCGCCTCCTGCACCGCCTCCA
>JBBQQJ010000078.1:0-11485 GCA_038216165.1 Gemmatimonadales bacterium | reverse complement strand
CAACGACCTCATCTACATCCCGCGCGACCAGTCCGAGATGGTGTTCCAGGAATTCTCCTCCGGCGGCCGGACCTATACGGTGGCCGAGCAGAACGCGGCCTGGGATGCCTATATCGAACAGGACCCGTACCTCTCCACGCGCCGCGGTGAGTATGCCGAGCGCAACGGGCTCCGGCTCCCGATGATCTGGCGTGCCGACCTGTCGATCACCCAGGATCTGTTCGCGACGACGGCCGGCAAGCTCAGCAACTTTCAGATCCGCGCCGATATCCTGAACTTCACCAACATGCTCAACAGCGAGTGGGGCGCTGGCAACCGCCTCCAGGCGCCGAACGGCCGTCCGCTTTCCGCGGCCGGTGTCAATGGCGCCGGGGCAGCCCGGCACCGGATGAACGCGATCTCCTCCGGCGGTGATCTGGTCAACTCGACCTACCAGTCGACGGCAGGTCTGGGCGACGTGTGGCGCCTGCAGCTCGGGCTCCGCTACACGTTCAACTGAGCCTGATCGCCTGAACGACCGGCCGTCCTCCCCTCGGGGGAGGGCGGCCGCGTCGTTTGTGTCCGCCTTGCGCCCACGCGTGCCCCACCGCGCCCGTCCCTGGGGCGATCCTGGGGTATGCCTTCTCACCTCGCCGATCACGACCTCCCCCGCGAACGCCTCTGGCGTCTGGGCCCCGGTGCCTTGACCGCCCCCGAACTGTTGGCGATCCTACTGGGCACCGGCGATGCCCACCGCGGTGTGCACCGAGTGGCCGACGACCTGATGGCAGAGGCGGGCGGCTCCCTCCGTACCTTGGCGGCCCGTCCGGCCGCCGAACTGCTCCGCGTGGCCGGGGTTGGGCCCGCGAAGGCCGCCCGGTTGCTGGCGGCCTTCGAGGTGGGGCATCGGCTGGCACGCGAGGCTCGGCCGCTCGCGCCACGGATCAGTGGGCCGGAGGACGTGGTCCGCGTGGTCGGCCCCCGTCTGCGCGACCTGGCCGTGGAGGAATTCCACCTGCTGGCGCTGGACACCCGCTCCCGGGTGCGGCGGGATGTGCTGATCACCCGGGGGCTGTTGGATGCCTCGCTCGTGCACCCCCGGGAGGTGTTCCGCGCCGCCATCGCCGAGGCGGCCGCGGGTATCATTCTGGTGCACAACCATCCGAGCGGGGATCCCACCCCCTCGGCGGAGGATCGGGCCGTGACCCGCCAATTGGTGGCGGCGGGACAACTGCTCGATCTTCCGGTCTACGACCACGTGATCGTCGCGGGCGATCGCTTCGTCTCCTTTGCCACCTCAGGACTTCTGTGACCCCGAGTGCCGCTTCCGGCCTGACCGAGCTCTCCCCGGCGTTCTTCTCGACTCTCGAGCGGCACGCCGAGCGGCTGGACATTGCCCTGATTGACCGGGCCCTCCGCTATGCCGCCGCGGCCCATCGGGGGCAGAAGCGGATGAGCGGGGAGGACTTCGTCGAGCACTCCATCGCGGTGGCGAGCATCCTGATCGGGTTGCTGGTGGACACCACCTCGATCTGCGCCGCGCTGCTCCACGACGTGGTCGAGGACTCCGATATCTCGACCGACGATATCGCGCGCGAGTTCGGGCCGGAGACCGCGGCACTCGTCGACGGCCTCACCAAGATCTCGCACCTGACCTTTCGCTCCTCGGCCGAGGAACAGTCGGAGAACTACCGCAAGCTGCTGTTGTCGGTGGCCAAGGACGCCCGGGTCATCATCATCAAGTTGGCCGACCGGCTCCACAACATGCGCACCCTGGAGCACCTGCAGGAGCACCGGCGCCAGCGTATCGCCACGGAAACGCGCGAGATCTACGCTCCGTTGGCCCATCGCTTCGGCATGGCCAACGTAAAGGCCGAGCTCGAGGACCTGGCCTTCAAGTTCCTCGAGCCCGACGACTATGCGGCGCTGGCCCAGCAGGTCGCGTCCAAGCGCGCCGTGCGACAGGAGATGATCGATCGCCTGCGCGAGCCGCTGGTCCAGGAGCTCCGTCGCGCGGAGCTGGTCGATTTCGACATCAGCGGTCGGCCCAAGCATCTCTGGTCGATCTACCAGAAGATGCGCAAGCGCGACAAGCCGTTCGACGAGATCTACGACCTCATGGCGATGCGGGTGATCGTCGCCTCGCGGCAGGAGTGCTACCAGGTCCTCGGCGTCATCCATCACGTCTGGACGCCGCTGCAGGAACGCTTCAAGGACTACATCGCCCGACCGAAATCCAACGGGTACCAGTCGCTGCACACGACCATCTTCGGGCCCGGCGGTCAGCTGTTCGAGATCCAGATCCGCACCGCCGAAATGCACCGCACGGCGGAGTACGGCATCGCGGCGCACTGGCTGTACAAGGTCGGCATCGAGGGGGGGGGGATGACCTCGATCGCCAGCTCGGCTGGTTCCGCCAGCTGCTGGAGCTGCAGCAGGAGTCCCACTCGGCCGAGGACTTCCTCGAGTTCCTCAAGGTCGACCTCTACCACGACGAGATCTTCGTCTTCACGCCGCAGGGCGACGTCAAGCAGCTCCCGCGCGGGGCGACGGCGATCGACTTCGCCTTTCATGTCCACACCGACGTCGGCATCCGGACCAGCGGCGCCAAGGTGAACGGCCGGATCGCGCCGCTGCACCGCGAGCTGAAGAACGGCGACACGGTCGAGGTGCTCACCTCGCAGCAGGCCAAGCCGAGCCGTGACTGGCTCAGCCATGTGCGCACCGGCCGGGCGCGCAGCAAGATCAAGCAGTGGATCCGCCAGGAGGAGGAGACGGTCTCGCTGCAGCTCGGGCGCGAGATCCTCGCCCGCGAGGTGAAGCGGCGCCGACTCGAGAATCCCGCCGCGGACCGGCTCAGCCAGGGGGGGCGGGCGCTCAACCTGCTCGATGGCGAGGCGCTCGAGATCGCCCTCGGCCGCGGGGACCTTGGTATCGGACAGGTCATGCGGGCGCTCTATCCCGATCTGCCGTCGGAGGCGATCCAGGAGAAGCCGCCCACCGTGTTCGGCCGCGTGATCGACCGGATCCGGCTCGGCCGGGGCATCAAGATCCAGGGCGTCGATGGCCTGATGGTCCGCTACGCCCAGTGTTGCCAGCCGGTGCCCGGCGACACCGTCGTGGGCTACGTGACCCAGGGGCGGGGGATCTCGATCCACCGGGCCGACTGTCCCAACCTCCTGACCCTCGATAGCGGCGATCGCAGGGTGGAGATCGACTGGCAGGAGCAGACCGGCGAGACCTACGCGGTGCGCCTGCAGCTCACCGGGGAGGACCGTCGCGGGCTGTATGCCGACGTGATGCAGGCGATCTCGCAGACCGGCACCAACATTCGTGGCGCAGACCTCCACTCGAAGGACGCCAACGTGGTCGGCAACATCTTCGTCGAGGTGGACAACCTGCCACACCTGGCCAAGGTCCTCAAGGCGGTACGCAAGGTGAAGGGCGTGAGCACGGTCGAGCGTCGCGAGGCGCCGGGCGAGTGAGTGGGGGGGCGGCTCCGCGCCCAAGGGTTGCAATCGATCCCGACCCGTGCCTCTGTTGGGGGATGTACTTGATGCGCAAATGTCCGGCATTCCCGACATCCGCCACGTGACGGCCCGTCTCCGCGCCGTGATCGTGGGGGCCGGGTCCCGCGGCAACCGGGTCTTCGCCGAGCTGATGGCGACGCACGACGTCGGCTTCGAGGTGGCCGGCGTGGTCGAACCCGACACCGGGCGTCGCGAGGCGTTCTGTACCCGATACGCCGTACCGGTCGAGCGGGCGTTCGCCACGCTCGCTGGCTTCCTCGCGGCGCCACGCTTCAGCGACATCGTCTTCGTCTGCTCACCCGACCTGACCCACTTCGCGATCTGCCGCGACCTCTCCGAGGCCGGTCACGCGATCATGCTCGAGAAGCCGGCGGCCACGACGCTGGCCGAGTGTACTGCGCTGCTTGAGATCCAGCGGCGCTGCGGCAACCCGGTCTTCATCGCGCATGGGCTCCGCTATTCGCCATTCTTCCGCGCGGTCAAGGCGTTGCTCGACGGCGGCACGTTGGGCGAGATCCGCCACGTCCAGCTCACCGAGCAAGTGGGCCACTGGCACTTCGCCCACAGCTACGTGCGCGGGCAGTGGCGGCGGGCCGACCAGGCCGCGCCGATCGTGCTGACCAAGACCTCGCACGACCTCGACATCCTCCACTGGCTGCTCGACGAGCCGGTGCAGAGCGTCACGTCGCACGGGTCGCTGAGTGCGTTCCGGGCCGAGAACGCCCCGGTGGGGGCCACACCGCGTTGCGTCGACTGCCCGCACCAGGAGAGCTGCCTCTACAGCGCCACACGGTTCTACCTCGACGAGCGGCCGGAGTGGCCGTACGACGTGGTGCTCGATGGCGGACCCGATTCCCGCGAGGCACGTCGCCGTGCCATCGAGACCGGCCCCTACGGCCACTGCGTCTGGCTCAACGACAACGACGTGTGCGACAATCAGGTGGTGCTGCTCGAGTTTGCCTCGGGCAAGCTGGCGACCTTCTCGATGCACGCCCAGACCGCCGACAACACCCGCGAGTTGCGCGTCTTCTGTGACCTCGGCGAGATCAGCGGCAACCTGCGCCGCGGCGAGCTGGTGGTGTCGCGATTCTCCGGGCACAAGGACGACCTGCGACCCGAGGTCATCGAGTTGCCACTGACGACCGACAGCCACGGTGGCGGCGACCTCGAGTTGTTGCGGGCGCTGCACGAGCACCTCACCGAGGCGAAGCATGCCGACATCATGACGTCGCTGGAGCGCTCGCTCACCAGCCACGTGATGGCGTTCCTGGCCGAAGCGTCGCGGCTGCAGGACAACGTCAAGATGCGGGTCTCGCCGCTGCTGATCCCGGCCGCGCTGCGCGTCCCCGCGGGCGAGGCGCTTCCCGAGCCGTTGCCGATGCCGGAACTCGACGCGCTGGGGTGAGTACCCCTTGGCTCACCTGCCAACCCGGGATATTCTGGCGCCATGCCTCAGACCCTGCTGCTCAAGACCGAACCGTCCACGTACTCCTTCGACCAACTCCTCGCCGACGGTCACGCGGTGTGGGACGGCGTCGCCAACGCGCAGGCGCTGATCGTCCTGCGCAGCGCCAAGGTCGGTGACGAGGCGCTGATCTACCACTCCAACGAGGGGAAGGCGATCGTCGGGATCGCCAAGGTCACCAAGGCGGCCTACCCAGACCCGAAGCTCAAGGACGAGAAGCTGGTGGTCATCGAGCTCGTCCCGGTGAAGGCGCTCAAGGAGCCGGTGACTCTCGCGACGATCAAGGCCGAGCCGGCGCTCGCCGACCTCGCCCTGGTGCGGCAGAGCAGGCTGTCGTGCATGACGGTGTCGAAGGCGCAGCGGGCCCTGCTGCGGAAGCTGGGGGTTCGGTAGCAGCCGGCGGCGTCAGCCGCCTGACTGCGCGGCTGCGCCGCGCCCGTCGGCTGACGCCGACGGCTGGGATGCCCGTCGGCAGAACCCCACCCCGAACATCCCCCGAACGCCAGTGTATATTTGAGGGATGCCCCGATTCGAGGTCCGTGCCCCCTTCGAGCCCGCCGGTGACCAGCCGCGTGCCATCGCCGAACTGACGGCGGGGCTCCAGCGCGGCGACAAGTACCAGACCCTCCTCGGCGTCACCGGCAGCGGCAAGACGATGACGCTCGCACACACCATCGCCAACTATGGCAAGCCGACGCTCATCCTGTCGCACAACAAGACGCTCGCCGCCCAGCTCTACGGCGAGATGAAGCAGTTCCTCCCGGGCAACGCGGTCGAGTACTTCGTCTCGTACTACGACTACTACCAGCCCGAGGCGTATGTCCCCTCGACCGACGTCTACATCGAGAAGGACGCCTCGATCAACCAGGACATCGAGTCGCTCCGGCTCCGCGCCACCTCGTCGCTGATGGAACGCGACGACGTCGTGATCGTGAGCACCGTCTCGGCCATCTATGGCCTTGGCGATCCGGCGGCGTATCGTGCCCTGATGTTGAGTGTGCAGGTGGGCGACTCGCCCGGGCGCGACGCGATCCTCCAGGACCTCGTCGGGATCCAGTACCAGCGGAACGATGTCGCCTTTGAGCAGGGCACCTTCCGCGTTCGCGGCGACACGGTGGAGATTTTCCCGGCCTACGACGAGCAGGGGGTCCGGATCGAGCTCTGGGGTGACCAGGTGGAGCGGATCACCCGCTTCGACCCGCTCACCGGCAATCCGATCTCGCAGCTCGACAAGTGCGCCATCTACCCCGCCAAGCATTTCGTGACCCAGCGTCCGACGATCGAGCGCGCGGTGACGCGCATTCGCGAGGAGCTCGCCGGGCGGCTCAGCGAGTTGCGGTTGGCCGGCAAGCTGTTGGAGGCGCAGCGACTCGAGTCACGCACCTCCTTCGACATCGAGATGATGCTCGAGGTCGGCACGTGCGCCGGCATCGAGAACTACTCCCGTCCGCTCTCCGGGCGCGAGGCGGGGGAGCGACCGGCCTGCCTGTTCGACTACTTCCCGCCGGACTTCCTGGTGGTGGTCGACGAGAGCCACGCCTCGCTGCCCCAGATTGGTGGCATGTTCAACGGCGACCGCGCGCGCAAGACCACGCTCGTCGAGTACGGCTTCCGGCTCCCGTCGGCGCTCGACAACCGCCCGCTGCACTTCGATGAGTTCATGGCGCTCACGCCGCAGATGATCAATGTCTCCGCGACGCCCGGTGACCTCGAGCTGCGGCTCTCGGAGGGCGTAGTGGTGGAGCAGATCATCCGGCCCACCGGGCTGGTGGACCCCGAGGTGGAGATCCGCCCGGTCAAGGGGCAGGTGGACGACCTGCTGGCCGAGATCCGGCTGCGCGAGCAGGCCCGGGAGCGGGTGCTGGTCACCACGCTCACCAAGCGGATGGCGGAGGACTTGACCGACTACCTCCAGCAGGCCGGGGTGCGGGTGCGCTATATCCACTCCGACATCGATACCATCGAGCGCGTGGAGATCCTCCGCGGGTTGCGCCTCGGCGAGTTCGACGTGCTGGTGGGGATCAACCTCCTGCGCGAGGGCCTTGACCTCCCCGAGGTGTCGCTGGTGGCCATTCTGGATGCCGACCAGGAGGGGTTCCTGCGCAGCGACCGCGCGCTGGTCCAGACCTGCGGGCGTGCCGCGCGCAACGTGCACGGCAAGGCGATCCTCTACGCCGATCGCATCACCGGTTCGATGGAACGCGCCCTCGGCGAGATGGACCGGCGCCGCACCATCCAGCGGGCGCACAACGTGGCGCACGGGATCGTGCCGATGTCGATCGTGAAGTCGATCGAGGAGGTTCGCCTCTCCACCCACGTCGCCGATCAGCGCACCGAGCGGACCCTGGGCAAGAAAAAGGGCAAAGGCGCCGACGGCATGCTGGTGCCCCCCGACCTGCACGATCCCGCCCAGCGGGCGGTCGCGATGGCGGCGCTCGAGCAGCAGATGCGTGAGGCGGCGGCCAATCTCGAGTTCGAGGTGGCGGCGATGCTGCGCGACCAACTCAACGAACTGCGGGCCGCCGGCGCCCCGAACGTCCGTCGCCCGGCCGGCCGGCGGTGAGCACGACCGCGCTCCCCTTGGCCGATCTGGAGGCCGCCGCGCGGCGCCTCGGGGCGGCACTCCCCAGCGGGGCCGTGGTGTGGCTGGAGGGGCCGCTGGGGGCGGGGAAGACCACCTTCGCCCGCGCCCTCGCCGCGGGGCGCGGGATCGCCGACGCGGTCAGCTCGCCCACGTACGCTCTGGTGCATCACTACGCGGGACCGCGCGGGGCGGCGTATCATCTCGACTGCTACCGCCTCCGGCACCCCGATGAGGCCGGGGATCTCGACTGGGAGACTCTCGCTGCGGCGGACCTCCTCCTCATCGAGTGGCCGGAGCGCGCGGGCGCTTGGGCCCCACGCCCGACCCACCGCGTCCGCCTCGCGCACGTGGGTGACGACACACGCACGCTCGAGGTGACGGCGTGATCACGATCGCGCTCGATACCGCCACCGACCGCTGCAGCGTGGCCGCGAGTGACGGTGCGCGCACCGCCGTGCGCCACCTTGATGGCGCGCGCCAGCATGCCCGTGCCCTCCTCGGCCTGCTCGACGAGGTCCTCGGCGAGTTCGGGGCAACATCCCACGACATCGGCCGGATCCTCACCGCCGACGGCCCCGGCTCGTTCACCGGGCTGCGGGTGTCGGCGACCGTGGCCAAGGCACTCGTCTGGGGCCGACCCGACGTGGCCTGGGCCGTCGCCCCCTCCCTGCGGGTCCGGGCCGCCGCCCACGCGCCCCTTGGGGGGGGGACGGTCCTCGCGCTCGCCGATGCGCTGCGCGGGGAGGTCTACGCCGGTGCCTGGCGCTTCCATGGTGGGCATGTCGAGGAGGTGCTCGTCCCCCGGGCGATGTTGCCCGAGGTGCTCCCGACCGATGCCGACGTCGTGGTCGGGACGATCCCTCCCGCTCTGGTGCCGGCAGTGCGCTCCGCCACGACCCGCGAGCCGATCCTGGGCCAGGAGGCCCTCCCCAGTGCGGCTGCCCTCCTCGCGCTGGCGACGTATGTTGAGGGGGTGCAGCCCGTGGCCGACCCCGCCCACTGGGAACCCGTGTATGGTCGCCCTGCCGAAGCGCAGGCGGTCTGGGAACGGAAACATGGCCAGCCCCTCCCGGCTCCGTCCGACCGTCTCGACTGACCTCCCCTCGCTCGTCGCCCTGGAGCGCTCGGCGTTCTCGGACCCCTGGACCGCCGAGCAGTTGGGCGAGGCGATGGCGGACGAGGCCGCGGTGGCACTGGTGCTTGAGGAAGGTCCCGGGGAGGTCATCGGCTCGGTGCTGGCCCGGGTGATCGCCGACGAGGCCGAGGTGCTCACGATCGCCGTGGCCCCGAGCCACCGGCGGCGCGGCTTCGGACGACAGCTCCTCGATGCCGCCGTGGGAGCCGCCGGTGCGCGAGGCGCGGCCACCGTCTGGCTCGAGGTGCGGGCCTCCAACCGGGCGGCCCGCGCGATGTACGCCGCAGCGGGGTTCGTCGCGGCCGGGGTGCGGCGGGGCTATTATCGACGTCCGCCGGAGGATGCGATCGTGCTCTGCCACCGGGTGGCGCCGCCCGCATCCGCGGGTGCCCCCGTGCGGTAGACCGGCACCTTGGCCCAGACCCGCCGTGCCAGCTTTCCGACACCCGCGAGGTTTCGTCCTTTTCCGTCCGACGCTGGAGCAAGCAGATGAGCAAGTCCTTGAACAAGGTGATCCTGATCGGCAACCTGGGTGCCGACCCCGAAGTCCGCAGCACATCCAGTGGGGGGCGCGTGGCCACCCTCTCGCTCGCCACATCGCGCCAGTGGAAGGGCGCTGACGGCCAGCGGCAGGAGAAGACCCAGTGGCACCGCATCATCTGTTGGAACAACAAGACCGGTCAACAGCTCGCCGACGTGGCCGAGCGCTTCTGCAAGAAGGGCGAGAAGCTCTACATCGAGGGCGAGATCGAGTATCGCACCTGGCAGGACAAGGAGGGCCAGACGCGCTACAGCACCGAGATCAACGCCCGCGAGCTGATCCTCCTCGGCGGCAAGGATGGCGACAGCGGCGGCGGCGGATCGTGGAGCGGCTCGAAGAGCAGCACACCGGCGGCCAAGGGCGCGGCCAGCGAGGGCAAGAAGGACGAGTCGTTTGATGACTTCCCCGATGCGCTGGATGCCGAGGACGACGACCTGCCGTTCTGATTGCTTGCTTCTTTGGGTGTCGGCTTTCAGACACCATGAACGGGTTGGATCCGTTGATTGTAGTGGGGATGACAGGCGCTGACGTTGAGTTGGCGCCTGTCGTTTGTCCCGGGTATCCTTCGTGTCGGCACGGACGATTGCACCATGCGAGGAGCGACCATGTCTGCCCCGGAGGTCCGCACCCAGGATCCGTACGTCCCGCTCACTCGCGCGCAGTTTCGCGAGCGATTCATGGCGCGGTTCTACGACCCGGCGTTCGACGTGGTGCAGCACGAACTCGACCGGGTCTTCGAGCAGGCATGGGACGGCTACATCTCGTATCGCAAGTCGCCCCGAACCACCCCTGCGGGCGAGGAGTTCGCCGACCCCTCGCACGAGCTGCCGGTCGAGTGGCTCACCACGCGCGCCGCGATCCAGGCGGCCCAGGTGAGGCACGCAGATCCCGCCGCGCCGTCGCGGATCCTCGTGATCAATGGGTCCACCCGCAGTGAGCACAGCTGCCCCGGCGAGATCTCGAAGACACGACGACTCGCCGATGCGGCCCGGGATGCGGTGACGGCCGCTCCGGGGTTCGAGGTCGACTGCCTCGATCTCTCGACCCTCGCCGATGAGCCGTGGAAGGTGATCCACCCCTGCAAGGCCTGCGTCTCGACGGCGATGCCGCTCTGCCACTGGCCGTGCAGCTGCTATCCCAATCACGCCCTCGGCCAGACGAACGACTGGATGGCCGATCTCTATCCGCGCTGGGTCGCGACCCACGGCGTCCTGCTGATCTGCCCCGTGCATTGGTACCAGGCCCCGGCGAGCCTCAAGCTGATGATCGATCGCCTGGTCTGCGCCGATGGCGGAAATGCGGATCCGACCACCACGCATGGCAAGGATCCGGCGCAGGCGAAGGCCATCGAACTCGCTGGCTGGGACTACCCCAAACACCTCGCGGGCCGTGCCTTCGCGGTCGTCACGCATGGCGACTCCGCGGGCGCAGCGGGGCTCCGGCGCAACCTGACCGACTGGCTCGCGGACATTGGGCTGGTCCAGGCGGGGCATCAGGCCTCGGTCGACACTTGGATCGGCTACTACCGACCGTATGCCACGAGCCACCAGGACCTCGATGATTCGCCGACGACGTTCCGGCTGGTCGAGACCGCCGCGCGATCGCTGGTGGGGATGGTCCGACAGCTTCGCGATGGAAGCTACCGCGCCCCCGACGCCGGCCTGGAGCCACCGCGCGAGAAGTAGGGCGGGTCACCCCCCGCGCCCCTCAGCATCGCCGCCCAGATGACGATACTGGTCCTGTTGACTAGCTTTGACGTCATCCCCATTCGGAGGCTCTGATGCGCGCCATGTCGTTGCTCCTGCTCGCCGTCGTCGCTGCGGCGCCCGTCAGTGCCCAGGAGGCCGATACCACCTTGGCCTTCCTGCGCCCGGCAGCCCAGTCACCGGAAGACGCCCTCCGGGCCTACAAGCAGAAGCCCTATGTGCCGGTCCGGGTGGCCGAGGTGCGCGCCGCGGGGTTCCTCACGGAAGGTGCCCTGATCCCCTTCGGCCGGAGCCTCGGCATGGTCTCGCCGCCGACCGTGGCCACGCCCCGCAGCCCCGCCGCGATGATGAAGGGCACGGAGGTCGCCGTGCGACCGCCCGAGGGTGGCCAGTATGCCGTGGGCGACACGCTCGTGGTGGCCTACCTGATGCCCGGGCCCAAGCTCTGGGGGGACATCGTGATCCCCACCGGGCTCGTCCGGGTCACCCGCGTCATGCCACGACAGACGATCACCGAGGTGATCACCATCTTCGGCATGCTCCGG
>JBBQQJ010000077.1:0-11694 GCA_038216165.1 Gemmatimonadales bacterium | reverse complement strand
ACCAGCCTTCTTCCACCACCGGCACGAACAGCGGACAGGCCTGCTCGACCACGCGCAGCTCGGGTCGCAGCGCGAGCAGCGCGCGACGGTACGCGCCTGAGGCGACGGTACCGGCAGTCCCGATCACACCGATGCCGCTGTTCCGGGTGGCCGCCGCCGCCGCGCGTGCGCCCGGCTCGATCACGCCGATCACCGGGACCGGGGAGTGATCGCGGAGCAGGTCGAGCGCATGCGCGGTGGCGGTGTTGCAGGCCACCACGACCGCCTTGACCTGCTGCTCCAGCAACCAGCCAAGGATCTCCATGGCGTAGCGCTGGACGGTGGCCGGCGACTTCGGGCCGTAGGGCACCCGTGCGGTGTCCCCGAGGTAGATGGTCGCCTCGTGCGGCAGGAGCGCATGGATCGCCCGCGCCACCGTGAGGCCGCCGATGCCGGAGTCGAAGATCCCGATCGGGGCGGCGTGGCTCATCGCGGCAGCGGGAGGGAGAGCCCGAGCCCGGTACGACCGTCGCCGAGCCGACGCATGCGAAGATCGCCGGGAAAGTCGAACAGGTTGGCCGAGACGAAGGCCTCGAGGCCACTGAAGAGATGGTTCGCCGCCACGAGGACGAACCAGTCCTGGCGCTCGGCCCGCTTCCCTTCGAGTCGCGCCGAACCGGTGCGCTCGAGATAGCCAATCTCATGGTTGGCCTTGAGCGCCATGGCAAGGGCGATTCCCTCGAAGGCGATGAACAGCCCACCCGTGAGCTTGCGATCCAGCGAGGCCTGTCCCCAGCCCGGGATGAGCAGCGAGCGAAAGAAATAGTTGAGCGGCGCCGGCCGCGCATCGACCCCGGCCGGTGGTGGTGGCAAGACAGTCTGCGCCACCGCCGGCGGCGCGGCGCCAAGGAGGGCGAGGAGGACGAGCGATCGCATTGGCGAAAGGTCGCCCGAGCCGGCGGGATTCCCAAGCCGCCTCACGGGCTGCGCTGTCCCGCGGTGCGGTCGACCCGCTGGAGGATCGCGGCGCGTCCGACGGTGCCGAGTACCCGCCCCGTGGGGGCATCCACCACCGGCAGTGCGGCGACTCCGAGGGCCCCAAGGCGGCGGACGACATCGGCCAGCGGTACCTCGAGGGTCACCGCCTCGGTGGGATGGGCGACGTCCAGCGCGGTGAGGCCCTCCAGCGACAGGTCCTCCGCCTTGGCCACCTCGCCAAGGTCCCGGAGGGTAAAGGTCCCGACGAGCCGGCGCGTCGGATCGACCACAGGGTAGACCGTCTGGTCGGCGTAGGCGAAGCGGGCGAGGAGGAGCGCCACCGGTTCATCGGCGCGGACCACGATGGCGGCCCGGTCGATCGCGTCGACCACGGTGAGTCCGGCCAGGGCATCGCGATCGACGCCGTGCTTGAGATGCACCCCGCGCCGGCGCAACCACCCCGAGTACAGGTCGTCGCGTTCGACGCGGCGTGCCACCACCGAGGCGATGGCAACCGTGAGCATGAGCGGCAGCATGATCGCGTAGTCGTCGGTCATCTCGAAGATCATCAGGATGCCGGTGATCGGGGCCGCCGTGGCGGCGGCGACCATCGCCCCCATGCCCACGAGGGCATAGGCCGCAGGCTCAAGACCCGCCCCCGGAAAGAGCGCGGCGAGCCCGGCACCGAAGGCGCCACCGGTCGCGGCGCCGATGTACAGCGCGGGGGTGAAGACACCGCCCGACCCGCCCCAGCCGAGGGAGATCGAGGTCGCCAGGATCTTCCCCAGCGCCAGCAGCGCGAGCGCCCACCAGGCCATCGTCCCGAAGACGTCGAGTGGAATCGCCAGGTGCCCGGAGCCGACCAGCAGGCCACCTGAGGCGGCGACCATCAGGCCGACCAGTGCCCCCCCCATCAACGCCCGCCCCCCGGTGACCTCGGCCCGCGCGGCCCGGAAGAAGGTGCGAATGAAGAACCCCGCGGTGATGCCGAGCACCACGCCGAGCAGCGGGTAGGCGAGCGCCACCTCGAGGACATGCCCGTAGGAGTATTCCTCCGGGATCGGGAAGGCGGGGTGATTCCCGAAGATGGAGCGGGAGATGACCGCCGCGACGACGCTGGCCACGACGACCACCGGGAAGGCCGCCACGGAGAGGCCGCCGAGGATCTCCTCGAGCGCGAAGAAGGCCCCCGCGAGGGGCGCATTGAAGGCGGCGGAGATCGCGGCGGCCGTCCCCGCGGCGACCAGCAGGGTCATGCGCTCCGGACCGAAGCGGAAGATCCGCGCCACGGCGGAACCCGCGGCGGCGCCGAGCACGGCGACGGGTCCCTCCGAGCCGACCGAGGCGCCCCCCCCCAAGGTCGCGGCGGCCGCGGTGGTGCGGACCAGCGCGGGCCGCGTCGGGATGCGGCCGCCGGAGCGCACGACGCGGCGCTGGACATCGGGCACCGTCATCCCCTCCTCGCCGGGGGCGAAGCGGCGCATGATCCACCACGCGGCGAAGAGCGCCATGCCGGAGATGACCGGGCGGGTGACGTAGGGCCCCAGCGGTGGCAGCCAGGTGGAGGGCCACTGGAAGAAGACGGCATACGCGAGGTCGATCAGCTTGTAGAAGCCGACGACGCCGAGTGCCCCGGCGGCGCCGACCACGACGGCGAAGCCGAGGAGAACGGCGTTCTCCGACAGGTCGAGGGCATTGAACCAGGTGACGAAATCGTCCCACGCCCCGCCGGCCATCCGGCCCGGGACGAACATCAGCCGGCGCGCGTGGCGTGGCAGCCGGCCGATGCCGCGACGCAGCGAGCGCGCGAGGTCGGACGGATCAGTCACGCGGGCTCCGCGACGGGGGGGGGATCACGTCGCCGCGTGGCCGATCACCGCGACCAGTTCGATCTCGACCCGCACCGCCTTGGGGAGGCCGGCCACCGCGACCGTGGACCGCGCCGGGCGATGGCTCCCCATCCAGCGGGCGTAGACCCCGTTCATGTCGGCGAACTCGTCCATGCTCTGCAGGAAGACGGTGGTCTTCACCACATCGGTGAAGCTGCACCCGGCGGCCGCGAGGACGGCGGCGAGGTTCGTGAACACCCGCTCGGTCTGCTCGATGATGCCGCCCGGCACGACTTCCATCGTGGCGGGATCGAGCGCGATCTGGCCGGCCGTGAAAAGCAACCCGTTGGCGGCGACCGCCTGGGCGTACGGGCCGATGGCAGCTGGGGCGTCGGGGGTGACGATGGTGTGCATGGGGCGTCCAGGTGAGGGTGTCAGGTTCAGGTCTCGTGGGGCCAGAACAGCCGCAGCGCATTGGCGGTCGTGGTGCGCGCGATCTCCTCCGGGGTGGTGCCGCGCCACGTTGCCACCTTGGCGGCCACGGCGGCGACGTGGGCCGGTGCGTTCCGCGTGCCACGGAACGGCACGGGGGCCAGATAGGGCGCGTCGGTCTCCACCAGGAGCCGCTCCGGTGGCACCGCCCGCAGGGTGTCGACATCGCGCCAGTTCCTGAAGGTCACCATGCCGCTGAACGAAAAGTACCAACCCGAGGCAAGCCCCGCGTCGCGCAATGCGGGACCGCTCGAGAAGGAATGCAGGATCACGGTGGCGGCCGGCTGCTCGCGCAGGATCGTCACCACATCGTCGTCCGCCTCCCGGGCGTGGATCACGACCGGGAGTCCGGCCTCCACGGCGAGGGCGAGCTGTTCCCGAAACACTGCCTGCTGGGTGGCCCTGGGCGCGAAGTCATAGTGGTAATCGAGCCCCATCTCCCCAGCGGCCCGCACAAGCGGGTCGGCCCAAGCGACCAACAGGTCGTGACGGAGGCCCGCGTCCCAGGTGGTGGCATCATGGGGGTGGCAGCCGGTGGCGACGGCGAGGCCCGGACACGAGGCCGCCCAGCGGAGCGTGGCGGCGCGCTGGGAGGCAACCGACTCGATCACGAGCGCCCGGGAGACGCCCGCCGAGCGCATCGCGGCCACCACCGCCTCGCGGTCGGCGTCAAAGGCCGGGTCCGCGAGGTGGCAGTGGGTGTCGACCAGCACGGCCTCAGACCGTCCCGGGTCGGGCCTTGACGGCGACCTTGCCGCCGACGGTGATGCCGTGGCCGCCGAGGCCAGGCCACCGCTCGTTGATGTAGAGCAACGCCGGCAGGGCGATGTACATCGACGAGAACGTGCCGACCAGGATGCCGAAGAACATCACCCACGCGAAGGGACGGATGATCGGGCCAGCGAACACGAGCAAGGCCAGCAACGCCACCAGCGACGTACTGGAGGTGAACACGGTCCGGGGCAGCGTCTCGTTGACCGACCGGTTGAGCGTGTCCTTGAGGGGCTCGCGCCGGGCCGTGTGGAGGTTCTCCCGCACGCGGTCGAAGATGACGATGGTGTCGTTCAGCGAGTAGCCGATCATCGACAGCAACGCAGCCACGACGACCAGACCGACCTCGAGGTCCATGATGGACAGGAAGAAGATGGTCAGGAGGATGTCGTGCGCCGTGGCGACGATCGCCGCAATCCCGAACCGCCACTCGAAACGATAGGCGAGATACGCGAGCACCGCGAAGAACGAGAGGAAGATCGCGAGGAACGCCTGGGTCCGGAGCTCACTGCCGACCTTGGGGGAGACGGCCTCGGAGTATTCCTGCACCCACTTGCCCGCCCCGAACACCTGATCGAGCGCGCCGCCCACGGCCGCCGCGGTCACCTCGGTGTTGTCCTGATCGGCGCCTGCGATCGCGGTGCGGGCGCGGATCTGGTACTGACCCTCGACCGCGAACGGGGTGATCTCGGCCCCGGGCAGGCCGGCAGCATTGAGCGCCGTGCGCAGCTCACCCAGGGGGACGGAGCGCTCGGCCTGCACCTGCACCATCGTGCCGCCGGTGAACTCGATCGAGTAGTTGATCCCGCGCGCGAGCATGGCCACCACGCCGAGGGCGAAGAACGCCGCCGTCGCGAGGATGGCCTGCTTGCGGCGGGCGATGAAGTCGAAGTGCGCGTTCGCAAAGATGCGGATCATGGTTCCGTCAGATGCTCAGGGTGGTGGCCTGGGGGTTCTTCCGCTCCAACCAGACCTGGAAGAACGTGCGGGTCACGAAGATCGCGGTGAACATCGAGGCGAAGATGCCCATGATCAGGGTGACGGCAAAGCCGCGCACTGGCCCGGTGCCGAACTGGAACAGGAAGAGCGCGGTGAGCACCGTCGAGACGTTCGAGTCGACGATGGCGCTCATGGCATGGGCGAACCCTTCCGACACGGCGACCCGCACCGTGCGCCCCGCGACGAGCTCCTCGCGGATCCGCTCGAAGATCAGGACGTTGGCGTCGACCGCCATACCGATCGAGAGCACGAGCCCGGCGAGCCCCGGCAGGGTCAGGGTGGCCTGGATCGCGGCCAACGCACCGAGGGTGAAGAGCATGTAGAAGGCGAGCGCGAGCACGGCCAATGCCCCGGCCAGCCGGTAGTAACCCACCATCAGGATGATCACCGCCACCGTCCCGATGATGCCGGCGAGGATCGAGCCGCGGATGGAGTCCTCACCAAGCGAGGCGAGGACCTGTCGCTCCTCGACGATCTTGAGCGGCACGGGCAAGGCCCCGGCGCTCAAGGTGAGCGCGAGGTCCTGCGCGTCCTGGATGGTGCGGCCGCCGAGTTCGATCTGGCCGGTGCGGTCGATGCGCGAGTTGATGATCGGCGGGCGTCCCTGGACATAGCCGTCGAGGACGATCGCCATGTAGTCGCCCGTGTGCTGCGCCGTCTCCGCGCCGAACCGTCGTGCACCGGCGCGGTCGAGGTTGAAGATCACGATCGGTCGGTTGGTCAGCTGGTCAATCTGCGCGTTGGCGCTGACCAACCGTTCCCCGGTGATGATCGGCGTCTCCTCGAGGGCGTAGAGCAACCGGTACTGGTCGGCACCGATGGACTCGACGTTGCGGGACCACTTGAGCTCCAGGCCGCGAGGCCAGAGCCGGCGGATCTCCGGCAGCTTGAGCAGCGAGTCGACGCGGGCATAGGCGGCGGCCGGCACGAGGTACTCGCCGGGCATGTCGACCGACGGCTGGATCAGCGCCTGCAGGATGGGGCCCGCTGGCGCCGGCGCCGGTACCCTCGCGCTGTCCGTCGCCACGCTCGCGCTATCCGTCGGGGCCGCCACCGAATCGGTGCCCCCGAGGAGCGCGGTGACCTGGTCCGCGGCGGGGACTGCGGCACCCGCCGCTTCCGGGCGCACGCCGAGGCCCGCCAAGGCGCGGTCCATTCCGGCGATCGCGTTCTGGAAGGCGTTGGTCTCGTCGGTGATCATGAACTCGAGGAACGCGGCCTCGGCGACGATCGCCTTGGCGCGCGACGGGTCGGTGATCCCGGCGAGCTCGACGATGATGCGCTCATCGCCGACGCGCTGGATCACCGGCTCGGTCACGCCGAACTCATCGATCCGCTTCCGCAGCACGGTGAGGGCGAGATCAAGATCGCGGTTCGGGTCGGCGGAGACGCGCACCGACTGATCGAGCTCGAGCCCGAGGTGCATGCCGCCCTGAAGGTCGAGGCCGCGCTTGAGCGGGACCCGGGTGACCTGGACGTCCTGCATCGTGCCATCGTCGGCGCGTTGCCGCTCGGTGACCTGGCGAGGGAAGAGATAGAAGATCGCCAACGCCGAGAGGGCGGCGATCAACAGGGCGCGATTGCGTAGCGAAGCAAACATCGTCACTCGGGCGCCGTGCGTGGCGCGTCAAGGTCCGGATGCGCGGCGGCCACAGCGGCCCGCGCATTGGTGCGATCCACCTCCAGCTGCCGCCGGAGGGCATCCATCCCGTCAAAGCGATGGATCGGACGGAGGGGCGCGAGCCAATCCACGCGCACCCACCTGTCGTACAGGTCCCCCTCAAAGTCGAAGAGGTGGACTTCGAGCAGGCGCCGGCCATCCCCGAAGGTCGGTCGGTGCCCCTGGTTCATCATCCCACCAAAGCGGCCGGTCGGTGTGTCGACCGTCACGGCCCAGACCCCGTCGGGCGGCAGCAGCTTGGCCGGCGGGATCGTGAGGTTGAGCGTCGGCACGCCGATCGTCCGGCCCCGCGCCTCCCCCCGCTCCACCCGGCCCGCCACCCCGTACCGGCGGCCCAGCCAGCGCGCCGCGCTGTCGAGGTCGCCCCCGGCGATCGCGCGCCGGACGAGCGTGCTGCTGATCGGTGCCCCCCCCTCGGGGGTGACCGCCGCCACCACGTCCACCGGGAAGCCCCGCTCGGCCCCGAGAGCGCGCAGCGTGTCCACATCGCCGCTACGCCCCCGGCCGAAGCCGTGGTCATGCCCGATCACCAGCTCCCGCATCCCGCACCGCGCCAGCAGCACCTGGTCCACGAACTCGGCCGGTGCCATCGCGGCCATCGCGGCGTCAAACCGCAGGACGAGCACCCGGTCGAGGTCGCTCGCCGCGAGCAGCTCGAGACGCTCCGGCGCCGTGGTGAGCCGCGGCGGGGCCGCCGCCGGGTTCACGACCACGAGCGGATGCGGCTCGAAGGTCACCAGCACACTGCGCCGGCCGGCGGCCCGCGCCCGGGCGGCGATCTCGTCGAGCACGGCGCGGTGCCCAAGGTGCACCCCATCGAACGTGCCGACCGTCACCACGCTGCCGCCGCCGATGCCGAGCGGGACCGTCACGCCGCGGGCTCCAACACCACCACCGGGCGCCACCGCCCGTCCTCCGTCGGCTCCGCCACGGCCACCAAGCGCCCGTCATCGGCCGCCAGCAGGGCGGCCGGTCCCACGGCGGAGATCGTCCGCGGCACCGCGCGGCCAAACCCGATCTCACGGCACCCGGCCGCGTCCAGTCGCTCCGCCGGGAGGTGCCCCACCATCACAGCCGGCGCGAGCACCGCGTCGTGCCCGACGGCCTCTGGCGCGATCGCCTCGGTCACCCCGAAGGGCCCGATGGCGGTGCGTCGCAGCACCGCACAGTGGGCCGGGATGCCCACCCGCTCGCCCAGGTCCCGGGCGATGGCCCGCAGATACGTCCCGCGCCCCACCGTCGCCTCGAGCACCAGGTCGGGGGGCGTCCATGCCCCCGCCACCAAGGCGTGGACCGCGACCGGCACCGGCGCCAATTCGACCGCCCGGCCTGCGCGGGCGAGGGCGTAACTCCGTGCCCCCCCCACATGCTTGGCCGAGTACGCCGGCGGACGCTGCAGGTGCGTCCCCACCATCGGCGCCAGCGCCGCTTCGAGGGCCTCCCGCGCGGGCCACGCCTCCGGTTGCGCTTCCCGGATCACGGCCCCGGTCGCATCGTCGGTGTCGGTGGCCGTGCCGAAGCGGACCACCGCCGCATAGCGCTTTTCGGCCGCCTCGATGAATCGCGCCAATCGCGTGGCGCGCCCCACCAGCACGACCAGCAGCCCCGTGGCGAACGGATCAAGGGTTCCGGCGTGCCCCACGGCCCGCATCCCCAGTTGCCGACGCACCACTGCCACCACGTCATGCGAGGTCCAACCCACCGGCTTGTCAATGAGCAGCCCGCCCGTCAGGTGCCCTCCTCCTCGCGCTTCAGCTCCGCGAAGAGGCGGTCGATCTTGAGCGCGTGGTCATGGCCCACGTCGCGCACGAAGCGCAATTCCGGCACGCCGCGTGTCGTCAGTTCCTTGGCGACGAGGCGGCGCAGGTAGCCAGCAGCGCTCTGCAAGCCCTCGATCGCCTCGGCGCGTGCGTCCTCGTCGTCCCCTGGCGGCACCACGCGGACCGTGGCGACGGACAGGTCTCGCGTCACCTCGACGCCGCTCACCGTCACCAGGGAGACGCGCGGGTCGCGCACCTCCCCCCGCAGCAGTGCCTCCGCCAACACGGCGCGGATCTGCTCGGCCACCTGCTCCGGCCGGCGCGACGGACCCTTGCCGGCCATCGCTACTTCGCCTCGGCCGCCGCCGACGCCGCGAGCGTCCGCTTGACCTCTTCGGTGCGGAACGCCTCGATCCGGTCGCCGACCTTGAGGTCGTTGAAGTTCTCGATCGCGATACCGCATTCGAGCCCCTCGCGCACTTCCTTCGCATCGTCTTTGAAGCGCTTGAGCGAGGCGAGGTCGCCGGTGTAGACGGACACCCCGTCGCGCACCACGCGCGCCCGAGCGGTCCGCTGGATCACGCCACTGCGCACCACGCAGCCGGCGATGGTGCCCACCTTGCTGACCTTGAAGAGCTCCATCACTTCGGCCTCGCCGAGGATGGTCTCCTTCTCCTCCGGCTTGAGCAACCCCTCGAGCGCATTGCGCACATCCTCGACCGCCTCGTAAATGACGCGGTAGGTGCGGACGTCCACGCCCTCACGCTCGGCCGCCGAGCGCGCGTTCGCGTCGGGCCGCACGTGGAAGCCGAGGATGATGGCGCCCGACGCCTTGGCGAGCAGGACATCGCTCTCGCTGATCTGACCCACCCCGCGATGGACGATGTCCACCCGCACCTCGCTGGTGCCGAGCTGTGCGAGGGAGTCGGCCAGCGCCTCGGCCGGGCCGCCTTGGTCGGCCTTGATGATGATGCGGAGCTGACTGACGGCGCCTTCCTTGAGGGCGCGCGAGATGTCCTCGAGCGTCCCGCCGCGGGCCGAGCGCCGGTTCTGCGCCTCGCGCTCGAGGCGCTGGCGCTTCTGGGCGATCTCGCGGGCCTCACCGGCGTCGGTGACCGACAGGAAGGTGTCGCCGGCGGAGGGCACGCCCTCGAAGCCGAGGACCTGCACCGGGATGGAGGGCCCGGCGAACTTGACGGTCTTCCCGCGCTCGTCGAACAGGGCGCGGACGCGACCCGAGAACTTGCCGCAGATGAAGTTGTCACCGACCCGCAGCGTGCCCTTTTGCACGAGGATCGTGGCGAGCGGACCCTTGCCGGCGTCCAGCGTGGCCTCGATCACCGTGCCCTGGGCCCGCGCCTCCGGATTGGCCTTGAGCTCCAGGATTTCGGCCTGCAGGAGCAACTGCTCCAGGAGTTCGGGAACGCCCTGACCGGTCTTGGCGGAGATCGGCACGTGGAGCACGGTCCCGCCGAACTCCTCGAGGATCACGTTGTGCTGCAGCAGATCCTGCTTGACCTTCTGCGGATTGGCGGCCGGCAGGTCGATCTTGTTGATCGCCACCACCATCGGCACACCGGCGTTCTTCGCGTGGGAGATCGCCTCGATGGTCTGCGGCATCACCTGGTCATCCGCGGCCACCACGAGCACCACGATGTCGGTCACCTGCGCACCGCGGGCACGCATGGCCGTGAAGGCCTGGTGACCCGGCGTGTCCAGGAAGGAGATCTCGCGGCCGTCCGGGAGGGCGACGAGGTAGGCCCCGATGTGCTGGGTGATGCCGCCGGCCTCGCCCGCGACGATGTTCGCCTTGCGGACGTAATCGAGCAGCGAGGTCTTGCCGTGGTCGACGTGACCCATGATGGTCACGACAGGCGGCCGTGGACGGAGCGTCGCGGGATCTTCCGCCTCCTCCTCCACGACGTCAGCATGGTACTCCTCTTCACGGATGGCCTCGAAGCCGAACTCCGACGCGATCAGCTCGATCTGGTCGAAGTCGAGTCGCTGGTTCACCGTGACCATGAGCCCGAGTTCCTTGAACGCGAAGCCGACGATCTCCTTGGCGGGGATCTTCATCAGGTCGGCCAGCTCCGCCACCGAGACGAACTCGTTGACGCGAATCTGGGTCTTTTCGCGTTCCTTCTCCTCGGCGGTCCGTGACGCGATGATCTCACGGTACGACGGCTCGTCCGAGCGGCTGCGGCGGCGCCCGGTGGAGGCGCCCTTCATCCCCTGCAGCGTCTTGAGGATGTTCGCCTGCACCTGATCCTGATCGACGAAGCCCTTCTTCCCCTTCTTGCCGCCCTTCTTGCGGCCGCCGCCCGGCTGGGCGTCGGGCCCGAAGCGCGGGCCGGCAGGACCGGCGGGCGGCGTGCGGGGCGCAGCAGGCGTGCTGGAGGAGAAGACCGGCCGCGGGCGGCCACCAGCGGGTGCCCCACCGGTGCGGGACGGGCCGCCCGGCGCCGGGCGGGTCACGCGCGGCGGAATGAAGGGCGCCTTGGCTGGCGGCGAGCCTGCACCGGCCGCGGCCGGTGGCGGGGCGCTGGGTCGGGCCGGCGCACTTGGGCGCACGGGCACGGCGGGACGCGACGGGGTGGGCTTGGCCGGCGGCGCCTCGGCTGCGACCGGCGCAGCGGGCGGGTCGGTTGCCTCGGCGGCCGGTGCGGTGGGCGCCTCAGCCGACGGTGCCTCCGGCTCGGCCTTGGCCTTGGCCGCTGCGGGCGCGGTCTCGGGGAGATCCTTGAAGAGCAGCTTGGCGCGTTCCTCGATCGAGAGGGTCGGCTTGGCTTCAGCAGCCGGCTCGGCCTCGGCGGCGGGCAGGTCGAACTTGGGGGCCTTGGCGGCCTCCTGCTCGTGTTCCTCCGCTGCCTTGGCCTCCTGCTCGGCCACCTCGGCCGCGGTGCGACGGCGACGAACCGGCTTCGCCTCGGGGGCGGCGGCCTCGGGGACCGGCGCGGCGGCCTTGCGTCGCCCCTTCTTGGGCGCGGACGGTTCGGCAATGCGGCGCTTCTCGCGCTCCCAGCGCACCCGGACCGCGGCGACCTGGTCGGGCTCGAGCGCCGACATGTGGCTCCGCACGAGCACGTTCATCTCCCGGAGCATGCCGAGCAGCTGCTCCGAGGGAATGCTGAATTCCGAGGCGAGGTCGTGCACTCTGGTCTTGACCACTCAATGCCTCCATCACTGACGCTGCGGCGCCGACTGC
>JBBQQJ010000076.1:0-11827 GCA_038216165.1 Gemmatimonadales bacterium | reverse complement strand
GGCCGGTGGCCAGCTCCACAGCTGGATAGCGCCACGGGATCGGCAGGCGGCAGTGCCGGCACTTTGCCCCGAGCGCCAGCCAGCTCACCACGGGGATGTTGTCGTACCAGGCGATGAGGTTGCGGCACTGCGGGCAGCGCGAGCGCGGCGACACCACCGACTCCAGCGCCGGCCAGCGGACGATGCAGACGTTCAGGAACGATCCCAGCAACAGCCCGAAGAGGGTCACCACCGTGAGCCACACGGCGGGGTACGCCACGATCACCTCGACATGCACGTCGTTCACCGCGCCCCCGTGAGATGCAGGATGATCCCCGCCGCCACCGCCACGTTCAACGATTCCGCCTCGTCGCGGATGGGGATCGCCACCAGGCGGTCGGCGCGCGCGACCCACTCCGGGCGCACCCCCGCTCCCTCATTGCCGAGAACGAGGGCGAGGCGCTCCGTGGACCCCGCTCCCGTCAACCGTTCACCTGTCACCTCGGTCACCCACACCTTCACCTTGCGTGCCACCAGCCACGCGGCCACCCCCGCGTCATCGGCTGGAAGGTGCGGCAGACGGAACAGCGCCCCCATCGCCGAGCGCACCACCTTGGGGTTGGTCAGGTCGGCGGTGCCCGGCAGCGCCACCAACCCTGCGGCCCCGAGGGCGAGTGCCGTGCGCGCGATGGTGCCAACATTGCCGGGGTCCTGCACACCGTCGAGGAGCACCACCGGACGGCCCGGCGCCGGTGCCAGCTCGTCGAGTGTCC
This sequence comes from Gemmatimonadales bacterium, assembly GCA_038216165.1. Classification (GTDB taxonomy): domain Bacteria; phylum Gemmatimonadota; class Gemmatimonadetes; order Gemmatimonadales; family GWC2-71-9; genus Palsa-1233. The sequence continues at coordinate 11,075 of JBBQQJ010000076.1, read as the reverse complement.
AGGCACGTGGCGCGTACACCGCCACCACGCCCTGGGGATGCTCGGTGTCGGCAAGCGCCACGAGTTCGGCGTCGGTCACCTGCTCGAGCGGGACACCGCGCTCCGCGAGTGTCGCGAGCAGCGCGCGCCCGCGCGGGGTGGTCGCGAGGGCCGGCGCCACGGCGGCACCCTTGCACGGGGCCTCCGCTGCCAGCATCTCTTCGACCAGCCGCACCCCCTCGGCCAACGCCAGGCCGCGGCGTTCACGGGCCTTGCGGCGGTGCAGGTCGCGCATCAGGGTCGGCAGGGACATGGAGATCCGGGAGGCAGGGTGGAGGCAGGCAAGACGCGCATTGTGCTCACCATCGCAGGGTCGGACTCCGGCGGCGGGGCCGGGATCCAGGCCGACCTCAAGACCTTCATGGCCTGGGGGTGCCACGGCACGTCGGCGATCGTCGCCCTCACCGCGCAAAATACCCTCGGGGTCCGCGCCGTCCATCCGGTGCCGCTCGCCATGGTCACCGCGCAGCTCGAGGCCCTCGCCGACGACCTCCCCCCGGACGCCGTCAAGACGGGGATGCTCGCCACCCGGGCGCTGGTGGATCTCGTGGCCGAGGTCCTCGCGACGCACCGCTGGACCACCTATGTGCTCGACCCGGTGATGGTCGCCACGTCCGGCGATCGCCTGCTCGATGCCGATGCCGTGGCCGCGGTGCGCGACCGGCTCCTCCCGCTCGCCGCCTGTGTCACGCCCAACCTCGACGAGGCCGAACTGCTGGTGGGCTTCCCGGTCCGCGATCCCGAGGCGATGGCCCGCGCCGGCGAGGCGCTTCTCGCCCTCGGCGCCGGCGCGGCCCTCGTGAAGGGGGGGCATCTTGCCGGGAGCGAGCTCGTGGACCTCCTCGTCACCCCCGGCGGTACGCACACCTTCACCCGGCCCCGCCTTGCCACCCGCGCCACGCACGGCACCGGCTGCACCCTCTCCGCCGCGATCACCGCCGGCCTCGCCCGCGGCCTCCCGCTCGATGCCGCGGTGCCCCGCGCGCTCGACTACCTGCAGGCCGCCATGCGCGCCGCCCCCGGCCTGGGGGGGGGGCATGGACCGGTGTGGCACCAGACCGCGACTGGCGATTGGTGATTGTCATCCCGACCGAGCACCGCAGGGGCGAGTGGAGGGATGACCTCCACCAATCACCAAGCGCCAATCACTCCTCGCGCTGTACTACCCCCTCCACCACACCCGCCAACTGCTCCCCCGCCGCCGCGGCCACCGCCATCACGTCGGCGTGGTCGAGCGTGCCCGCGGCGGTCCCCGCCGCCGGATTGGTGACCAGCGAGATGCCCAGGCAGCGCATCCCTCTCGCGCGGGCCGCGATCACCTCCGCCACCGTGCTCATCCCCACCGCGTCGGCGCCGAGGCGCTCGAGCATCCGCACTTCCGCCGGCGTCTCGTAGGTGGGCCCCAGCAACCCCGCGTAGACGCCCTCCTCGAGGGTGATCCCCTGCCCCGCGGCCACCCGCTTGGCGCGCTGACGGAGTCCGGCATCGTACGCGACCGTCATGTCCGGAAAGCGCGTCTCGCCGGGCAGCACCTCCCCCTCGAGCGGGTTACGGCCCGTCAGGTTGAGATGGTCGCTCAGCAGCATCAGCGTGCCTGCTCCAAAGGTGCGCCGGATGCCGCCCGCGGCGTTGGTCACGACCAGCGTCGCGATGCCGAGCGTGGCGAACACGCGGATCGGCAGCACCGCATCGGCGGCGGAGTGTCCTTCGTACATGTGGAAGCGGCCACTCTGCATCAGCACCGTGGTGCCGCCCAGGGTGCCGCACACCAGCTCGCCCTTGTGCCCCTCAACCGTCGGCACGTGGAAGCCCGGGAGGTCGGCATACGACACGCGCACCGCATCGGTCACGCGGTCGGCGAGCCGGCCGAGGCCGCTGCCAAGCACGATGGCCACGGTCGGACGGCGGCCAGCGAGCGCGGCGCGGACGGTATCGGCGGCGTGGGCGATCACGTCGGGGGTGGGGACCAGTCGGGTCATGACAGCATCCCGGCGAGGGTGGCGGAGATGAACGCGGCGAGGTTGCCGGCGATCATCGCCTTGAGGCCGAGCTTGGCGATCTCGGGCCGGCGCTCCGGGGCGAGACCGCCGATGCCACCGATCTGGATGGCGATCGACGAGAAATTCGCGAAGCCGAGGAGCGCATAGGTGAGGATGATCGTCGAGCGCGGCTCGAGCACTTGACCGCGGCCGAGGTCGGCGGCAAACTGGGCATAGGCGACGAACTCGTTGAGCGACGTCTTGAGCCCGATGAGGCCACCCACATACGACGTGTCCTGCCACGGCACCCCCATCACCCAGGCGAGCGGCTTGAGGAAGAAGCCGAGGATCGCCTGCAGCGAGAGGTTCGCGAGCCCAACCAGATCACCCACCCAGCCGAGGCCGGCATTGAGCATCGCGACGAGGGCGACGAACGCCATCAGCATCGCCGCCACGTTGATCGCCAGTTGCACGCCCTGCGCCGCACCGTTCGCGGCCGCCTCCACCACACTCGACTCGCCGGCGGTGGCATCCCGGCCCATATCCAACGACCCGGCGGTCACCGGCGTGCTGGTCTCGGGCACCAGGATCTTGCTGAGGTAGAGGCCCGCCGGTGCGTTCATCACGCTGGCGGCGAGGAGGTGACTCGCGATCCCGGGGAGCACCCCCGAGAGCATCCCGACATACGCCGCGAGCACACCGCCTGCCACGGTCGCGAAGCCACCGACCATCACCGTGGTGAGTTCGGAGCGGGTCATCGTGGCGATGAATGGCTTGATCAGCAGCGGCGCCTCGGTCTGACCGAGAAAGATGTTGCCGGAGGCCGAGAGCGTTTCAGCGCCCGACGTCTTCAGCGTCTTCTGCATTCCCCAGGCGAGCCCCTTGACCACCCACTGCATCACGCCGAGGTAGTAGAGCACCGACATCAACGCGGAGAAGAAGATGATCGTCGGCAACACGTTGAAGGCAAAGAATGCCCCCGTGTTGGCCACCATCCCGGCGGTGGCGTCCATCCCGCCGGTGGCGTCCGGCATGCCGACCGGGACGTTGCTCTGCACCAGGTTGCCGAAGATGAAGCGTGCCCCCTGCTCCTGAAAGCCGAGCAGCGCGGTGATGGCGCCGCCGAGCGCCTGAAAGAAGGCGCGGCCGATGTCGGTCTTGAGCACCACGAGGCCGAAGAGCAGTTGCAGCGTGAGGCCGGTCGCCACCAGGCGCCAGTTGATCCGGCGACGGTCAGCGCTCATCAGCACCACGAGCCCGATCATCACCGCGATGCCGACGACGCCGATGAGGCGCTGGCCGATCGGGATGTCGAGACCGCCACTCAGCGCGGCGAAGCGCTCCGCGGCGGTCTGGTTCTGCAGCACGGCAAGGAGCAGGGTCACGAGAGGCTCGCCATTTCGGCCCGGGCGCGCGCCAGCAGCGCGCGTCGCTCAGGCCACGGGAGGAAGGCGTGCTCGAACGCAGCCAAGGCCATCGTCTCGAGCGCCGCCGGGGAGAAACCGAGGGCATCATGGGCCAGCGCATACTCGTCCGACAGCACCACCCCGCTCATCAACCAGGAATCGGTGCAGAGCGTCACCGCGCACCCCGCCTCGACGTAGCGCCGTACTGGATGGGCGGCCGCCGAGGTGACGGCGTGCGTCTGCACATTGCTGGTGATGTTCGTCTCGATCAGGATCCGGCGGTCCCGCACGTACGCGAGCAGCTCGGGGTTCTCGAACAGGCGGGTCCCGTGCCCGATGCGGGTCGCGTGGCAGGCATGGATCGCCTCGAAGATGCTCTCCCACCCCGCGGCCTCACCCGCGTGCAGCGTGATCCCGAGGCCCCCGCGCGCGGCCAGGTCGAACGCCTCGCGATGCCGTTCCGGCGGCCGCCCCGCCTCGCCCCCGGCCAGGTCGAACCCCACCACCCCATGCGCCCGCATCCGCACCGAGTGCTCGGCGATCGCCACCGAGACCCCGGGATCGTACTGCCGCAACGAACAGTTGATGATCCGCGCGACCACCCCGGTCTCCGCCATCCCGCGCACGATCCCGCGCCACTCGGCGCGGATCACATCGTCCATCGACAACCCCTGCTGCGTGGACAGGAGCGGACAGTAGCGGATCTCGAGATAGTGCAATCCGTCTGCGTGTGCATCGAGGATCATCTCGTGGGCCACCCGCTCGATCGCCTCGGGCGTCTGCAGGAGGGCGATGGTGACATCGAAGCGCGCGAGGTACTCCTCGAGGTTGCGGGCGTCATCCACCAGCATCCAGCGCCGGAGCGCCTCGGCATCATGCGCCGGCAAGGTCACGCCAGCATCACGGGCCAGGTCGAGCATGGTGGTCGGGCGGAGGGAGCCATCGAGATGGACATGCAGCTCCGCCTTGGGCATCGCCCGGAGACGCTCACGCATCGGTCACCTCCGCCGCGCGGCCGCGCACGGCCACGCGATAGATCGCCCCCGGGTACACCGGCGCATCGGGCGCAACAGGAAGGGCCCGGGCATCGGTCACCGGGGTGCCGCCGAGGACAGCGACGAGCAGGTCGGGGGCATGCTCGCCCAGGACCTGGGCCAGCGAGGCTCCGGGAGCGGCCGGGAACACACGGCCGTTCACGAACACGGGGATGGTTGGAGAGGTCACCACGTAAATATCCCGTCACAAGGTGCCCGGAAGCAACGCACCACCGCTTGCGGGGTTGCCGCCGGGGACGTATTCGTTTGAGCGAATATGACGACGAGCGCTGCGGATCTCCTCCTGACGATCGCCGAACCGACCCGGCTGCGGATCGTCAACTGCCTGGCGGCGGCCCCACTCTTCGTGTCCGATTTACAGGCGATCCTCGATCTGCCCCAGCCCACCGTCTCGCGCCATCTTGGCATCCTGCGCCAACAGGGACTCGTTCGTGACACCCCTGTTGCCCAGTTCGTGCTCTACCGGATGCGGCCCGACGCGGGCCACACCGGGCACCTCCTCGGCGAGATCCTCGAGGCGATGCGCCACGATCCCGACTATCGCCATGAGCGCGAACGCGCCGTGACGCGCAGCCGGACGCACACCAGTACCCGCCTGGCCGCGGGATAGCCGGCCCTCCCGGAGCCCTTGATGACGCACCGTATCCTGGTCGTGGACGACGAGCCCGATATCACCGCCCTCGTGGCCTATCACCTCGCCAAGGCGGGGTACCGCGTCTCGACCGCGACCAGCGGCCCGGACGCCCTCAAGGCCGCCCGGGAGGAGCGCCCCGATGTGGTCGTGCTCGACCTGATGCTGCCAGGCCTCTCGGGCTACGACGTGCTGGCGGAGCTGCGCAAGCGCGAGGAGACGCGCGACGTCGGTGTGATCCTGCTCACTGCGCGCCGGGAGGAACCGGATCGCATCAAGGGGCTCACCCTCGGCGCCGACGATTATCTGGTCAAGCCCTTCTCCCCAGCGGAGTTGGCTCTCCGGGTGCAGGCGCTCCTGCGCCGCCTGGCGGCACCCGCCGTAGCGGCCGGGTCGACCCTGGTGGCCGGGGCCCTGACCATCGATCGGGCCGCCCACCGGGCCCTCCTCGAAGGTCGGGAGTTGAACCTGACGGCCACCGAGTACAAGCTCCTCATCACGCTCGTGGAGCGGCGGGGTCGCGTGCAGTCCCGTCCCCAGCTCCTCGAGACCGTCTGGGACGCCCAGCCGGACATCCAGACGCGCACCGTGGACATGCACGTCCAGCGGCTGCGCTCGAAGCTTGGGGAGTTGGGACCGATGATCGAGACCGTGCGGGGCTTCGGCTACCGCTTCAAGTCCATGGACCGGGGCGCGCGCGCGAAGTGAACTTCGCGGGCCGGCTCGTCTTTGGCACTTTCACTATCGTCGTCTTCACCCTGCTCGTCCTCGTGTGGGGCGCGGAGCGCACCCTGCGCACCGGGCTCGAGCGCGACGTCCGCACCGCCTTGGAGCGCGAGGCCCGGCTGATCGCCGAGGCACTCCCCGACGACACCGCCCGCTGGCCCGCCGTGGTGCAGCGGATGGGCGAGCAGAGCACCCACCGCATCGTGGTGCGCGACACCAGCGGTGCCGTGTTCGCCTCCGCCGACACCCTTCTCGGCGACCGCATCGTGCGCGCGACCGTCGCCGCCGGGTCGGGCACGGTGATGGTCAGCGCCCCGCTGGTCGGGGTGGACGAGGCGGTGGCCCGACTCAAGCGCTCGATCACCGGTGCCGCGCTGCTCGCGCTGCTGGTGGCCCTCGTCCTCGCGTTCGTGACCGGACGCAGCATCGCCTCGCCGCTGGTGGCGCTGAGTGGTGCCGCACGCGCGATCGCCGCGGGGGCCCTCCCCCGCTTCCCGCGCTCCGGGATCCCCGAGGTGGATGCTCTGGTGCAGGCGCTCCGCCAGATGAACCGTCAGCTCGCCGAACGGTTCGAGGAACTGCAGCGCGAGAAGGCGGGCAGCACCGCGATTGTCGACGCGATGGTGGAGGGCATCGTCGCGGCCGACGCGCGCGGCACCATCACCCTCGCCAACCCTGCCGCGCGGCGCCTCCTCGGCTACGCCCCCGAGGCACCGCTGCCGCCGCTGCGCACGCTGTTCCGCGCCAAGGCCGCCCGCACGGCGGTGGAGGAGGTCCTCGACGGCACCGCGATCCATGAACGCGAAGTGGAACTCGACGGCCGCGTGCTCAGCGTGAACGCTCGCTCGCTCGAGGGGGGGGGCGCCGTGCTGGTCCTGCACGACCTCACGGAGGTGCGCCGCCTCGAGGCCGTACGGCGGGACTTCGTCGCCAACGTCTCGCACGAACTCAAGACCCCGCTCACCAGCATCTCCGGCTACGCCGAGACGCTCACCGATGGCGACCTCGACGAGGCCACCCGCCAGCGCTTCCTGGGGACCATCCTCTCCAATGCGCGCCGGATGCAGCGCTTGGTGGACGACCTGCTCGACCTCTCCCGCATCGAATCGGGTCGGTGGACGCCCGAGGTCGAGCCGGTGGAGCTCGACGCGTTGATCCGTGACACCCTCTCGCTCTTCGAGGAGCGTGCCGCCGGCCGCCAGGTCACGCTGGCGGTGGCGGTGGCCGTCGATGCCCCCGTGCTCGCGGCCGATGCCGATGCACTCCGGCAGGTGCTCACCAACCTCGTGGACAATGCCCTTCGGTACGTCCCCGAGGGCGGCCACGTGACCGTCCGCGCCGAGCGCGACGGCGCCGAGGTGCAGCTCGCCGTCGCGGATGATGGTAGCGGGATTCCCTCGGAGCACCTGCCGCGCATCTTCGAGCGGTTCTATCGGGTGGACGCCTCGCGCGCCCGGGATGAGGGCGGCACCGGGCTCGGGCTGGCGATCGTACGGCACATCCTCGAGGCCCATGGCGGGCGGGTCCGGGCCGACAGCGTCCCGCGTGAGGGCACCACGATCCGGACCTGGTGGCCGGCGAAGGACGCGTGAGGGTGAACGGTGAACGGTGAACGGTGAACGGTGAACGACGGAAACTTGTCATGCTCGGTTCACCGTCGTGTCGTTCCCTCCGGGACCTCCGACCTAGATCCCCAACTCGACGCCCCAGCGCCCCAGCCACGCCTGCCGCTCGATCCCCGCGGCATTCCCCGCCACGTCATCGTGCACCAGCTCAAGCGAGCTCTTCACGCGATGGCGATGGAAGTACTTGGTGACCCCCACGCTCCACTGCACTTGGCGCCCCGCACCGGCCTCGTCGGCGATCGCGTCGTCGGGCGTGACCACGGCATAGCGCGCGACCGGCGCGAAGCCGCCGCCCACTTGGTACGACGCCTGCACCATCCGACCGGTCCCGACATAGAGGTAGCGATTGGCGAGGCCCGGCGCGGTGGTGACCGGGTCGTCGGCATCGCGCATGGCCATCTCGCCGTAGACGGCGAGGCCCCGGTACTTGAGCAGCGCGTCGGCCTCGAGCGTGGTGAAGCTGCGCGGCGCGTGCAACGTCGGGCCGAGCTGACCGCCAGTGCGCCGCGTGTTGGTGTTGCGCTGTCCCGAGACCGCGATCGCGAGCCGTGGTGACGGATGCCGCGCGAGGTCGCCCTCAAAGTCATCGCTCCCTAGAAGAAACGCCCCCAGTGGCTGCCATTCCACGCGGGCGGTGAGCGCAAGGCCGTTGTCATTGCCCGCCGGATTGCGACCCTCCCCGCCGCTGATCGCGGTGCGCACGTGCACCGGGGTACCGCCGAGCGTGTCGGCCCACCAGACCTGCACCCCCACGTCGCGGTCGAAGGTGAACCGGTTGTTCACGATCGAGCGCTCAGGCAACTCGAGGTCGGCCGAGGAGATGACCCGCTGGCGGTTGCCGGGCAGCTTGGTCTGGCCCACGGTGCCGAGGAGGTGCGGCGAGAAGCGCCAAGTGATCGACGCGTCACGGAGCACATTCGCGAACTGCGTGTCGCTGAAGTCCTGGTCGGCCCGGGTGAAGGAGAGCTGCAGGTTGAACGATAGCCGCGGGTCCCACACCGTCCCACCGAGGCGGAAGCGTGCCCGCCGCACCTGGAAATAGGCCTCGTCCACCCCGTCGCCATCGTCCACGCCGGCCCGGGCCGTGAAGAGCTGCTGCATGCGGAAGCGCATGATGATCTTGGTGGCGCCGTCAGCCGAGGTGAAGACGACCCCCCGGCCATCCACCGCGAGGTCGGGGTGGGCCTGAGCCGCCAGCGGCAACACGGGCAGGCAGAGCAGGACGAGCGGCGTCAGTCGGGTCATGCGGGTTCTCCAACGGCTGGAGTTTCGTGACGAAACCGTGACGAAGATATCACCGCGGACTGGTCCGGGGAGCTAAAATTGGGGGATGCGCATCTGGGCTGCCTCCTTCCTGCTCTCCACCACGGTCCTCGCCGCCTGTGGCGGTCCGAGCGCCACCCCCGGTTCGGCTCAAACGACGCCACCCGAGGCCCCGCCCGAGCAGGCCGACGGGATCCTCACCGGCGCCGGTGCCACCTTCCCCTATCCCCTCTATTCCAACTGGTTCGCGACCTACGCCAAGCAGACCGGCGTGCGGATCAATTACCAGTCGATCGGCTCCGGCGGCGGGATCCGCCAGTTCATCCGTGGCACGGTCGACTTCGGCGCGTCCGACGCGATCATGAAGGACGAGCAGATCGAAGCGGTCCAGGGGAACGTGGTCCAGATCCCGACCGTGATCGGCTCGGTGGTGCTGACGTACAACCTCAGGGGTGCGGGGGAGAACCGGCTCCGGCTTGACCCCGCCCTCCTCGCCGATATCTACCTCGGCACGGTCACCCGGTGGCGCGATCCGCAGATCCAGGCGCTCAACCCGGGAATGACCTTTCCCGACCTCGACATCGTGGTCACCTACCGCTCCGACGGCTCGGGCACGACCTACGTCTTCACCGACTACCTCGCCAAGGTTTCCCCGGCATGGGCCCAGGAGGTTGGCCGCGGCACCGCGGTGCGCTGGCCCGCTGGGCTCGGCGGCAAGGGCAACGAGGGCGTGACCGCGCAGGTCAAGCTGCTGGAGGGGGGCATCGGCTACGTCGAGATGGGCTATGCGATCGCCAACAACCTTTCCTACGCCGCCATCCAGAACGCCTCCGGCAACTTCGTGGTCCCCACCCTCACCTCCGCCTCGAACGCCGCGGAGGGAGTGGTGTGGACCGACGACACCGACTTCCGGGTGTCGATCACCAACCCCGCCGGCGAGGGGGCGTACCCGATCTCGTCCTTCACCTGGCTCCTGATCTACATCGACAACCCCAAGCCCGAGGCGGCGGCGCGGATCCGTGACTTCCTGCGCTGGATGATCTCTCCCGAGGCGCAGGCGCAAGCCGAGCGGCTCTATTACGGCCCGCTCCCGGCCAAGGTCGTCAGGCTGGTTGCCGCGCGGATCCCGACATTGCGCGCCAACGGGCAACCGATCCCCTGACCATGGCCTCCGTGACACATCCGTTACCTTTTCGTGACGTCTCCCGTCGGGGCGCGCGGTAGCTTTGCGGCGCCTATGACCGCCTTCGCGCGCCTCCAGCTCGGTGACCGGATCTTCCGCGTCCTCCTCACGGTGGCGGCCGCGTCGATTCCCGTCCTCCTCGCCTTCCTGGTCTGGGAACTCTGGACCGGCGCGGCCCCGGCGATCGACAAATTCGGCTTCAATTTCATCGCCACCGATGTCTGGGATCCGGTCGCCGAAGAATTCGGCGCGTGGCCGCTGATCCTCGGCACCCTCATCTCGGCCCTGCTGGCCCTGCTGATCGCGGTGCCGCTCTCCCTCGGCGTGGCGATCTTCCTCGTGGAGTTCGCGCCGGGCTCGGTGCGCGGGCCGATCGGGTTCGTGGTTGAGTTGCTCGCGGCGATCCCCAGCGTGGTCTACGGCCTGTGGGGCATCTTCTTCCTGATCCCGGCCATGCGGGCGACGCTCTTCCCGTTCCTGCGCGACGTGTTCGGCTTCCTCCCCTTTTTCCAGGGAACCATCTACGGCCCGTCGATGCTGACCGCGTCGATCATCCTCGCCATCATGGTGATGCCCTACATCATCTCGGTTTCGCGCGAGGTGCTGATGGCGGTGCCGACGTCCCAGCGCGAGGCGGCGCTGGCGCTGGGCGCGACGCACTGGGAGGCCGTCACCGGGGCGGTGCTGCCGTATGCCAAGAGCGGCATCATCGGCGCCGTGATCCTCGGCCTCGGCCGGGCGCTCGGCGAGACGATGGCCGTCACGATGCTCATCGGCAACCGCCACGAGATCTCGACCTCGCTCTTCGCCCCGGGCTACACGATGGCCTCCGCGATCGCCAACGAATTCACGGAGGCGACCAGCGACATGCACATCGCCGCGCTGATCTACGTCGCCTTCGTGCTCTTCGTGATCACGGTGCTCGTCAATGCCGGCGCCCGCCTCCTCATCTGGCGCGTCGCGCGCCGCGGGGGGCGCTGAATGGCCGGCCGACCGTTCCGTCGCCTGCGGAGCCGCATCATGGTGGGGCTCTGCCTGGTGGCGCTGGTGTGCGCGGTGTTGCCCCTGCTCCTGATCCTCGGGACGCTCCTCATGAAGGGGGCCTCGTCGATGTCGCTCGCCTTCTTCACCAAGGCGCCCGCCACGCTGGGTGATCCCGGCGGCGGCG
>JBBQQJ010000075.1:0-12153 GCA_038216165.1 Gemmatimonadales bacterium | reverse complement strand
ATCTAGGGGAGGATCGGGACGACGCCCGGGAGGAGGGCGAGCCGGCGGTCTGTCGTGACGAGGACCGTCCCGCGTGCGGTCCCGACCGCCGTCACTGCCATGGATGCGTGGAGGAAGGCACCCACGGAGTCGCTGGTGAGGCCCGCCAGCTGGAGTCGCCTGACGACGTACCGGTCATACTGGGGGCCGTCCGGCGTCCGGATCAACGCCAGGCACTGCATCCCGCGACAGCGAACCGAGGTGACCACGCTCTGTTCGCCACGGGGGATCGTGCCGTGCTCCTGCACGGTGCCGTCCACGCCCGTCAGGGTGACCGTGCCGTCGGCACGCCACCAGAGCAGCGACCGTGCGTTGTCGGCCGGGATGGGTGTCCCACCGCTCGGCGGTCGGGGGAGGGTGCGCCAGGTCACCGCGGACCCATCGAGGTCGCCGAGGAACCAGCCGCGGTCGAACGCATTGCCATCCGGGCGGAGGTGCTGCCCGAGCGCGAGGATCCTGCGGGAGTCGAGGAAGGTCAGGGCCGTGTACCAGTTCACCTGGTCCAGCGGGGTCGGGGAGCGGCCCAGCGAATCGCGATACAGGCTCTGAAGCCGCGCTGGGATGTTCCCGTTGGCTGTGTCGACCACCCAGAGGTCGATCCGGGCCCCGATCGGGAAGGTGAATCCGCGCGGCTTGTCGACGCGCACGAAGACCACCCGGCCCTCCGGGGAGACGTCGGCTTCCCCGAGGAGAGCGACCCGTCCACTCGGTTCGGGGCCGACGTCGCAGTGACGCCAGAGCGCGCTGCCGCCCTCCGCCGGCAGCAGGGCAAGACAGTTGCCCACCTCCAGCCCGGGGGGCACGCGAACCCAGCCCGGTGGGTCGGGAGGTGAGAGGGGGGGGCGTCGCCCGAGGCGGATGAGGATGCCGCGCTCATCACTGCTCCAGGCCACCGCCTGCACCGTGTCGATGGTGAGGAAGAATGGTGCCGTGTCCGTGAGCGGCCCCTCGGCCCCACCGCGCACGCCAGCGAACGGCGTGCTGTGGTCGCAGGCAACAAGGAGCAGGAGGCAAACGAGCCAGGAACGCATGGCGATCACCCCAGGGGAACGGGACTAGCGCGGGCCGGGCACCACCGTGGCCGGCAGGTGATACAGCGCCTCGGCGGTGGCGCGGTCGCGGTCGGAGAGGCCATCCCGGGTCGGGTCGGGAAACATCACGTCGCTCGCCTGCAGCGAGTGCGCGAAGATCCCGAGGGCATGCCCGACCTCATGGGTGGTGGTGATGCGATAGCAGAGGTCGAGTCCCGGCGCGGTGGGCCCCACGCGCGACCAGACGTAGAGGCGCATCGGACGCTGCAGCACCGTGGACGCTTGGTTGGTCACGAAGTCATAGGCGCCGCGGCACTCGGGGGCCATCGACTCGAGCCGGCGCACCGCGGCGCCCGGCGTGTCGCTGGGGCTGGGCGGGCGGTTGTAGACCAGGATGTCCGCGCTCGCCGAATCGGTCACGATGGTGCCGCGCCACTCGCCGTACAGGAACGCCTCCTCCCAGCGCGTGATCGCGGTGGTGAGATGGGGCGCGAGGTCGCCCTCCGGCGCGAGCCAGAAACGCACCGGGAGGTCCTGTCGGGGCCACTGGAAGGCGAGGGTGTCGATCCCCCCCCCTTCGCGCGGCTCGAAGAGCCGGTACTCATAGAACACCTCGCGCGGTGGCGAGATGATGTCGCTGCAACCGGCCGAGAGGGCTGTGGTGCCGACCGCGAGGAGGAGCAGGGCACGCCGCATCAGAACCCCCGCTCGAGGCCGATGGTGAGTCCGCCACGATGCACGGCCTGGTAGCCGGCGTACCCCTCGGCGGCGAGCCGTGGCGTGGAGAAGGGATGGAAGTCATAGCGCGCCCCGACCACGAGGTCGACGCTGCCCATCGGACGGGTCCAGGTGAGTCCCCCCCCCGCGAGCCCGCGGGCCGTCCCGCCGGCGCTCCAGATGCCGACCGCCTCGGCAGGCCGATAGAGGAGCGCACCGGCGCCCGCCTGCCACCGGATCGCGCCGCGCACCGGCCCCTCCATGAGCGCCATGAGGCCGATGGTGGTGAGCGTGCCGAGGTCGGCGGTCGCGCGCCGGTCCTCGACCTCAGTGCTCCCGCGGGCGACGCGCGCCTCGACACCGAGCCGATAGCCGCTCCGGAGCGTGTGGCTCACCTGCAGCGCCACGGTCGGGACCGGCGCCGGTTGGGTCACGGTGACGTCGTCACCGAGGAAGTCCCGGACGAGCGGCGTCCCGGCGGTGACGCCGGCACTGACGCGAACGAGGGTCTGCGCGGGGAGGAGCGCCGGCAGCACGATGGCGAACACGAGGACGAGGCGCATGCCTGCAAGATCACCCCGGCGCGGGCGGGCGGTCAATTCTCCGTCGCGAAGGACCGGAGGAGGGCGAGCATCCGGCGGTCATTGCTCACCTCGTCGTCCCCCTTGGGCGTCTCAAGCAGCTTGGGCACTGCGACGAAGCGCGGATCGGTCATGATTCGCTGGAACGGTCCCACGCCGAGGGAGCCCTCGCCCAACAACTCGTGGCGGTCCTTGTGGGAGCCGAACGGCGTCTTGGAGTCGTTGAGGTGGAGGCAGCGGAGCAGGTCCATGCCGAGGACCGCGTCCCAATGGGCCCAGACGCCGTCGAAGTCGTTCACGAGGTCGTAGCCCGCGCTGTAGAGGTGGCAGGTGTCGCCGCAGAACGCCACCCGGCCACGGACCGCCGGGTCGACGGCGTCGCGGATGGCGCGGAGCTCCTCGAAGGTCCGGCCGAGGGCGGTGCCGGTCCCGGCGGTGGTCTCCAGGAGGACGAGGACCTCGCCCGGCACCTCGGCCAGGGCCTTGCTGATCGCGGCAGCGTTGCGTGCGATCCCCAGGTCGTGGTCATCGATATAGTTGCCCGGATGCGACACAATGCCATCGAGGCCCAGCGCGGTGGAGCGGGTCAATTCCCCGATGAAGGAGCGCAAGGACTTCTCCCGAAGGGTGTCATCGGGGGAGGCGAGGTTGATCAGGTATGAATCGTGCGAAACGATCGCGGCGAGGGGGTGGTCCACCCTGGCCTGCCGGAACGCGGCGGCGATCTCGGGCGTGATCTCGGGTTCCCGCCACATGTTCGGGGTCTTGGTGAAGAGCTGGATGGCGGTGGCACCGATAGCCGCCCCTCTGGCCGGCGCCGTGGGTGTGCCGCCCTGAATCGAGACGTGCGCCCCGAGCCGTTCGCCCGGGGTTTCCCCCTGAACCTTCGTGCCCTGTCGAGGTGTCGTGTCTGACGTTGTGCCCATTACTTCGCTCGCTTCCCCGGCCGCTCGCACGGCCGCGCCGGCCCGCGTGACGCGGCCGCTGGTGGTGTTGGCCGGTGATCCGGCCATGCGCCCGGAAGGTCTGGAGCGGGACCTGCTCCGGGCCGGGTTCCAGGTGGCCGAGGCGCTCGACCGTGATGCGGTGCCTGCCCGGCCGGCGCTGGTCGTGGTGACCTGCACCCCCGGGACCGGTGATTGCCATGCGCTCGTCACCAGCTTTGACGAGGCCCGGACGGCCGGGGCGCAAGTGGTGGTGCTGCTCACCTCCGGCGAGCCGGACGACCTCGTGCGGGCCGCGGAGGCGGGGGCCGACGAGGCGATTCTCCTGCCCAGCGAGCGCGACCACCTTCTGGCCCGGTTGCGGGCCCGTCTGGTGTCACCCCGCGTGATGGCGCATGGTCCCGGGCTCCATGACCTGCGCCTCTTCCAGGTGCTCCAGGCGGTCGCGACTGAACTGCACCGGGACGACATGCTGCACGCGCTGGTGCGCGGCCTGTCCCGCACGCTCGAGGTGCGGGTGAGCTGCCTCCTGCACGGCGAAGGTGGCACGACCGGGCGCCTGGTGGCCGCGAGTGACGCCCCCAAGGTGCGCGACGCGGAGACCGACCTGCGACGGTGGCCCGAGGCCACGCTCGCCCTTCGCCAGGGCGAGACGATCTTCACCACCGACCCGGGGGCCCACCCGGCCTTCGCGCGCCCGGCCGAGTGGCCGGCGGTGCTGCTGCCCCCCCCAGATCTCGAGTCGGCCGCGGCGATCCCGCTCTCGCCGCTGGGACGCGGGGTGGGGACCGTCGTGCTCCGCAGCCGGGCCGGCGAGCCATCGCTCACGCCGGGGCACGTCGCCTTCGCCGAGCTGGCCGTGGCCGCGACGGCGCGCCTGCTCGAGACAGAGGATCGGCGCGGCGCGATCACCCGCCGGCAGGCGATCGCAGCGCACGTCGATCCGCTCACTGGCTGTGGGACGCTCGACGCCCTCGATCGCCGGATCCGCGAGGAATTCGAGCGCTCGACCCGCTATGACGTGACCTTCGCCCTCGTCCTGCTCGACGTCGACGAGATGCGCCTGATCAACGATCGCCTCGGTCGGGACGGTGGGCACCGGGTCCTGGCCGATCTCGGCCGGTTGCTGCAGCGGGAACTGCGCGGTCCCGACTTCGTGGCCCGGTATGGCGGCGAGGAATTCCTGCTCCTCCTGCCCGAGACCGACCTCGAGGGGGCCCATCAGGCGGTGGCACGCATTCGCGAGAGTCTCGTGGCCAGCGGTCTCGGCGAGCTGCAACTTGGCGTCCGCTGCCGGCTCACCGCGGGCATCGCGATGTTCCCCCACCCCCACGTCCACAAACCCGAGGACCTCTTCGCGCTCGTCGAAACCGCGCTGCTCCACGGCAAGGGGCAGGACACCGGGCGGATCGGCACGGCGGCGTAGATCGGAGCACAGAGATCAGCGGTCGGCTTCCAGGCGTCGCTGTGCGCTGTGCGCCGTTCGCCGGTCGCGGTTCGCCGTTCGCCGTTCGCCGTTCATCGCCGCCCCCGCAGCCAGGACGTCGGATCGAGAGCGATCTGGTTCTGGCCGCGAATTTCGAAGTAGAGGTGCGGCCCTTGGTCGCTGCCTTCCCCGCCCACCGCCCCGATCACCTGGCCGCGCGTGATGGCGTCACCATCGCTGACGGTGGCACTGGCCAACTGCGCATACAGCGAGTAGAAGCCGTTGCCGTGCTCGACGATGACGGTCAGGCCGTAGGTTCCCAGATTCTGCCGGCGCGCCACGGTGCCGGCCTCGACGGCCTTCACCGGCGTGCCCCTCGGCGCGCCGATCCCGATCCCGTTCCGCACAATCACCCCACCGGTCGGCAGTGCCTCGCGCCCAAACTGGAAGACGACCCGGCCGTCGACGGGCCAGTCCAGTCGGCCGAGGTCGGCGGTGGTGAGTCCGCCGCCGGCGGGCGTGGCCCGCGCGGTCCCCCCCCCGCCCGGCGGGCACGTTCGAGTGAGGCCAGCAGGTCGTTGAGCCGCGCCTCGTCGCGTTCGAGTGCGGTGAGCCGCTGCTGGGTCTGCGTAGTGGTGCGCTGCAGGTCCCGGAGACGGCTCTGGCGCTGCTGGGCCAGCAGGCCGTAGCGCTCGAGCTCGGCGGCCCGCTCGGTGCGACGTCGGTCGAGCTCCCCCTGGATGCCGAGGAGCTCGTTGCGCTGGCGGCGTACGCGCGACGTCAGGGCCTCGACGTCGGTGACGAGGGCGCGGTCCTGCCGCGAGGTCAGGAAGAGGTATTTGTAGCGGGTGAGCAGGTCGCCGAACGACTCCGCGGCGAGGAGCACCTGGAAGGTGTAGAGCGCGCCGCGCTTGTAGATGTCGGAGAGGCGGCGCTGCAGGACGGCGCGCCGCTCGAGGAGGTTGTCCTGGGCGAGCGCGAGCTCGGCCGACGAGCGCTGGAGCTGCGAGCCGAGGCCACCGATCTGCCGTTCGATTTCGTTGACGAGCCGATTGGTGGCCTCGCGCTGCCGCTCGAGGTTCCGGAGCTCGGCCCCCACGTCGGTGACCTGGCCGCGGAGCCGGCTCTGCTGTTGCTGGAGCCGCTCGCGTTCGCGTCGGATTTGCTCCAGCTTCGCCCGTGACTGCTGCAGCTCGGCCGGGGTCTGCTGGGCGCCCAGCACGGGCGCCGCCCCGAGGAGGACCGCCGCGACGACGAGGAGGCGTGCCCGGCCGTGCACCGTCAGACCCTCTGGAGGTGCCGGCCGACGCTCACCACCGAGCCGGCGAGGCCGATCAGCATCCCGAAGATGACGAGGAGGAGGATCTCGACCGGGCCGAAGAAGGTCAGGCCGAGGCCGAGGCCCGTGCCCTGGGCCTTGAAGGCGACGTAGACGAGGCCGCACAGCATCACCGCCACACCGCCGCCGAGGAAGCCCTTGATGGTCCCCTCGAGCAGGAACGGCCCGCGGATGAACCAGTCGGTGGCGCCAACCAGGCGCATGATCTGGATCTCCCGCGCGCGCTGGAGGACTGTCATGCGGATCGTGACCCCGATGATCACCATCGAGACGAGGGCAAAGGCGATGCCGATCGCGAGGCCGACGAGGCCGGCGATGGTGCGCAGGCGATCGAGGTTCTGCACCCACTCGCGCCCGAAGCGGACATCCTCCACGAACGGGAAGCCGGTCAGCCGCTCGGCCACGGCCGCTGCCGCGGTGGCATTCTGGTAGCCGGGCTGGAGGCGGATCTCGACCGACGGCGGGAGGGGGTTCACCTCGAGGTCGCGATAGGCGTCCTGAAACTCCACCAGGTCGCGGCGCGCGCGCTCGAGCGCCTCCTCCTGCGAGACGTAACGGACCTCACGGACCTCCGGGAAGGCGCTGATGTCCGACGTGGCCACCGCGATGGTCTGGGTCGGCGTGCCCCGCCGCACGAAGGCCACCACCTCGACCCGCTCCTCGAGGTCGCCGAGGGCGAGGCGGAGGTTCAGGGCCACGAGGCCGAAGAGTCCCATGACGAAGAGGGCGAACGCGATGGTGACGACCGACAGGAACGACAGCATCCGGGTGCGCCGGAAGGCGAGCAGCGCCTCGCGCCAGAGGAGGTTCACGCGACCACCTCCTGATCGGCACCGGAATCGAAGACGAGGCGTCCGTCCCGGAGTTCGAGCACGCGATGCCCGGCGTGACGCACCAGATCGAGGTCGTGGGTGGCCATCACGACGACGGTGCCGGCAGCGTTGATGTCCCGCAGGAGCTGGAACACGCCGCGCGTGGCCCGCTCATCAAGATTTCCGGTCGGCTCGTCGGCGAGGAGCACCTGCGGGTCGTTGACCAGGGCGCGCGCGATCGCGATGCGCTGCTGCTCGCCACCGGAGAGCTCGCGCGGGAAGGCGTCGCGCTTGTGCTCCAGTCCGACCTGTCCGAGGACGCGCGCCACGCGCGCGGGGATCACATCCGCGCGCGAGCCGGTGACCTCGAGGGCGAAGGCGATGTTCTCGGCTGCGGTGCGATCCTCGAGGAGCCGGAAGTCCTGGAAGACGATGCCGATGCGCCGCCGGAGTCGCGGCACCTCATCGCGCTGGAGTGCAGCGATCCGGAAGCCGGCCACGCGGACGTCGCCGTCGCTCGGGCGCTCCTCGGCGTACATCATCTTGAGGATCGAAGATTTGCCCGCCCCGGAGTGGCCAGTGAGGAAGACGAACTCGCCGCGCCCCACGTGGAAGGTCACGTCGGCGAGCGCCGGTTCAGTCCCGGTCGGGTAGTGCTTGGAGACCTTGGTGAAACGGATCACCCGAGGAACATAGCAAGCCCGGGCCCCGGACGGGGGCTCGGGATGGCCGGTGCACTAGAGCGCCCATGCTCCGCCGACAGGGTGGGCGATCCCTCGCCCATCGGGCTCGGGATGGCCGGTGCGCTAGAGCGCCCATGCTCCGTCGACAGGGTGGGCGATCCCTCGCCCATCGGGCTCGGGATGGCCGGTGCGCTAGAGCGCACCGGCCAAATCCGCGATGAGGTCGGCGGCGTCTTCGCAGCCGCAGGAGAGGCGGAGGAAGCCATCGGGGATGCCGAGGGCCTCGCGCTCCTCGGGTGCCAGGGCCTTGTGGGAGGTGAGGCGCGGCTCGCTGATGAGCGACTCGACGCCGGCGAGCGACGGCGCGTGGGTGATGACCTGGAGGTGGGCGCAGAAGCGCGCTGCCGCGGCCGCCCCCCCCGCGAGCACCAGCCCCACCATGCCGCCGGGACCATCGAGGATCCGGGCTGCCAGGGCGTGATCAGGATGCGAGGCGAGACTGGGATGGTGCACCGCAACGAACTCCGGTCGGGTGCTGGCCCATTCGGCCACGAGGCACGCGTTCGCGTTGGCGCGCTCGACCCGGAGGGCGAGCGTCTTCATCCCGCGCTCGGTGAGCCAGGCCGCGTGCGGATCGATCGAGGGGCCCCAGAGGCGCATGAGGCGGGTGACCTCCTCGATCACCGCGGCGGTGCCCGCGACGGCGCCGGCGATCACGTCACTGTGCCCGTTGAGGTACTTGGTGGCCGAGGTGATGACGACATCGGCGCCGTGCTCGAGCGGGCGGAAATTGATCGGCGAGGCGAAGGTGCCGTCGACCAGCAACGCGAGTCCGCGATCCTGGGTCACCTTGGCCACGGCAGGGACGTCCACGATCCGCATCAACGGATTGGTGATCGCCTCGACGAAGATCGCGCGCGTGTTCTCACGGATGGCCTTGCGCCAGTCGCGATGCCGTGACGGGTCGACGTAGGTGATCTCGATCCCGTGGCGGACGAACTCGACGTCGAAGAGCTGCCGGGTGCCGCCATAGATCCAACGCGAGGAGATGAGGTGATCGCCGGGGCGGAGCACCGCGAGATGGGCCATCGCCGTGGCCGCCATGCCACTCGCGAGGAAGACCGCGCGTTCGGCGCCCTCGAGGGCCGCATAGCGCCGGGCGACCTCGAGCTGGGTGGGATTGTTGCCGTACCGGGTGTAGCCCACCTCGGCGGTGCTCCCGATGGCGTTCCGGAAGGTCGCGCTCTGGAAAATCGGCGTAACGGCGGGCGTGCCATCGGCCCCGCGATGCGGCGGGCCGTGAATGGCGAGGGTGGAGGGGCCGGCGATTCGGGTCATCGGGCGAGTCCGAGCTCGAAGGTGGCATCCGGGTGGGCGAGGACGCAGCGTCGCTCGACCAGGCCGTGGAGGGCGGTGGTGGTGCGCTCGAGCGACCAGGCGAGGTCGTCGGCGATCGGGGCGGCGGCGATGCGCCCGCCACGGTCGTGGAGGCGCGCGACGACCGGGTGCCAGTCGGGCTCCGCCCGTCCGAGCAACAGGGCGCGATCGGTATCGGGGGTCAGCGCGGCCAGGACGAGGCCGTGCCGGTCGAGGGCGTGGTCGATCGCCTCGGCGTGGTCCTCGCGGAGTCCATGCAGGACGATCCGCCCGACGGGGAGGGCAGCCACTTCCAGCAGCAGCTTGGCCACCACCTCGTCCGCGCAGGAAAAATCCATGAAGCCGACGGCGCTGAAATCGAGGTGGGCATCGGCGAGGGGCCGATCCCGGAGGGTGGCGAGCAGGTGGTGCCGCACGGCGACGCCGGTGCTGCGCGTCACCAGGTCGGAGTAGGGCGTGGCCACTGCCTCGCGGAGGACGAGGTCGAGCCGGATCGGCGTCATGATCCCCCCCCCTCACGTGCGGGGATGACGATGGTGACCTGGGCGCCGGGAAACCAGGACAGGCCCTGGGTCATCGGGGGTTCGTCATCCCAGGGCGGCACGATGGCCACGCGGGCCGTGCCGCTCCGGATGGCGATCTTGCCCTGCCAGCGCGCGAGGTAGCGCTTGGTGCCGGCGAGCCCCTGCCCGCGTCCCGGGTCGCGGAAGCGGGAGATGTTGTGGATCAGCGCGGTCTCGATCGCGGGCCCGTCGCCCCATCGGTCGCCGAACCGCTTGGCCTGGGTGGCCTCGAGGGAGCGTCGGAAGCCAATGCCGGCGTCGCTGACGGCGATCACGGCCGCCTTGCGTCCGAGGCGACGGCGGAAATTGAAGATGTGCACCGCGACCCAGCCGGTGGTGCCGGAGTGCTCGACGATGTTCTGGCAGGTCTCCGAGAGTGATTGCCCGAAGCCGCCCACCACGCTCGCCTCGAGGCCGAGCTCCTGCTTGAGGAGCTGCGTGGCGCGCTCGGTCATGCGCCCGACCACCTCGTGGACATCCTTGGCATCGCGGACCGCGGTGAGCGGGAGGAGGACGTCGCTGTGTTCCTCCACCCGGCGCCGCGGCACCTTGCCGTGGAGCTCGAAGAGCTCCTCGGCATGGCGGAGGAAGCCGGCCTTGGCCCAGTAGGAGGCGACGCCGTCCGTCTCGGGGAGGGCGAGGCGCGGGGTGGCAAAGCCACCCTCGCGCATCGCCTGCCCCAGCGTCAACAGCGCGGTGAGACCGGCAGGCGAGGCCCACTCGGTGGCGTGGGCATCGAGGAGTACCGGACCCTCCGGAGGCCACGGCCCAAGGCTGGCGGCGAGCTGGTCGAGCGAGCGGTCGTCGAGGTGCGTGGGCACCGGGATCACGTGCATCAGGCCTCCACCAGCTGGCCACGGAGGTGTCGCACGAGGCCTCGCGCCCCGCGGAAGGTCGCATTGCGTGCGCCGGCGCTGTTGGCGGCAGCGAGCGCGGTCGGGACGTCATCGCCGGCGAGGAGCCGGGCGCAGCAGGTCGCCCCGAAGACGTCGCCGCACCCGGTCGGGTCAACGGCCTCGACCATTGGGGGGGGGAGCAACGCGGTGCGCACCGGCGTGCCGTCGTCGGGGCGGCCACGATCGGTCAGCCGCTCGAACCCCGGGCGCGCCACGTAGACCACACCCCGTGGTCCGAGGGTCACGTTGAGCAGGGAGACTCCGGCCCCGATGGCATCCGCGGCGATGGCCAGGGGATCGCCGCCGAGCATGCCGAGCTCCTCCTCGTTGAGCTGCACGACATCGAAGAACGTGAACCAGGCCGGCGCGTTCGGGAGCGGGCGCAGCATCCGCATCCCGTCGGGCCCCACCCCGAGGAAGAGCGAGTGCAGGTCGGCATAGATCGGCCCACCGAAGCCCCGCCGCAGCGCCTCCGCGGTCCCGAGGCAGAGCTCGAAGCCGGAGATGAAGTTCACGTAGAGCGCGTCGAGGTCCTGCACCAACGGCCCGAGCTCGGGCCACTTCCAGCCCGGCACCCCGCCGGAGAGCTGCTCGCAGCGACGCTCGGCCGACTGGTAGCGCAGCACCACGCGGTTGTTGGCCACCGGCACCTCGACGCAGCGCGCCGTCGGGGCCACGTGGTGCAGCGTGCGCAGGAATGCCGCCGCCTCGGTCGCCATGTCACGGCCGACTTTGATGATCGGCACCACCTCCCAGTCCTCGGGGAGCGCGGCGTCGAGCGCGGCGAGGGCGTAGGCGATCCCGCCCCATTCCTCGATCGGCGCGGTGCGCGGATCACGGCCGTGGATCTCGTCCCAGACGAGCGAGCCGACCACCCCGAGCCGTGGCATCAGGCGGTCGCCGGATCGTTGGCGAGCAGGAAGACGCGCGCGGCGCCGATCACGCCGGCGTAGCCGTCGAGCGCGGCGGGCACGATCGTGCAGGCGGCCACGGCTGGCCGAAAAGCGCGGCGCGCCACTTCACGGCGGAGCGGCTCGAAGAGGTGATCGCCTGCGCGGGTGACCCCGCCGGCGATGACCACGCGGTCGGGGTTGAAGATGTTGAGCAGGTTGGCCACGCCCACACCGAGGTAGCGGGCGGTGTCGCGGACCACCTCGTCGGCCAGGAGGTCCCCGGTGGCCGCGGCCTCGTAGACGGTGGCGGCGGTGACCTCCTCGAGCACGCCGTCCACCAGCGTGCCGAGGCGGCTCGACGCCCCCGCGCGGAGCTGCTCGACAGCGCGCGCGGCGATCGCCGGCCCCGAGGCGTAGGCCTCCAGGCAGCCGTCATTGCCGCAATTGCAGCGGCGCCCGTTGAGGCTGATCGTCATGTGCCCGATCTCGCCGGCGCAGTCGGAGACCCCGTGGTGGATCCGCCCGTCGAGCACGATCCCCCCCCCAATGCCGGTGCCGATGGTCAGCCCCACCACGCACGTGGCGCCCTGGCCTGCCCCCACCCAGCACTCGGCGAGGATGGCGCAATTGGCGTCGTTGTCGAGCGTGGCCGGGAGGTTGAGCCCGGCGGCCAGGCGGTCGCGGATCGGCATCTCCACCCAGCCGAGGTTGGGGGTGAGGCTCACGATGCCGGTGTGGGTGTCGAGCGGGCCCGGCGAGCCGATGCCGACCCCGATCACCTCGGCGCCCGGGACCTCGGCGCGGAGCCGGGCACGGGTGGCCTGGCCCATCCGGATGAGGTCCTCGACCACG
>JBBQQJ010000074.1:0-12239 GCA_038216165.1 Gemmatimonadales bacterium | reverse complement strand
GTGCTCGGCGCAGTCATCGGGTACCTGCTGCTCTGGGGCATTGCTGTGGTGGGAACGAAAGCCTTTGGCGAAGACGCCATGGGCGGTGGTGACATCAAGATGATGGCGATGATCGGTGCCTTCCTCGGGTGGCCCGGCGTGCTGCTCACCCTCTTTCTGGGGGCATTGCTGGGGACGCTGATCTTCCTTCCCCTCAAGCTGATGGGGCGCGAGAAGCTGGTGCCGTTCGGGATCTTCCTCGCCATCGGGGCCGCTGCGTGCTGGGTGGCCGGGGGCACGATCCTGCAGTGGTACCAGATCACCATCCTCGGGGTATGACGCGTATGCCGATCCTGTTGCTTGTCCTCACCCTGTTCGTGGGTGCCTGCCGTGGCGAGGCACCGGAGACGGTCGGGACGCTCTCGCAGGCGCGCCTCGAGCGGCTCGTCGATTCGCTGATGCCAGGCGTCGCGGCGGCCACCGGGCTCGCGTTCCGCGCCACGCCGCGGTCGGCGGTGCGCTCCCGCGAGGAGGTGCGTGCCTTCCTCCTCGCCAAGCTCGCCGTGGAATTGCCGCCCGAGCGACTGGACGGGTTGGTGAGTGCGTACCGGCTGCTGGGGCTCCTGCCCGACACGCTCGATGTGCGCAGTCTGTTCGTGGAGCTCTACACCGAACAGGTGGCGGGTTTCTATGATCCGGACTCGTCGGTGCTTTATGCCGTCGGCGGCTCGGACCCGATGCAGCTCAAGCTGATCCTGGCCCACGAGCTGGTGCACGCCCTGCAGCACCAGTATGTGGCGCTCGACTCGATCCTGGCCGACCGCTCCGATGCCGATCGCCTCGCAGCGGCCCAGGCGGTGCTGGAGGGCCAGGCGACGCTGGCCTCGTTTGCCGCGATCGTGCCGGATCGCGACTTCGTGGGCGATGACGGTCTCTGGGAGACGGTGCGCGACCAGATCACGATGCCGCGCGAGGGGATGGACGTGTTCAACCGCACGCCACTCATTGTGCGATCGGCGCTGATCTTCCCGTACCTCGAAGGGTCGGAGTTCCTCCGCTGGTTTCGCCGGAACCGCCCCGACGCCCAGCCGTTCGGGGCGGCGATGCCGACTTCCACCGAACAGATCCTCCACCCGGTGCGCTACCAGCAGGGGGACGCCCCCGTCGTGGTGCGCTTTGCCGATGACACCACCGACGTGATCCATGAGGATACCTTCGGCGAGTTCGAGATCCACGCGCTCCGCAGCGTGCTGGTCGGGATCGATGTGGTGGCCGCCGACCTTCCCCTCGGCTGGGGGGGGGACCGCATGCGCGTGTACCGCACACCCGACGGCCCCGCGCTCGTCTGGCTCACCGCGTGGGACGAGCCACGCCACGCCGAGGCGTTCCGCACGCGAGTGGTCAACCGGTTGGTGGACCTCGGCCGCCCGGGGTACCGGACCGAATTGGAGGCGCGAGAGGTGGCCGGGCAGCCAGGCGTGCGAGTGACGATCGCACCGGATGGGTGGGCGCGATGGGGACGGCTGCCGGAGTAGACGGCGAGCAGCGACTGGCGAAAGGTCCCTCGTCCCGAGCGTAGCAGGTACGTGTGCTGTCATCCCGAGCGCAGGCGCGTAGCGCCGCAGTCGAGGGATCTCTCGCCACGGCAAGGGATCCCTCGAGTGCGGCCGCTGCACGGGGTCCGCTCGGGATGACACTCAACAAGTCGCCAGCCGCCGTTCGCCTACAGCATCCGGTTGATCCCCCACGCGATCGCCCCCACCATCGCACCGAGCAGGTAGCCCAGCTTCACGATCAGGTCGAGCTCGCGCTGGGTCACGTTGCGAACGATTTCCTCCATCCGCTGCGTGCTGAAGCCGAGCACCTTGTCTTCGACCATGGCGGGAATGGAGAGGCGGGCGACGAGGAGCGGCACCTGCGTCTCGACCCACGCCCAGGCGCGCTCGTGCGCGGTGCGGCGGAGCTGCGCCGTGGCCTCGGGGCCGAGCCAGCTTGCGGGGCGGCCCACGGGACGATCTAGTAGCGCGGTACCGCTGGCCGCCACCGCACGCGCCACCGCCTCGCGCCCGCCCTCGCTCTCGAGGGCGCGGGCCAGCAGGGCGGGCGCACGATCGCGTAGTGCCCCCCCCGCGCTCCGCCGGAGCGCCCCGCGCATCGCATCGCTCTGCAGTGCCCCGAGCAGCCAGCCGCTCACCGTCGCCTCGAACTCCGCCGCCCGTGCCGTGCCCAGCGCCGCCATCCGCTCGGCCAGTGGCTTTTCGAGCACCGCATGGATCCCGCGATTGATCGCCGCCTGCACCCGCTCCTTGATGGCAGGCGCCTTCACCGCCTCGGCGAGCCGGTCCACCCCGGTGCGCTCGAGCGAGCCGAGGAGCTTCTCGAGGGTGCGGTCGGTCACCATCACCTTGGCCAGCAGTCGTTCGTGCAGCATCATCTGGCGCACCGCGCCGTCGAAGGTGTCCCGCAGCGTGGCCGCGACCGTCTTCCGTAGCTCGCCATCGCTCAATAGCGCACCCAATTGCTCCACCGCGCCGGGGATGGCATCGGCGATCCCCTGCTCGACCACCGGGACCAGCCCGGCGGGCAGTCGCTCGCCCAGCGGAGTGGTGTCGTCTGCCATCCGGGCGAATTGCGCGGTCACAATCCGATGGACGCCAGCCTGGACCTCGGGGCTCTCGGCCACGGCGGCCAGCCACCGATCCACCCCACCGCTCTCGTCGCCGTCGAGCTGGTCGGCCCACCGCGCCGTGACGGCGGCGAACTCGGGCGAGCCAACATAGGTGGCGAGGGTCCCCGAGAGGCGCGTCCCCACATCGGTGAGCGCCCGATCGACAGCGGTGCGGGCCGCCGGATCGAGCCGCGCGCCGAGCGGCCCATGATCCTGCTCCAGAAGTTGGTTGAGCACCCCGTCGAGCGCTTCGGCGAAGGCGGCGCGCACCTCCGGGGTGCGGAGGCGCTCGGTCAGGTCGGCCGGGGTGAGCAGCTTCTCGCCCACCACCTTGCCGATCGCCTTGGCGAGCCGGGCCTTGTTCTTGGGGATCGCCCCGTGGAAGGGGAAGCCGAGGAGGCGACGCTCGTCGTGCGGATGGAAGAGCATCCAGACGGCGATGGCGTTGGTCAGGCCGCCGGAGATCGCGCCGACGCCGTTGGTGATCGCGGCGGCGATCCAGGGAGAGGTGGGTTCCATATGTGGAGGAATCTACGGCAGGACGGGGAGAGATGTTTCTGAATGAGACGATCAGCCGGTGGCGTCAGCCACCGGAGTGGCTGCGCGGATTCCCCGCCGGCTGATTGGTCCGAGGACTAGCCGGGTCCCGGCCCTTCCGCTATCCTTCTGGGCTATGTTCGACGAGCTCTCCTCCAAGCTGACGGACACCCTCAAGCGCCTCACCGGGCGGGGGGTGCTCACCGAGGAGGCCGTTCGCGAAGGGTTGCGGGAGATTCGTCGCGTCCTCCTCGAGGCCGACGTCTCCTTCGAGCTCACGCGCACGTTCCTGGAGCGGGTGCAGGAGCGGGCGGTCGGGCACGAGGTGTTGAAGGCGGTCCGTCCGGGCCAGCAGTTGGTGAAGGTGGTGTATGACGAGTTGGTGGCGCTGCTGGGCGAGACCCAGGCGCCGCTCACGCACGCGACCGTGCCGCCGACGATCATCCTGCTCGTCGGGCTGCAGGGCAGCGGCAAGACCACCACCGCCGGCAAGTTGGCCAAGCGGTTGAAGCTGGAGCAGAAGGCGCCGTTCCTGATTGCCGCGGACGTGTATCGTCCGGCCGCGATCGATCAGCTCCGGACGCTGAGCGAGCAGGTGCAGGTGGGGTTCCATGGTGAGCCGGGCGAAACCGACGTGGTCGGCATCGTGCGGCGCGGGATCGAGGCGGCGGGGAAGGCCCGCGCGCGGACCGTGCTCGTGGACACCGCCGGTCGGTTGCAGATCGACGAGACGCTGATGCAGGAACTCGTCCGGCTCAAGGCCGCGACGAAGCCGCATGAGGTGTTGCTCGTCGCTGACGGGATGACGGGGCAGGACGCGGTGCGCATCGCCAAGGGCTTCCACGATGCCCTCGGCGTAACCGGCGTGATCCTGACCAAGATGGACGGCGATGCCCGCGGTGGCGCGGCGCTCTCCATCTACGGTGTCACCAAGGCACCGATCAAGTATGTCGGCGTGGGCGAGACGCTCGATGCGCTGGAGCCGTTCCATCCCGACCGCATGGCCGGGCGGATTCTCCAGCAGGGCGACATCCTCTCGCTGGTCGAGAAGGCGCAAGAGCAGGTCAGCGAGGAAGACGCCAAGCGGCTGGCCCGCAAGGCGACGTCCAAGAAGGGATTGGACCTCGACGACTTCCTTGCCTCGATGCGGCAGATGCAGAAGCTGGGACCGCTGAAGAACGTGCTTGGGATGCTGCCGGGAGTGAATCCGGCGATGCTCAAGAACGCCAACATTGACGAGAAGCGCCTCAAGCATGTCGAGGCGATCGTGCTCTCGATGACCAAGGGTGAGCGGCGCGAGCCCTCGCTGATGAACGGGTCGCGCCGGGCCCGTGTGTCCCGTGGCTCGGGACGACCGGTGCAGGAAGTGAATCAACTGCTCAACCAGTTCGAGCAGATGCGCAAGATGATGAAGACCGCGGGGAAGCCGGGGATGAAGATGCCCTTCGGTGGACGTCCGTTCCCCCCGCGCTGAACCGTACCAGGAGAGGCACCACGATGGCCGTTCGAATCCGCCTGCGCCGCGAAGGGCGCAAGAAGCTCCCGATGTACCGCATCGTCATCGCCGACAAGACGTCGCCGCGCGACGGGCGTTTCATCGAGACGATCGGGACTTACCGCCCGAAGTCGCAGACCGACACCCTGACGCTCAACGTCGAGAAGGCGCGCGAGTGGCTGGCCAAGGGCGCGACGCCGAGCGACACGGTCGCGTCGTTGCTCAAGCAGGCCGGCGTCTAGTTCCGATGGCCGACGCGGCGGCGCCCCCGATCGTCGTCGGGCGGGTACGCAAGCCGCACGGCCTGAAGGGTGAGCTGGCGGTCTTCCCGCTCACCGACGCCCCCGAAGCGGTCTACGTGCCGGGACGCGAGCTGTCCCTGCTGGATCTCGGGGGCAAGGTGCTGGGAACCATCACGCTGGAGGCCGCGCGGATCTATCACCGCGAGTGTCTCCTCCGTCTGGTGGACCACACCTCCCGCGAGGCGGTCGACGCCTACCGGGGACTGTTCCTCGCCGTGCCGCGGGAGGTGATGCCGCCACTCGCGGACGACGAGATCTACCAGCAGGACCTGGTGGGCTTCGCGGTCCGGGACGAGGCGGATGAGCCGCTCGGCATCGTGAGTGCGGTCTACGATCTGCCGGCCGGGGCGACGATCGAGGTGCAGGGGCCCAAGCGGGAATTCCTGCTGCCGTATCGGGCGGAGTACGTGAAGACGATGGACCGCGCGGGGCGCCGCTTGGTGGTGGTGATTCCCGACGGCCTGCTCGACTGAGGGCGCCGTGCTGCAGGTGAATGTGGTGACGCTCTTTCCCGAGGCGATGGCGCCCTACCTGGCGGCATCGATCCCGGGGCGGGTGGCCGCGGCGGGGAAGGCGGCGTACCGGCTGGTGCAGTTGCGCGACTTCGCGCACGACAAGCACCAGACCGTGGACGACGCCCCGTTCGGTGGCGGTGCGGGGATGGTGCTCAAGGCGGAGCCGTTCCTCGAGGCGGTCGAGTCGCTGGGGACGCGGCAGGGGCCGGTGGTGGTGATGTCGGCGCGCGGACGAGCGTTCACGCATGCCGACGCGGTGCGGTGGTCGATGCAGCCGGATCTCACGATCTGCTGCGGCCACTACAAGGACATCGACCAGCGGGTGGTCGATCTCCTGCAGGCGGACGAGGTCAGCCTCGGCGACTTCGTGCTCACGGGGGGGGAACCCGCGGCGCTCTGCGTCATCGACGCGGTGGTGCGGCTCCTCCCCGGGGCGATCGGCGATCATGAGTCGGCCAGTTCCGACTCGTACTACGACGGGTTGCTGAGCCCGCCAAGTTGGACCCGCCCCGCCGAGGTGCGCGGGATGGCAATACCCGAGGTGCTGCGCTCGGGCAATCATGCGGCGATCGCCGCATGGCGGCAGCAGGAGGCAGAGCGCCTCACGAGGGAACGTCGCCCGGATCTCTGGGACGCGTTCATGGCTACGGAGCGCCACGACGACGGCGCGAAGTCCTGACACTACACCGCCGCGCACGGCGCGGGGAGCACAACGATGGGCATGGAACTGCTGGAACAGATCGCCCGGGAAGGGCTGCGGACCGACATCCCCAAGTTTGACGCGGGCGACACGGTCAAGGTCATGGTGAAGGTCAAGGAAGGCGACAAGACCCGCCTCCAGGCCTTCGAGGGCGTGGTCATCGCGCGCAAGGGCGGCGGGATCAGCGAGACGTTCACCGTCCGCAAGGTCTCGGCCGGTGTCGGTGTCGAGCGTGTCTTCCCGCTCCACTCGCCGATGTGGGCCGCGATCGAGGTGGTGCGCCGTGGCCGCGTCCGCCGCGCCAAGCTCTACTACCTGCGCAACCTGTCGGGCAAGGCCGCCCGCATCAAGGAAAAGCGCGACCGGTAGGCTGGAAGCGATATCTCGGCCGGCGGCGTCAGCCGCCGGAACGAGATTCCCCCGGCGGCTGACGCCGCCGGCTGGGACCCCGATTACGTTCCCCCCATGCCCTCCACCACAGCACGCACGGTCCCCTTCCCGGGGCTCCTCGGATTGGGTGCCGTCACCAACTTTCTGGACACGCTCGGGGTCGGCTCCTTTGCCGTGACCACGGCGGCCATGAAGCTCGGTCGGCTGATCCCCGATGACGAGATCCCGGGCACCATGAACGTGGGCCACGCGCTGCCGACCACGCTCCAATCCATCATCTTCCTCGGCATCATCGCGGTGGACCCGCTCACGATGGGCAGCATGGTGATCGCGGCGGGACTCGGGGCCTGGATCGGTGCGGGCCGGGTGGCCGGCTGGCCCAAGGTCACGATCCAGCGCGCCATGGCCATCGCCCTCCTGGTCACTGCGGTCTTCATCACGCTGCGGCAGACGGGGGTCTTCCCCGGTGGGGGCGACGCGATCGGTCTGGTCGGCCTCCGGCTCGCCGTGGCCGTGGTGGCGAGCGGGGTGATCGGTGCCCTCGTCGCGCTTGGCATCGGCAACTACGCCCCCACGATGGCGGTGACCTACCTCCTCGGGATGGATCCGCGGGCGGTGTTCCCCATCATGGCCACTTCGGGCGCGCTCATGCTGCTGGTGGCCGCGTCGCGCTTCTTCCGTGCCGGCCGGTTCCATCGCCGGACCGCTCTCGGTCTCGCGGTCGGCGGGATCCCCGGGGTGCTGGTGGCGGCCTTCATCGTGAAGTCGCTCGACGTCACCCTCCTGCTGTGGGTGGTCGTGGTGGTGCTGCTCTACACCGCCGCGATGCTCTTCCATTCTTCCCGCCAACCCCAGGATGCCACCGCATGAAGATCGCCGCCATTCGCGCGTACCAGATCGACCTCCCGTTGCACGAGGGGAGCTACACGTGGTCCGGCGGCAACAGCGTGTCGGTGTTCGACTCCACGGTGGTCTGTGTCGAGACCGACACCGGCCTGAAGGGGTGGGGCGAAATCTGCCCGCTCGGCCCCGCCTATCTGCCCGCCTATGCCGCGGGGGCACGGACCGGCATCGCGGAACTCGCGCCGCATCTGATCGGCCACAATCCGATCGCGCTCGACGAGATCAACCGCCGGATGGACGCCGCGATGCGCGGCCACCCGTACGTGAAGTCGGCGATCGACATCGCCTGCTGGGACCTCCTCGGTCAGGTGGCCGGTCTGCCGGTGGCCACCCTGCTCGGCGGGCACGTGGGCGAGGACTTCGTGCTCTACCGCGCGATCTCGCAGGAGGCCCCCGATGCGATGGCCGCCAAGATCGCCGGCTACCGCGCCGAGGGGTACCGGCGTTTTCAGCTCAAGGTGGGAGGCGATCCCGACACCGACATCGAGCGGATCCGGGCCGCCGCGGCGGTGCTCGAGCGCGGCGACAAGCTGATCGCCGACGCCAACACCGGGTGGACACAGCATGAGGCGATCCGCGTGGTTGATGCGGTGCGCGACGTGGACGTGTACATCGAGCAACCGTGCATCAGCTACGAGGAGTGCCTCGCGGTACGGCAGCACACCAACCGTCCGTTCATCATCGACGAGGTGGTGGACGGCCTCGATATGGTCGTGCGCGCGGTGGCCGACCGGGCAGCCGACGTGATCAACCTCAAGATTTCCAAGGTGGGCGGGCTCACCCGCGCTCGGCAGATCCGTGATCTCTGCGTGTCGCTCGGCATTGCCATGACGATCGAGGACACGTGGGGGGGGGACATCACCACCGCCGCGATCGCCCACCTCGCGCACAGCACACCGGAACGGCTGCTCTTCACCTCGACCGACTTCAATTCCTATGTGACTGTGGCCTTCGCCGACGGCGCCCCGCAGCGCCAGCACGGCCGGATGGCCGCCTCGCGCGAGCCGGGCCTTGGCGTGCACCCACGGATGGATGTGCTGGGGGAAGCGGTTTTTGAGGGCTAGCATCCACCCGGCGGCGTCAGCCGCCGGAGCATGATGAAGGGCATTCAGGCGCCGGGGCATCCGCCCCGAGACCGGCGACTGACGTCGCCGGCTGGGATGGATCCACGTTACGTTCCCCCCATGCCCACCCCGCTGACCCACGAACACGCCGCCTGGTCGGTTGGCGCGCTGCTCATCGGCCTCGATGAGGTCGGTCGCGGGCCGCTGGCCGGGCCGGTGGTGGCGGGCGCGGTGGTCTTCCCGGCCGGGCACCCAGGGGTCCTGGGCGTGCGCGACTCCAAGCTGATCAAGCGCCAGGCGGAGCGCGAAGCGATCGCGGTGGCGGTGCGACGCGAGGCACTGGCGTGGGGGATCGGTGCGGCCAGTGTGCGCGAGATCGCCACCCTCAACATCCGCCGTGCCACCGCGCTGGCCTTTGCGCGTGCCCTCGCGCACTGTCGCCGGCAGCTGGGCGCGCGCGCGGTGCATGTGCTGGTGGATGGGCTCCCGGTGCCCGAGCTCGGCACGCCGCACGACGCGCTGGTCAAGGGAGATGCCCTCTGCCACACGATCGGGGCGGCGGCGATCCTCGCCAAGGTGGTGCGCGACCGCCTGATGCAACGGCTGGCCGAGCGCCATGATGCGTATGGATGGGCGAGCAACGTCGGCTATGGTTCGGCGGGACACATGGCGGCGATCCGCATCCACGGCCTCACCGCGCACCACCGCGAGCAGTTCTGCCGGGGCGTGATTGGTTAAGCGGGCGTCGTGATCGCGCGGAAGACCAGATCGGTGAGGAAGGCCGTCGTGGAGTGGTCGGCATCACCGCGCGTCACCTCGGTCAGCGACGGCAGGTGCTCCGCGAAGTACTTCTGCAGGTGTGAGCTCTCGATCACCGTCGAGACCAGCGCGACGGGGTACAGGTAGGTTGGGTTCACCTCGAGGATCAGATCGGCCACCGTCCGGCAGAGCCGTTTGTAGCTGCGGAACATTCCCTCCCGATTCTCGGCGTCCACATCCGCGTGCAGGTAGGCCTTCGACGACTCCGCCACGACCACGCGGTAGAGGGCCTCCTCGTCAATGCGCGGCGTGGACTCGTCCTGCCGGATCCGCTGCGTCACTTCGCGCAGCGCCTGTCGCAGCCGCTCCTCCGCCGAGGCGACGTTGGCGGTCGCCAACTGCAACCGGTACTCCATCCAGCTCCAGTACCACGCCGTCAGGTAGAGCAGGAGGCGGTGCTTGCTGCGGAAGTAGCGATAGACCGACGCCTCGGTGGTGCCGATGCGGTCGGCCAGTTTCCGGAAGGTGAACGCCTCGTAGCCCAGCTCGTCGAGCATCAGGATGGCATGCTCGACGATGCTCTCGCCGAGGTCGCTCGACGTCGGGTCCTTGACGAAGAGCTTCTCGTCGAGCTGCAGGGCGACCCGGTGGCTCACGCGGCGCCGATCAGCATGTGCGCATCGTAAAACGCGACGGCGCCGGATTCGACGTCGTACATGCCGCCGACGATCGCGATCTCCGATTTGGCGACCATCTCTGCCAGCAGCGGACTCCACGTCATGATCTGCCGCTTGACGAGCAGCACGTTCAGCTCGGCGACGCGCTCGACGAATGCGCCATTGCCTGAGTTCCGGTCCTGCAGCGTCTCGGTCTCGAGCTCGATGGCCTCTTCGATCTTTTCGATCAGTCCGGTGAGGTTGCCGAGGCGCACGCCGTCGCAGGCACCCTTGACCGCCCCGCAGCGGGTGTGGCCGAGCACCACGATCGCCTTCGCGCCGGCGACCTTGCAGGCGAATTCCATGCTGCCGAGGATGTCGTCGTTGAGGACGTTGCCGGCGATCCGGCAGGAGAAGATGTCGCCCAGGCCCTGGTCGAAGACCAGCTCGGCCGAGGTACGGGAGTCAATGCAGCTGAGGACGATGGCCATCGGGTGCTGGCCATCGCTGGTCTCGTTGACCTGCTGCAGGAGGTTGCGGTTGGCCTTGAGGTTGTTGACGAAGCGCTCGTTGCCCGTGCGGAGCACATCGAGGGCCATCTGGGGCGTCAGGGCGTCACGCAGTTCGCGGGTGAGGGTTCTCATCAGGTCGCCTGGTCAAGAGTGAGGCCGTGGAGCTCCACGGCAATCTGGCGTGCCGGGGCCCCGGCACGGAAGTCACGCAGGATTTCGATGACGTCGAAATCCACCACCTTCGAGCGGGTCGCGTCAATCACCACGTGGGAACGGGGCGGGATGAGCTGCAGTTGTTGCAGGATGCGCCCCTTGTTGAGGAAGGAGACTTCCTCGGCCAGCTGGATACGGTATTCGGCGGTCTCGGGCGGGTGCTGCGAGACCGTGAACGGGTTGCGGAGGTTGTGCCGGAGGACCACCGCCACCCCGACCACGAGTCCGATGCCGATCCCGCGGAGCAGGTCGGTGGCGAGGATACCCGCCACGGTGGCCACGAACGGGACGAACTGCTCCCAGCCGTGTGCATACATCTGCCGGAAGAGCGCCGGCTTGGCCAGTTTGTAGCCGACCACGAAGAGGATACTCGCGAGCGTCGCCAGCGGAATCAAATTGAGCAGTGCCGGGATCGTGGCGACAGAGACCAGGATCATGATGCCGTGCAAGATGGCCGAGAGCTTGGTGCGCGCGCCAAAGGCGATGTTCGCCGAGCTGCGCACGATCACCTGCGTGACGGGGAGACCGCCGATCAGGCCACTGACGATGTTGCCGAGACCTTGGGCCTTCAGCTCGCGATTGGTCGGGGTGATGCGCTTCTCGGGGTCGAGGCGATCGGTCGCCTCGACGCAGAGCAGCGTCTCGATGCTCGCGATCGCCGCGAGGACCAGCGCGACCACGTAGACGTCGGTCCGTCCCAACGCCGTGAGATCGGGCACCGAGAATTGCGCGAGGAACTCACCAATACTTCCGGCCAACGGGATGGCCACGAGCTGGTGCGCCCCGAGGGTCCAGGGGAGCGATCCCGCCGACATCAGGAGGCTGAGGGCGATGCCGATCGCGACGGCGGCCAGGGGGCCCGGGATCAGGCGGAACAGCTTGAAGCGCGGGGCCAGCACGGCGTCCCAGGCAATCAGGATGGTCATCGAGACGGCGGTCACGAACAGCGCGGCCGGCGTGATCGCGGCGAGGAGGTGGTCGAAGGCATGCACCGCCTCCCCCCCCCCACGCTCCATGTCGAAGGTGCCCGGCCCCGGTACCGTGCCGAGGGCGTGGGGGATCTGCTTGATGATGATCAGCAGGCCGATCCCTGTGAGCATCCCCTTGATGACGGACGAGGGGAAGTAGTAGGCAAGGCCGCCGAGCCCGAGTGCGCCCATGATGATCTGGAGGACACCCGCCAGGACGACGGCGACGAGGAAGGCCTCGTAGGAGCCCAGGGTGCCGATGGCGTTCAGGACGATAACGGCGAGCCCGGCGGCGGGGCCGCTGACGCCGAGGGGGGAGCCGCTCGCGGCGCCGACCACGATCCCCCCCACGATCCCGGCGATGAGGCCCGCGAAGAGGGGGGCGCCGGAGGCGAGGGCGATCCCGAGACAGAGTGGGACGGCGACGAAGAAGACGACCACACTGGCCGGGAAGTCTTCCCGGAGGTGATTGAAGAGGGTGGGCATACCATTCCGTTGAGCTGGGGGTCGTAATGCAAGCGGACATGATAGTAATACTATCACTTCGACGGAGCGTCTAGGGGAGGGGGGAGGGGGGA
>JBBQQJ010000073.1:0-12281 GCA_038216165.1 Gemmatimonadales bacterium | reverse complement strand
CTCGATGTCGAGCAGCCGAGTGAACACCGACTCCGCCGCGAACTTCCGGGCGATCGCCCAGCGGGGGGTCCGGCCGCCCACCACGCCCAGCTCTTCCTGCATCCGGAGACTGTCGACCTTCACCACCAGGCCGTCGGCATCGAAGGGGAGGGTACGGATCCGATCCTCCCACCCCGCGGTGAAGGCGAGCACGGCCTCAAGGTCGGGGAGGACCCTCCGGTGCGTCTCGACCGGGAAGCCCCACGCCGCGAGCGCGTCGAGCGCCGCATGGTGGCTGGCGGGCACCGGGCCGCCCTCGAGCGGGAGCAACTGGTAGGCGAGGAAGTGGAGCCGCCGTCGGCGCGCCTCGGCGGGATCGAGGGCACGCAGCGCCCCGGCCGCGGCGTTGCGCGGATTGGACAGCGGCTCCTCGCCCGCCGCCTCGCGCGCGGCGTTGACACGCGTGAACGCCGCGCGCGGAATGTAGACCTCGCCGCGCACCTCGAGCAGCGCCGGGAAGTCCGTGCCGCGGAGCACGAGCGGGATGTCGGTGATGGCGCGCACGTTGCCCGTCACCTCCTCGCCCTCGGTGCCGTTGCCGCGTGTCACGCCGCGTGTCAGGACGCCGTCGCGATAGGTCAGCGCCAGCGCCGCACCGTCGATCTTCACCTCCACGGCAAGTGCCGCCTCCGCTGCCCGGGCATCCACGCGCGCCATCTTCTCGTGCCAGGCGCGGAGCTCGTCATCCGTGAAGGCGTTGTCGAGGGAGAGCATCGGGCGCGCATGACCGGCCTTGGGCAGGTGCTCGGCGAGTGCCCCCCCCACGCGACGGGTGGGGGAATCGGGGCGGTCGAGCGCCGGGTGGGCCGCCTCCAGCGCCTGCAGTCGTCGAAACAGCGCGTCGTACTCTGCATCGCTGATCTCGGGGGCGTCGAGCTCGTGGTAGGCGCGGTTGGCGTGCTCCAGTTGGGCACGCAGCGAGGCGACCTCTTCCGCGACGCCGCGGACGGTCTCGGGCGAAGCGGGTTGGCGACCCGCGGGGCCAGCGCGCGGCCCCGTGCCTTGTGCACCGGGTCAAGGGGGTCGACCGTCGGGAGGCGCGCGACGGCATCAAGCTGTTCCCTCGCCTGGGGCCAGGCCCCGCGGTCGATCAGCACCTCGGCCAAGTCGAGCCGGTGAAAGATGCGCGTCGGGTCGAGCGACACGGCGCGACGCAGCGAGGCCTCCGCCTCGTCCCAGCTCGCGACATCGAAGATCGATGCACCGAGAAAGGTGCGGGCGAAGAATTTCTCGACGCCACTGAGGCGCTGGATCTCGGCATGCCAGCGGCCGAGCACGTGCCATGCCCCGCTGTGGGCGGGGTCGA
This sequence comes from Gemmatimonadales bacterium, assembly GCA_038216165.1. Lineage (GTDB taxonomy): Bacteria > Gemmatimonadota > Gemmatimonadetes > Gemmatimonadales > GWC2-71-9 > Palsa-1233. The sequence goes on along the minus strand of JBBQQJ010000073.1, from coordinate 10,936 downwards.
TCTGCACCGCCCGCAGCGCCGCGAGCCGGATTTCCGCGGCGCGCTCCACCCGTTCCTTCTTGCTCTTCGTGAGCGACGCCTGTCCGACGGCATTGGCCAGGACGAAGTGGCCGTCGGCACCGTTCGGGTTCGCGTTGACCGCCCGCCGGGCATAGTTTTCGGCGCGGTCATACAGCCGATCGCGCTCGGCGTCTGGCACGTCGTCGGGCGTCTGGCGGCCGAGATCCACCAGCACCAAGGCGAGCCGCCAGTTGGCCTCGTACCCCTCGGGGGTGCTGCGGACCGCCTGCTCCAGCCAGGTGCGTGCCGTGGGGAGGTCATGGGCCGCCATCGCCGCGATGCCGCGGGCGAGCGGGTCATCCTGCGCGGCGACCGGCACGGCGGTGCACATCGTGAGCAGACCGAAGCAACGAACGAACGGCGCGAGCATCAACAGCGGTTTCCTTTCTCTGGCAGGGGCTCGGGCCCCCGAGGCGTGAATGGTCGTCCCGCGGCTGATCGAACGCAAGCGTGACGGTGGGACCCTGACCGGTGACGAATGGCGTGAACTCATCACGCACTACGCGGCCGGTGACGTGCCCGACTATCAGATGGCCGCGCTCGCGATGGCCATCTACTTTCAGGGCCTCGCCCCGGAGGAGCTGGCGGCCCTCACCGGGGCCATGCTCGACTCCGGGAGCCGCCTCCCGCGGGGCATCGGCACCGCGGTGCGTGTCGACAAGCACTCCACCGGTGGGGTCGGCGACAAGACCTCGCTCATCCTCGCACCGTTGCTCGCCGCCTGCGGGGTCGCCGTACCGATGATGTCCGGCCGCGGCCTCGGCCACACCGGGGGTACCCTCGACAAGCTGGAATCGATCCCGGGCTTCACCACCCGGATCCCGCTCGATCGCGCCGCCCGCCAGCTCGACGATCTGGGGGTGGTGATGTTCGGGCAGAGCGACGAAATCGTCCCGGCCGATCGCCGGCTCTACGCCCTGCGCGACGTCACCGGGACGGTGGAGTCGATCCCGCTGATCACCGCCAGCATCATGTCCAAGAAGCTCGCCGAGCAGCTCGACGCCCTGGTGCTCGACGTCAAGGTGGGGAGCGGGGCCTTCATGCCCGCGCTCGAGGACGCCCGCACCCTCGCGCGGACCATGATCGGTGTCGGCGACCGGGCCGGCTGCCGTACCGTGGCGCTGCTGACGGCGATGGATCGGCCGCTGGGCCGCTGCGCCGGCAACGCGCTCGAGGTGGTCGAGTCACTGGAGGCGCTGCGCGGGAAGGCGTCGGGTGACCTGCTGGAGGTCACCCTCGCCCTCGGCGTGGAGATGCTGCTCCTGGCCGACGGGGCCGGCACCCGCGACGAGGCGTTGCGGCGCCTCAAGGATGCCATCCGGTCCGGTGCCGCCCTGGAGCGATTCCGGGCAGTGATCAGCGCCCAAGGCGGGGACCCGGCCGTGGTCGACAATCCGGCCCGGTTGCCGGTGGCACCCGTGATCCGGAGGGTGGTGGCGGTGCACGGTGGTCGCATGCCTGCGGTGCCGCCGCGTGCCATCGGCGAGCTCATCATCGAGCTCGGGGGGGGGCGACGCGTGGCCACCGACACGGTGGACCCCGCCGTCGGCCTGGAGCTCCTGCCGCGCGTCGGGCAGCGGGTCGAGGCCGGGGAACCGATCGCCCGGATCCACGCGCGGACCCGGGCCGATGCCGACCGCGCCGAGGTCACCCTGCTGGCCACCCTCGACACCGCCCGGCACGCCGGCCACGCGCCGCTGCCGCTGATTGTCGAGCGGATCACCGCTACTGACACCACCCCGTGGGAGGAGGTCCGCTGATGATCATGATCGTGCTGTCCGTGCTGCTGCTGGTGGCACTGGCTTGGTCGTTTGGCTTCGGTGCAGCGGCGCACGCGCCCAACCCCGAGGACGACGTCACCACCCCGATCGACCGTGCGGCACTGGCCGAGGCCGAGCGCGAACTGCTCGAGGACGGCGGCGCCCGGCCGATCGGGGATGAGTTGGAGGATGAGGATTGGGGGCCCGGCACGGGCGGGAAGAGCGGCTTGCCGGGGTTGTTCTGAGGGGGATGTTGGATGGTGGATGGTGGCTGCTGGCATTGAGCGATCGTGCCTCAGCAACTCAGCGCATCCACCATCCACCATCCACCATTCCTACACGTCCAGCACGCTCACATACTTCGCGTTCGCCTCGATGAACAGGCGGCGCGGCTCGACGTTGTCGCCCATCAACTCGTCGAAGAGCTTGGAGGCCTCGACGGCGTCGTCGAGGGTCACGCGGAGAATGGTGCGTGTCTCGGGATCCATCGTCGTCTTCCACAGCTGCTCGGGATTCATCTCGCCGAGGCCCTTGTACCGCTGCAGGTTGACGCTCCCCTTGCTGCCCTTGTCCTCGAGGCGGCGGGTGAACTCCTGCCGCTCCGCCTCGTCGTAGGCGTAGTACTCTTCCTTCCCCTTGGCCACGCGGTAGAGCGGCGGCTGGGCGATGTAGATGTAGCCCGCCTCGATGAGCTCGGGCATCTGCCGGAAGAAGAAGGTCAGCAGCAGGGTGCGGATGTGCGCGCCGTCGACATCGGCGTCGGTCATGATGATGATCTTGTGGTAACGCGCGTCGGTGACCTTGAAGTCGTCGCGGATGCCGGTGCCGATCGCCGTGATGATCGCGCGAATCTCCTCGTTGCCGAGGATCCGGTCGATCCGGGCGCGCTCGACGTTGAGGATCTTGCCGCGCAGCGGCAGGATCGCCTGGTTCGAGCGGTTGCGGCCCTGTTTGGCTGAGCCGCCGGCCGAGTCGCCCTCGACGAGGTAGAGCTCGTTGATCGCCGGGTCGTCGCTGGAGCAGTCGGCCAGCTTGCCGGGGAGCACCGCATTCTCGAGGCCGCTCTTCTTGCGGACCAGCTCGCGGGCCTTGCGGGCCGCCTCGCGCGCGCGCGCGGCACTCACGGCCTTCTCGATGATCGCCCGGGCCACGCCGGGGTGCTCGTCGAGGAAGGTGCTGAGGTGCTCGCTCACCACCGCGCGGACGATGCCCTCAACTTCGCCGTTGCCGAGCTTGGTCTTGGTCTGCCCCTCGAATTGTGGTTCGCGCACTTTCACGTGCAGCACGCAGGTGAGCCCCTCGCGCGCGTCCTCGCCGCTCAGCGTGAAGTTGTCCTTCTTCAGCGCGTTGTTCTTCTTGACGACGTCATTGATGGTGCGCGTCAGCGCGGCGCGGAAGCCGGTGAGGTGGGTCCCGCCCTCGTGGGTGCTGATATTGTTCACGAACGTGAAGGTGTTCTCGTTGTAGCCGTCCTCGTACTGGAGGGCCACGTCCACGTCGACATCATCGCGCGTCGCGGAGAAGTGCACCGGCTTCGGGTGGAGCGGCTTCTTGGTCCGGTTGAGGTACTCGACGAATTCGACCAGGCCGCCCTCGTAGTGGAACTCCTCCACCTTCGGCGCCTCGCCGCGCTCGTCGGTGATGACAATCCGGATCCCGCCGTTCAGGAACGCGAGCTGGCGCAGCCGCTCCGAAAGCGTGTGCCACGAAAACTCCAGCACCGAGAAGATCTGCGGGTCCGGCTTGAAGGTGATCGTCGTCCCCGTACCGGGGGCCATCCCGATCACGCTCAGCTTCTGCGTGGTGTGCCCGCGCACGAAGCTCATCTGGTGACGCGCACCGGCGCGGTCCACGGTCACGGTGAGCTGCTCGGAGAGCGCGTTGACCACCGAGACGCCGACACCGTGGAGGCCGCCCGACACCTTGTAGGAATCCTTGTCGAACTTGCCGCCGGCGTGCAGCACCGTCAGCGCGAGCTCGACGCCGGGGAGCCCCTCGGTCGGGTGGATGTCGACCGGGATGCCGCGCCCGTTGTCGCTCACCGTGATCGAGTTGTCGCGGTGGATGCACACCTCGATGCGGTCGCAGTAGCCGGCGAGCGCCTCGTCAATCGAGTTGTCGACCACCTCGTAGACCAGGTGGTGGAGCCCGTTCTCCCCGGTGGAGCCGATGTACATCCCGGGCCGCTTGCGGACCGCCTCGAGTCCCTTGAGGACGGTGATCGACTGTGCGCCGTATTCCTTCGTGCCGGTCGTGGGTGCCTTCGCCATGCGTCCTCGCAATCAGGTGAGTCAGGGCCGGTCCAGCGGACCGACCATCCAGCGGACATGCAGCACGCGGCCACGCTTCGAGCCGTTGACGCGCGCCAGGATCTTCGGGGTCATCAAGCCGAGTTCGGTCGCCCATCCCGGGGTGGCCACCCGGACCATCAAGGTGCCGTCGGGGGTCACCGATTGCGCCTGTGTGACCGCCGCGATCTGCGGTCCGACCAGCTCGGGCCATTCCTCCACGACCGTGGCCAGGTCGAACCGCTTGGCCAGGCCGCTGTCGGTCAACCAGCGCGCCAGCGCCTCGCCCAGCGGCGTGGGCGCGACCGGCTCATTCAGGTAGTGACCTTTCCCTCGCGCACGTGCCACCGATCAAGCTCCAGTTCCCGTGGCAGGTCGTCGACCCGCGGTGCCGTCACCACCAATTGGCCACCCTGAGCCAGGAGGCGGGCCGCCAATCGCGACTGCCGCTCCGCGTCCAGTTCGGCAAAGACGTCGTCCACCAGCAGGGCGGGGCGGACCCCGCGGGCGGCCGCCAAGGTGTCGCGCTCCAGCAGGCGCAGCGCGATCGCCGCCGACCGCTGCTGCCCCGTGGAACCCACGGCCCGCAATGGCCGCCCGTCGAGCGTCAGGACCAGATCGTCGCGATGGGGCCCAACATGCGTCTGGCCCCGCGCCAGATCCCGCGGCCGCCCGGCCGCCAGCCGCTCGGCCCACGCCCCGGGCTCGACCAGCGCCTCGTCGCCCCGGTACCGCATCCCCACAGCGAGCGGCTCGCCGAGCTGCGCCAGCTCCTCACGCCAGGCGCCCTCCGCGCCCTCCGCCCAGGCCCGCCGGGTGGCTGCCACGGTCGCGCCGGCCTGGGCCAGGATGCCATCGAACGGCTCGGCGGCCCGCACGTCGCCCCGCCGCAACGCGGCGTTCCGCTGGGCCAGCGCGGCGCGGTAGCGCAACAACCCAGAAAGATAGGCGGGTTGGGCCAGCGAGAGCATCCGGTCCAGCCAGCGCCGTCGTTCCGCCGCCCCGCCGTGCACCAGCACCGGATCGCCGGGGAGGAAGGCCACCGCGAGCCATGCCCCGAGCGCGGCGGTGAGGTTGCGCTGGTCCGCGCCGTCCACGGTCACCCGCTTGCGGCCCGTGGCGGCCGTCCATGTGGCCCCGATGGCCACGCCGTCGGCCCGCGTCACCGTCACGTGCAACCCGGGCCCGCCGTGCCGGGCCATCTCGCGATCCCGGGCGCCGCGCAGCGAGCGGAACAGCACCGGGTACCCCAGCGCCTCGAGGAACGAGGTCTTGCCGCTGCCGTTCGGCCCGAGCAGGGCCACGCCTGGGGGGGGGATGTCGAGGGCCGCGTCGGCCAGGTTGCGGACGCTCCGCACCACCAGTGACGCGGCCTGCATCGGCTCAGCGGCCGGTGAACACGGCGGGACGCTTCTCAAGGAACGCCTGCGTCCCCTCCGTCTTGTCGTCGGTGGCGCAGACCGCCCCGAAGGCGCTCGCCTCCGCCGCCAGCGCGGCATCGAGGTCGAGGTCGAGCCCGCGGTCCACGGTGGCAAGGCAGAGTGCCACCGCCTGCGGGCCCATCGCCAGGATCGTCCGGGCCACCGTGCGGGCCTCGTCGAGCAGGGCATCCGCCGCCACGAGCCGGTCCACCAGACCGATCCGGAGCGCCTCCTCCGCATCGATCACGCGCGCGGTCAGCAGCAGGTCGAGCGCCCGGCCGCGGCCCACCAATCGCGGGAGCCGCACCGTGCCGCCGTACCCCGGGATCAGTCCCAGCTTCACCTCGGGCTGCCCGAACTTCGCCGTCGGGGCGGCGAGGCGCAGGTGACAGGCCATGGCGAGTTCACATCCCCCCCCCAGGGCGAAGCCGTTCACTGCCGCGATCACCGGCTTCTGGAGCCGCTCCAGGCCACGGAACACGGCCTGCCCCCGGGCGGAGAGCGCCTCCCCCTGCGCGCTGTCCACGTCCGCGAGCTCGCGGATGTCGGCCCCGGCGACGAAGGCCTTGGGACCGGCCCCGGTGATGATCACCGCCCGGATCGTGTCGTCGGTGCGCAGCACCTCCAGCAGGGCGGCGAGGTCGCTGAAGACCTGGGCGTTGAGGGCGTTGAGCGTGTCGGGGCGGTTGATCGTCACCACGGCGATGCCGTCAGCGTCGGTCTCGAGAAGCAGGGTGGAGTAAGTCATCCGATAAATATAAGGGAACGGGCACGCGCCCCTCACCCCCGGTCGCCGTTCGTCGTTCACACTAGATTGCGACATGCCGACGATTCTCGCGCTCGACCAGGGGACCACCGGGTCCACCGCGCTCGTCTTCGCCCCGGACGGCACGATCCTCTCCCGCGGGTACCGCGAGTTCCCGCAGTATTTCCCGGCGCCCGGTCACGTCGAGCACGACCCGGAAGACCTCTTCCGCTCGGTGCTCGATGCGGCCCGGGAGGCGCTCGCCGCCACCACCGCCCAGGTCGACGCGATCGGGATCACCAACCAGCGCGAGACGCTCGTCCTCTGGGATCGCGACACGCTTGCCCCCCACGGCCGGGCGATCGTGTGGCAGGACCGCCGCACCGCGCGGCGCTGCGCCGCACTGCGCGAGCAGGGTCGTGAACCGTGGTTCCGCGAACGCACCGGCTTGCTGCTCGACCCGTATTTTTCCGCCACCAAGCTGGAGGCCCTGTTGGCCGAGCCCGACCTGCGCGCCGCGGCCGATGCGGGGACCCTGCGCGTGGGGACCGTCGAGAGCTGGCTGGTGGCGCGGCTCACCCGCGGGGTGCATGTGTCGGATCGGACCAACGCCTCTCGCACGCTCCTCGCCGACATCCGGACGGGCGATTGGCACCCCGACCTGCTCGACTTTTTTGACGTCCCGCGTGCGGTGCTGCCCGAGGTGGTCCCCTCGGCCGGCATGGTGGGGATGAGCTGCGCCGAGTGGTTCGGGCGGGAGCTGCCGATCGCGGGCCTGGTGGGCGACCAGCAGGGGGCGCTCTTCGGGCAGGGCTGTGTCGAACCGGGCAGCGCCAAAATCACCTATGGCACCGGCGCCTTCCTGCTGCGATATGCTGGTACCGAGGGGCCGCCCACGCCGGAGGCGGGAATTCTCGCGACCATCGCCGCCGGCCCCGAGGGGGGTCTGGCCTGGGCACTGGAAGGGAGCGTCTTTGTCGCCGGGGCAGCGGTACAGTGGCTGCGCGACGGGCTCGGCGTGATCCGCGACGCTGCCGACACCGCCGCGATCGCGGCGAGCGTGCCGGATACGGGGGGGGTGGTGCTGGTGCCGGCCTTCACCGGCCTCGGGGCCCCATACTGGGAAGCCGAGGCGCGCGGGACCCTTGTGGGGCTCACCCGGGGTACCACGCGGGCGCACATCGTCCGCGCCACGCTCGAGGCGATCGCCCACGGCACGGGCGACCTCGTGGAGGCGATGGGCGGCGTCACCACGCTCCGCGTCGATGGTGGTGCGGCCGCCAACGACTGGCTGATGCAGACCCAGGCCGACCTGCTGGGGGTGCCGGTCGAGCGGCCGCCAGGGGTCGAACTCACCGCCTACGGGGCGGCCCGCCTCGCCGCGATCGGGATCGGGGGGAGTCTCCCTCCCGCCACGGACCTGGGAGCCATGACGGTCTTTACCCCACGGGCGAGCGCCTCCTGGCGCGAGGCCCGGCGCGCCGAGTGGCGGCGGGCCGTCGCGGCCGCGCTGGCTTGGGCACGCCGGGGCTGAGCGGACCCCACCAGCGCGACGCGGTCGGGGTATATTCGAGGCATCCAGGGACATGGAGTCCACGATGAAGCCAGGCATGAAGTTCGGTATCGGGGCAGCAGTGATCGTTGCGGCGGTCACCCTCATGATGATCGAGGGCGTCAAGCAGACCGGCACGTACTTCCTCACCCCGACCCAGTTGGTCGAGCGGACGGCCGCCGACACGTCGATGCACGACGTCGGGGTCAAGGTGGCCGCCAAGGTCGTCAAGGGCTCGATCCACCGGAGCGAGCGCCGCGTCGACTTCACCATCAGCGACGGCGCCCACTCCTTCCCCGTCAGTTACGTGGGCATGGTGCCGGATACCTTCACCGACGAGAACGACATCGAGGTGGTCATCGACGGCAAGTACGGGCGCGATGGCGTCTTTCTCGCCACCGACGTGATCGCCAAGTGCGGCTCGCGCTATGAAGCGGTCTGGGACGAGCAAGTGGCCACCTCGTGACCCTGCTCGGGCAGTTCGCGCTCTGGGCGGCGTTCCTCATCGGCGTCTGGAGTGCCGGATTGGCGTTCTTCGCCCGCTGGCAGGACCGCCCTGATCTCGCCCTCGCAATCCGTCGCGGTGCCTATGGCGTCTGTCTCGCCCTCCTCGTGGCGTCCGCAGCACTCTGGAAGGGCCTCTTCGCCCACGACTTCAACATCGAGTACGTGGCCTCGTACACGTCGCGGAATCTCCCCGAGTACTACCTCGTCACCGCCTTCTGGGCCGGGCAGAAGGGGTCGCTGCTCTTCTGGGCCGTGGTGCTCGGAATCTTCGGCGCCCTCGCGCAGGCACTGACCAGCAACCGGTTCAAGGACCTGCTCCCCTATGTGGCGGGGGTCACGAATCTCATCGCCGCGTTCTTCATCTCGGTGATGCTCTTCGGCGACGGTGCCAACCCGTTCGAGCGGCTCGCCTTCACCCCCGCCGATGGTCGCGGGCTGAATCCGCAGCTGCAGAACCCCGGGATGATCGCGCACCCACCCACGCTCTACCTCGGCTACATCTCGCTGGCGATCCCGTTCGCCTTCGCCATCGCGGCGCTCCTGGCCCGGCGGCTCGACACCGGCTGGATCTTTGCAATGCGGAAGTGGGCGCTCGCCTCGTGGATCTTCCTTTCGATCGGGATTACCATCGGGATGTGGTGGGCCTACCTCGAGCTCGGCTGGGGCGGCGTCTGGGCGTGGGATCCGGTCGAAAACGCCTCGCTCCTCCCCTGGCTCACCCTCACCGCGTTCCTCCACTCGGTGATGATCCAGGAAAAGCGGGGGATGCTCAAGCGCTGGAACATGGGGCTGATGATCGGGACCTTCCTGCTCACGATCTTCGGCACCTTCATCACCCGCTCGGGCGTGATCGCCTCGGTGCACTCCTTCACGCAGTCGAGTGTCGGCTACTTCTTCCTCGGCTTCCTGCTCGTCACCGGGATTCTCTCGTTCACGCTCCTCTATACCCGGTGGCCCGACCTCGAGCCGGAGGCGGAGCTCGAATCGCTCGCCTCGCGCGAGGCGGCGTTCCTCTTCAACAACCTCGCGCTGGTCGGGATCGCCTTCTCCGTCATGTGGGGGACGCTCTTCCCGATCATCTCCGAGGCAGTGCGCGGCACCAAGATCACCGTCGGCCCGCCGTTCTTCAATCGGGTCAACGTGCCGCTGGGGCTCTTTCTCCTCCTCCTCACCGGGATTGGCCCGCTCATCGCGTGGCGGAAGGCCTCGGCCGCCAACCTGCGGCGGCAGTTCATCGTGCCGGTGCTGGCCGGGCTCGTCACCGCGGTGGGGCTGCTGATCTCCGGCCTCCGCGATGGCTATGCCTTGATGGCGCTGACCCTCGGCGGCTTTGTCCTGGGCACCGTCGGGCAGGAGTTCTACCGCGGTGTGCGCGCCCGGCACACCATGCACGGCGAATCAATGGTGGTGGCGCTGGGCCGGTTGATGGCCCGCAACCGTCGCCGGTACGGCGGCTACGTGGTGCACGTCGGGATCGTCCTCTACTTCGTCGCGTTCACCGGCCTGGCCTTCAAGACCAAGGTGGAGGTCGACCTCGTCCCCGGGCAGTCCGCGACGATCGACTCCCCGTTCGGCTGGACCTACCAGCTCACCCACCTCGGGGTGTCGCAGTACAGTGCCCTCAATCGGCAGGTGAGTGCCGCCACCCTCGAGGTCACCCGCGACGGCGTGCGCGTGGGGACCATCAAGTCCGAGAAGCGGCAGCATGTGGATTCCTTCGGCAACCGCCTCTTCGAGCCGAGCACTGAAGTGGGACTCCGGAGCGACCTGCGCGAGGACCTCTACGTGGTCTACGGTGGCTCGCCCGACGGGACCGAGCGCTCGCATTTCGTGATCCAGGTCAACCCGATGGTCGCGTGGTTCTGGATCGGCGGCGTGGTCCTCGTCCTTGGCGGGATCCTCACCATGTGGCCCGGCGGGCCGCAGGTCCGGACTCGGCGACGCGCCCCCGTGCAGGCCGGCTACGAAGCCACCTTGACTGGAGTCCCCTCATGACCCGCCTGACCCGCCGCAGTTTTTTCGGGACGGGGCTCGCCCTCGCCGGGGTGCGCAGCCTCGGCGCCCAGACCGCTCCCGACACCCTCTCGGCCGACCGGCTCCGCCAGCCGTGGAACGTGGGGATCCAGCGCGACACCGTGGGCGTGCTCGACAACGACCCGGTGGTGATCGCCATCGAGCGGCGCCTGCGCTGCACCTGCGGGTGCACGCTCGACATGTACACCTGCCGTACCACCGACTTCACCTGCACGTACTCGCCCGCGTTGCACAAGGAAGTGGTGGCGATGATGGAAGCGGGCAAGACGCCAGAGGAAATCGTCGGCTACTTCGTCGCCCGCGACGGGGAGCAGGTGCTGATGGCCCCGCCGGCCGAAGGGTTCAACCTGGCCGGGTACCTGGTGCCCGGCCTCGTGATCGCCACCGTCGGGCTCGGCCTCGGCGCCTATCTCTCGCGCCGTCGCGCGGTGGACGCGACGGACACCGCCGCTCCGGCGCCGGGCCGCGAGGGAGGCGACGTCCCCGCCCCCGACGCCGACGCCGCCGAGCGACTCCGGCGCGCGCTCGACGAGGTAGACGCCTGATGCAGGGTGAGCTCGTCGAGGCCT
>JBBQQJ010000072.1:0-12289 GCA_038216165.1 Gemmatimonadales bacterium | reverse complement strand
CAGACGTTCAACCTCTTGCCGCGCGCCTCCGCCCTGGCGAACGTGGAACTGCCGCTGGTCTACGCTGGCGCCACTGCCCGGGAGCGGCGCCAGCGCGCCGCCGAAGCGCTGGAGCGCGTGGGATTGGGCGAGCGGATGCACCACAAGCCCAACGAGCTCTCGGGCGGGCAGCGGCAGCGTGTGGCGATCGCCCGGGCGCTGGTCAACCGCCCCTCGATCCTCCTCGCCGACGAACCGACCGGCAACCTCGACTCGGCCACGAGCGTGGAGATCATGCGCGTCTTCGGTGAACTGCATGCCCAGGGCCAGACCGTGATCATCGTCACCCACGAGCCCGACATCGCGGAGCATGCGCGCCGGGTGGTGGTGCTGCGCGACGGTCGGATCGACACCGATCGCCTGAATCCGCTCGCGTCCGCCGGCGCGGCGGCCTGACATGCCCCTTTTCGAGGCGGTGCGGCTCGCGCTCGCGTCGATTCGCGCGCAGAAGCTCAAGAGCTTCTTCTCGCTGGTGGGCGTGATGATCGGCGTGATGTTCCTGATCGCGGTCGTCTCGATCGTGCAGGGCATGAACGTCTACATGACCGACAAGTTCGCCGGGGCACTGATCGGCATCAACACCTTCTCGGTGCGGCATCAGCCCAATATCCAGATGGGCAACACCACCGAGGAGATGTGGCGGCAGTGGCAACGCAACCCGCGCATCACCAATGGCGACGCCGCCTTCCTCGAGGAACGGATGACCACCCCGGTCCGGTTCGCCCGCGAGGGATATGACCGGATGAGCGTGGACTGGCGCGGTCGCGAGGCGCGCGACATCACGATCCACACGGTCGACGCCGAGTTCTTCGCGATCAAGCGGTGGGACATCGCCGAGGGCCGCGCCTTCACCCCGCAGGAGGTCACCGCCAGCGCCGACGTCGTGGTGCTCGGCCACGAGCTCGCCGCCCGACTGTTCGAGGGGCGTGATCCCCTGGGCCAGACCGTCAAACTTGCCGGCCTCCCACACCGCGTGGTCGGCGTGGTGGCGGAACAGGGCACGCTCTTCGGCATCTCGATGGACAAGTTCGCCGTGACGCCAATCACCTCGCCGGTGCGCCGGCTCGCCAATCGCCCCCAGGTGATCGACGCCCTGCACATCCAGGCCGACAACCTCCCGACCATGCGAGCTGCGGAGGAGGAGGCGAATGCCCTGATGCGCGTCCGGCGCGGCCTGCGCCCGGCGGCGCCCAACAACTTCCACCTCGAAACCGCCGAGGCGGCGCTCTCGGAGTGGGCGAAGATCTCCCGCATCCTCTTCCTGGCGCTCCCTGGCCTGGTGGCGATCTCGCTGGTGGTCGGCGGCATCGTGATCATGAACATCATGCTGATGGCCGTGGCGGAGCGCACCCGGGAGATCGGCATCCGCAAGGCCCTCGGCGCCAAGCGGCGCGACATCATGGCGCAGTTCGTGGTGGAGTCGGCCACACTGTCGGTGGCGGGTGCGATCCTCGGCATCGGGACCGGGCTGCTGCTCGCCTTTGCCGTGCGCGCCTTCACCCCGTTGCCCGCCGCCGTCGCGCCCTGGTCGATCGGCCTCGGCGTGTTCCTCGGCGTGGCCGTCGGGATGGTGGCCGGGATCCTCCCGGCCAAGCAGGCGGCACGTCTCGATCCCATCGAAGCCCTGAGGCAAGAATGAGCGGCACACTCGGACGCGGCAACCTCTTCGCGCGCGCCCTCGAGGGTGTGACGCTGGCCCTGGACTCCGTGCGCGCCAACAAGAGTCGGGCGGCGCTCACCATCCTCGGCATCGCGATCGGCGTGATGGTGGTGATCGCGATGGCGTCGATGATCACCGGGATCCAGCAGTCGGTCGGTGACATCGTCAATCGGGCCGGCCCCAAGACCTTCGTCGTGATGCGGTACTTCCGCGACGGGATCCAGGTCTCGGACGGCTCCGACGAGATGTCCCCGTGGCGGCGGCGCCCCCAACTGTCCCGCCATGAGGCCGACCTCATCCGGCAGCTCCCCGCCGTGGGCGACGTGAACGTCCGCGAACGGAGCGGCACCCGGGCGGTCTACCGCGACAAGGACCTCGCGAGCGTCTCGGTGGAGGGGATGGACGCCACCTGGATGCGCGTGCAGGGCGGCGACCTCCTCGACGGCCGCAACTTTTCGCCGATCGAGGCCGGCACCGGGGCCTACGTCACGGTGGTCAACGACAAGCTCGTCGAGGCGCTGATGCCGGGCCTGGACCCCATCGGCAAAGTCATCAAGCTGTTCGGACTCCCCTTCACCATCGTCGGCCTCTACCGCGACCCGAGCGGTGTCTTTGGCGACGACTCCTCACCCAAGATCGTCATCCCGCACGCCACGCTGGCCAAGGCGGGCGGCGTCGAGCGCGGCTGGCTGAGCATCGCGGTCTTCCCTCGCGAGGACATGACCCAGCAGGAGGCGATGGACCAGGTCACCGTGGCGCTCCGCATCGACCGCGGTCAACGCCCGGCCGAGGAGAGCAGCTTCGACCTCGTCTCGGGCGACCGCTTCCTCGAATCGTTCAACTCGATGACCGCGGGCTTCTTCCTGGTGATGCTCGTGCTTTCGAGCGTCGGGCTGATGGTGGGCGGCGTCGGCGTGGTCGCGATCATGATGATCTCGGTCACCGAGCGCACCCGCGAGATCGGCGTCCGCAAGGCCCTCGGCGCCACCCGTGGCGAGATCCTCTTCCAGTTCCTGGTGGAGTCGGCCACGCTCACCCTCCTCGGTGGCCTCTGCGGCATGGCCCTCGGCGCGCTTATCGCCTGGACCGTCAACGCCCTGACGCCGATTCCCGCGACCATCCCGCTCTGGTCGGTGGCCGCGGCCATCATCGCCTCCGTGATCACTGGCGTTCTCTTCGGCCTCTACCCGGCCAACAAGGCCGCCCGGCTCGATCCCGTGGAGGCGCTGCGGTACGAATGACGGGGGAGGGGTGAGGGGTGAGGGGGAACAACTGGATGTCGCGCGCGAGTCGGATCGCGATTGCGTGCGGTTCCCCTGGTCCCCCTCACCCCTCACCCAGTTCCCCCTTACTTTCCCCCCATGCCTCTCGGTGAAGCCCTCCGCCTGGCCCTTGCCACCATCGCATCGGCCAAGCTTCGCTCGTTCTTCACGCTCCTCGGCATCATCGTCTCGGTAGCCTTTCTGGTCACCGTCGTGGCGGTGATCCAGGGGATGAATGCCTACGTGCGCGAAAACCTCACCGGGGCGATCATCGGGACCAACGCCTTCCAGGTCCGGCGCACGCCCATCTCGGTCGGACTGCTCAGCGACGACGAGATCCGCCAGATCGCCAAGCGGCCCATCATCTCCAATGACGATGCCGAAACGGTCACCCGCGCACTGCCGGATGCCGAGGCGGTATCGCTCCAGTCGGGCTGGCCCACGCCGCAGGCCGATGTGGTGGTCGGCAATCAGTCCGTGGGGGGGGCATTGATCTTCGGCGTCACCCCGCCCTACCAGCTCGTGCAGGACTACAAGATCCTGGTCGGCGAGCCGCTGACCGACGTGGACATCCGCGGGCGGCGACCGGTGGTGGCGATCGGCTTCGACATCGCCGACAAACTCTTCCGGACGCCCGCCAGCGCGATCGGTCAGAAGGTCCGCATCGCCGGGCGCCAGTTCACCGTGAAGGGCGTCTTCGCCACCAAGGGGCAGACCCTCGGGCAATCGTTCGATGGGTTCGTTCTGGTGCCCTTGCCGGTCTTCGAGGCAATCTGGGGCCGCCGCCGGACCACCGTGGTGTCGGTCAAGATGGCCACAGCCGTCGAGATCCCGGGGGCGATGGACCGCGCGGAAGAGGCGATGCGGGTGGCCCACCGGCTCCGCCCGGGCGAGGCCAATGATTTCACCGTGGACAAGGCCGACGCCCTGATCGCCTTCTGGACCCAGCTCACCGCCCTGCTCTTCACGGTGATTCCTGCCGTCGTGATCATCGGCATCGTGGTGGGCGGGATCGTGATCATGAACATCATGCTGATGTCGGTGAGCGAGCGCACCCGCGAGATCGGGATCCGGAAGGCCGTCGGCGCCAATCGGCGGGCCATCCGCACGCAGTTCCTCGTGGAGACGGTGATCCTCGCGACGCTCGGCGGCCTGATCGGCGTGCTCACCGGCTACGTGCTGGCGCAGGTCGTAGCCACCTTCACCCCCCTGCCGGCACGCGTCACTGGCTGGTCGGTGGGCCTCGCGCTGGCGCTCGGGGCCGGTACCGGGGTGCTCTTTGGGGTGTACCCTGCGGCACGTGCCGCGCGCCTCGACCCGATCACTGCGCTGCGGGCCGAGTAGCCGATGGCCTTCCGCATCGCGAACATCGGCGAGGGCGTGCTGCTGGCCTTCGACTCCATGCGGGCCAACAAGCTCCGCAGCGGGCTCACCATCCTCGGCGTGGTGATCGGCGTGACCACCGTGATGTTGATGGCCTCGCTCGTCGACGGCATCCGCACCCAGATCTTCGCCACCGTCGAGAATTCCTCGCCGCGCACCTTCTATGTGGTGCGGTTCTTCTCGTCGGTACCGCTCAACCCCGACCGGCTCCCGGCCGAGGTGCGGATTCGCCCGGTCCTCGATGACCCGGATGTCACCGCCCTCTCCCGCAACAGTCAGATTGACCACGCCGGACTCTGGGTGCAGGTGCCGCTCCGCATCGAGTACCTCTCGGAGCGTTCGCAGGGGCTGATGATCTATGGCGCGGACAACGCCTACCTCGAGGTTCAGGGCGGGACCCTCCTGCGCGGGCGCCTGTTCGGGCGCAGCGAGCTGCTCGCCGGCACGCCCGTACTGGTGATCGAGGAGGAGGCGGCCGCGCGACTCTTCGGCCGCCTCGACCCCCTCGGCAAGGTCGTGCGGGTGGGGGGCAAGTCGTTCACCATCGTCGGGATCTACGCCAAGCCACAGAATATCTTCCAGCCGCCCGGGGCCAACGACGGTGGCATCGTGCCGTTCCGCGCAGCCCGGCAGAATTTCCGCTACGACGAGACCAACAATCTCTTCATCGCAATCCTCGCCGCACGGGGCACCAGCGTGGATGTGGCCAAGGACGCCGCCATCGTGGCGCTCCGCAACGGCCGCGGCCTGCGTCCCGGGCAACCCAACTCGTTCGACGTCATCACCCAGGACCAGATCCTCGACACCATCAATTCGCTCACCAGCGCCTTCTTCCTGGTGATGATCGCCCTCTCGAGCGTGGCCCTGCTGGTGGGCGGGATCGGGGTGATGGCGATCATGATGGTGTCGGTCACCGACCGCACCCGCGAGATCGGACTGCGCAAGGCGATGGGCGCGACGCGCAACGAGATCCTCTGGCAGTTCCTGGTGGAGGCGGCCACCCTGACCGGTTTCGGCGGCCTCCTCGGCGTGGCCGTCGGCACGCTGGGCGGACAACTGCTCAAGATCGCCTTGTCGCTGCAGAGCGGCGTGCCGCTCTGGAGTGCGGTCACCGCGGTGTCAGTGTCGGTGCTGATCGGCCTGGTGTTCGGGATGATCCCGGCCACCCGCGCAGCCAACATGGATCCCGTGGCGGCGCTCCACCATGAGTGACGGCGAACGGCGAACGGCGACCGGCGCTTA
Source organism: Gemmatimonadales bacterium (assembly GCA_038216165.1). Classification (GTDB taxonomy): domain Bacteria; phylum Gemmatimonadota; class Gemmatimonadetes; order Gemmatimonadales; family GWC2-71-9; genus Palsa-1233. The sequence continues at coordinate 6,703 of JBBQQJ010000072.1, read as the reverse complement.
GATTTCCCCCATGTCCACCGACCTCCTCGCCATTTTCGCCCACCCGGACGACGCCGAGCTCCTCGCCGGGGGGACCATCGCCAAGGCGGTGGACCAGGGGCACCGCGCCGTCATCCTCGACCTCACACGCGGCGAGCTCGGCAGCCGGGGCACCCCCGAGCTCCGCGCTGCGGAGGCGATGGCCGCCGCGGAGGTGCTCGGCGTTGCAGAGCGCCACAACGTCGGCCTCCCTGACGGGCACCTCGCCAACACCGACGCGATGCGTCGCCTGGTGATCGAGGCGGTCCGCCGAGCCCGGCCGCGCACGGTGCTGCTTCCCTGGAAGGTGGGCCGACATCCCGATCACCGGGTGGCCAGCGAGCTGATCCGCGATGCCTGCTTCCTCGCCGGGCTCAAGAACTACCCGGCCGATGGCGCTGCTTTCAAGCCGACCAAGCTCTGCTTTGCGCTCGCCTACCGCGAGGACGCCGTCGCCCCGTCCTTCATCGTCGACACCGCGGCCCAATTTGACCGCAAGCTCGCCGCCATCCAGTGCTACGCCTCCCAGTTCGATGACGAGACCCGCCAGGCCGGCGAGCTCTTCCCCAATGGCCAGCCATTCCTCGACCTGATTCGCACCCAGGACGCGCATTGCGGCTCCCGGATTCGCCGTCCGTACGGCGAGCCGTTCTGGACCGCCGAGGCGGTGGAGGTAGCGGACGTGGTGGCATTGGGGGGCGCAAGTCTGTAGCGAGGGCCCTGAATCCTGCTAGATTTCGGGGTTATGGACCCCATCTACCTTGACCACGCCGCCACGACGCCGGTCCGGCCGGATGTCCTGGAGGCGATGCTGCCGTACCTCCAGGGCTGCTATGGGAACCCCTCGTCCGCCCACAAGATCGGCCGGCTGGCGCGGGCCGGCTTGGAGCAGGCCAAGCGGGAGACCGCCGAGGCGCTGGGGGTGGAGCCCAACCAGGTGATCTTCACCTCGGGCGGCACTGAGGCCGACAATCTCGCCATCATCGGCGCCGCGCTCGCTGCCCGGGCTGCCGGGCACCCAATGCACGTGGTCACCACCGCCATCGAGCACAAGGCCTCCCTCGCCGCCGCCCACGCCGTGGTGCGCCTCGGCGGTCACGAGACGATTCTCGGCGTGGATCCCCATGGCTGCGTCCGCCTCGACGAGCTCGATGCCGTCCTGGCCGAGCGACCGGCCGTGGTGTCCGTGATGTGGGTCAACAACGAGACCGGGATCATCCAGCCGATGGCGACCATTGGCGCGCGCTGCAGCGCCGCCGGCGTCCCATTCCACAGCGACGGCGTGCAGGCGATTGGCAAGCTGCCGATCAATCTCGATGCGATCGGTTGCCGACTCCTCTCGATCAGCGGCCACAAGCTCGGCGCCCCCAAGGGGATCGGTGCCCTGATCGTGCGGGACCGCTCGATCATCGCGGCGATCCTTCACGGGGGGGGGCAGCAATTCGGGATCCGGCCCGGCACGGAGAACGTGGCCGGTGCCGTGGCCCTCGGCCGCGCCGCCCTCCTCGCAGTACAGGACCTCGACGCCCACACCACCCACACCCGGATGCTCCGCGACGATCTGGCCGCCCGCCTCCGCGGTGCGATCCCGGACCTCGTGGTGCACGGGCTCGATGCCGAGCGCGCACCGCATGTGCTCTCGGTGTCGGTACCGGGCGCCGAGGCGGAGGCGATCCTGATGCACCTGGATCTGGCGGGGATCTGCTGCTCGGGCGGGTCCGCCTGCAGCACGGGCGCGGTGGAGCCCTCGCATGTCCTCCTGGCCATGGGGGTGGCGCGTCCGCTCGCGCTGGGCACCCTGCGCTTCTCGTTCGGCCCCGAATCGACGGCCGCCGACATCGCCCGGGTGGCCGAGCTGTTCCCGCCCATCGTGGCGCGGGCCCGCCGGCTCGCGACGTCCCTCGGACGTGCCTGATCGGGGGAAGGTCCTCGTCGCGATGAGCGGCGGGGTGGACTCGTCGCTCGCCGCGGCCCTGCTCGTGGAGCAGGGGTGGGAAGTCATCGGGGCCACGATGAAGCTCTTCTGTCATGGCGACGACGTCCCCGACCGGCCCTGCTGCTCGCTCGACTCGATCGCCGATGCCCGCACTGTGGCGCACCGGCTGGGGATTCCGCACTACGTCCTGAACCTCGAAGATCGGTTCTCCGACCGGGTGATCACCAACTTCGTCGAGGAGTATGCGCGCGGGCGCACACCCATTCCGTGCGTGCGCTGCAACTCGTTCACGAAGTTCCGCGATCTCCTCGCACACGCTGATGCGCTCGGCTGTGACGCGATCGCCACGGGGCACTACGCCATCGCTGAGGGGGGGGCACTCCACCGTGGCGCAGACCGCAACAAGGACCAGAGCTACTTCCTCTGGGGGATTGATCGCGCGGTGGTGGCACGGATGTGCACCCCCGTCGGTGCGCTCACCAAGGCCGATACACGGGCGCGTGCTCGGGCGCTGGAGTTGATCACCGCCGACAAGCCCGAAAGCGTGGAGATCTGCTTTGTGCCGGATGACAACTACGTGGGCGTCCTCGCGAAGCACCTGCCGGCCGATGCCCCGGCCCTCTCCCCCGGCGCGCTCGTCACGACCAGCGGCGAGGTCGTGGGCAGCCACGACGGCTTCGCGCGCTACACGGTGGGGCAGCGGCGTGGCCTCCCCGGTGGGCGATCGCTCCCGCTCTACGTCGTGGGGATCCGCCCCGAGACGCGCGAGGTGGTGGTGGGTGATGCCGAGGAGCTGATGGGCCATCAGGTGACGCTCGAAGAATGCAACTGGCTGCAGGATCCCCCCCCCGTCGGCGCCGCGGTCCGGGTGCAGCTCCGCTACCGGGCCCCGGCCGTACCGGCCGTGGTGCGGGAACGACAGGGCGACATGCTGGCGCTCACACTGCTCGAGCCGGTGCGCGCCATCGCCCCGGGGCAGAGCGGCGTGGTCTACGCGATGGATGACCGGCTCGTGCTTGGTGGTGGCGTGATCGAGCGGGCGGCGTGATGCGCCTCATCGTCCGGCTCCTCGTCACCGCGGGTGCCCTCTGGGTGGCGGTGCAACTCGTGGACGGGATCACCTACACTGGTACCGCGCTCGCGCTGGTCGGGGTGGCACTGGTGTTCGGCGCGGTGAACGCGATCCTCAAGCCGATCCTCACGGTGCTGACCTGTCCGCTGATCGTCCTCACGCTCGGCCTGTTCACCTTCGTGGTGAACGCGATCCTGCTGCTCGCCACCGCGCGCCTCTCGCAGGCCCTCGGCCTGGGCTTCGCGGTGGACGGCTTCTGGCCCGCGTTCTGGGGTGGACTCCTGATCGGGATCACCAGCACCGTGCTCGGCCTCCTGACCCCCACCGCCCAGCCGGATCCGCACCGATGACCGACCTGCACACCGCCCCGCCGGTCACCGTGGACCTGCGCGACCCGGCGCTCTACCAGAACCGCGAGCTCTCGTGGCTCGAGTTCAATCGGCGCGTCCTCAACGAAGCCCTGGATGTGCGCACGCCGCTCCTGGAGCGAGTCAAGTTTCTGGCGATTTTTGCCAGCAACCTCGACGAGTTCTTCCAGGTGCGGGTGGCCGGCGTGCGGGAGCAAGTGGCCGCCCATCTGCATGAATACACCCCCGACCGGATGGCGCCGCCCCAGCAGCTGGTGGCCATCCGCGAAACGGTCCGGGGAATGGTCGACCAACACTCGCGCTGCCTCCTGCTCGATGTCCTCCCGGGGCTGGCGGCCGAAGGGATCCGGATCCATGACCGCTGGGAGGCGCTCCCGGAGCGGGAGCGCGCGCATCTGAGCGGCTATTTTCGCGCCAACGTCTTCCCGGTACTCACGCCGCTCGCGGTCGATCCGGGGCATCCGTTTCCGCACATCTCCAACCTCTCGCTCTCGCTGGCGGTGTCGCTCCGGGACGAGGACGGCGAGGTGCGCTTTGCCCGCGTCAAGGTGCCGAAGCTCCTGCCGCGCTGGGTCCCGCTGGTGGCGGCCCGCGAGTTCTTCCCGCTCGAGTACCTCATCGGGGCCCACCTCCAGGCGCTCTTCCCGGGCGTCGAGCTGATCGGCTGGCACCTGTTCCGGATCACGCGCAACTCCGACCTCAATCTCGATGTCGGGCAGGGCGACAACGACGAGGCCGATGACCTCCTCGACCTGATCCAGGAAGAAGTGCGCAACCGCAAGTTTGGCGAGGTCGTGCGGCTCGAGGTCCACAAGTCGATGCCCGAGAGTGTGCGGCACCTGCTCCTTGAGGAATTCAACGAGGCGCATGCGGGTGAGGGGTTGCCGCTCACCGCCGACGACGTCTTCGAGGTGCACGGCCTCCTCGATGGCTCCGACCTTTTCGCCATCGCTGCGCTCGAGTTCCCTGCGCTCAAGGATCCCCCGTTCACGCCGCGCACCCCCCCGCGCCTCGCGCCCGGGCGCGACATCTTCGAGGCGATCCGCGACGGCGACATCCTCCTGCACCACCCGTACGACGCCTTCGAGACCTCGGTGGAGCGGCTGATCGCGGCCGCCGCGGAGGATCCGGATGTTCTGGCCATCAAGATCACGCTCTACCGCACCGGGGGCGAGATCGCCCGGTTGCTGGCGCAGGCGGCCGAGCGCGGCAAGCAGGTCGCGGTGCTGATCGAGCTGCAGGCGCGCTTCGACGAAGAGGCGAACATTTCCTGGGCCAAGCGGTTCGAGGACATCGGCGTGCATGTGAGCTATGGGGTGGCCGACCTCAAGACGCACGCCAAGGTGCTGCTGGTGGTCCGCCGCGAGGGCGACACGATCCGGCGCTACGTGCACGTGGGCACCGGCAACTACAACCCCAAGACGGCGCGGCTCTACACCGACTTTGGCCTGCTCACCTGCGACGAGGAGCTGGGAGCCGACCTCTCCGACCTGTTCAACATCCTGACCGGTTTCGGGGTGCCATCCGGGTATCGCAAGCTCGTCGTGGCGCCGCGCTGGATGAAGCCGAAGTTCCTCGACCTCATCCACCGTGAGGCGGCGCATGCGCGGGCGGGCCGCCCGGCGCGGATTCTCGCCAAGATGAACGCGATCGTTGATCCGGCGATCATCGAGGCGTTGTACGAGGCCTCGGGCGCCGGAGTGGAGATCGACCTCATCGTGCGCGGCATCTGCTGCCTCAGGCCCGGGATCCCCGGCGTGAGCGAGCGGATCCGGGTGGTGTCCTTGCTGGGGCGGTTCCTGGAGCATTCGCGGGCGATGGTGTTCCGGAACGGCGGGCGCGAGGAGGTGTTCATCTCGAGTGCCGACTGGATGCCGCGCAACCTGGACCGCCGCGTGGAGGCGGCGGTGCCGATCGAGGACCCGCGGCACCGCGCCGAGATCCGGCGGCTGCTGGAGTTGATGCTGGCGGACCGCCGGCAGGTGTGGGAGATGCAGCCGGACGGGAGTTACGTGCAGCGCGTGCCGGGTCCGGGTGAGGATGCGCGCGGGACGCATGCGGTGCTGGTGCGGTAGGGGGGGGCGTAGCCCTGACAGAGCTAGCCGCCCGTGACTCGATACAGCACCACGTCCTGCAAGCCGTCCGCATCTTCCTCGACTATCACTACATGGCCGTCACCGGCCCAACCAAGGCGGGCGCCTTGCGGCAGCGGCGTTCGGCCGCGCAACGTCCCGTCGCCGCCGACCACGAGTAGCCCCCTCGCTCCGTCGGAACCAGAGCGCGTGGTGACCCAGACTTCTCCGGCAAGTGCAGGATTCCAGCTGCCAGATGCAGCGCGCATTCTCACGATCACGCTGTCGTGGACGGAGCGAGGGATCGGACTCCGGCCCAGCGCATAGTCTCCGGCGTGCACTAGGGTACCATCGGCGCCAAACGATTTCACCTTCACCCCGGTTTCCGACCCGGCGCCGGTCCAGGAGTCGATGACTGCAAGGCGGCGGCCGTTCGGGGAGAGCGTCGCGTGCGTCCGGGCACAGAGTGGCACGTTGAGCGCCCTCATGCCCCGGGCCGTCCGCTCCGCGACCGAGCACCTTCTGCGTGGCGCAACCACCGTGTTCTCGCGAAAGGTGGAGACTCGTGGAATCCGGTGATAGCGCACGAGAGGCGCTGGATCTGTCGTTGTCCCTTCGGCATCCGAGTAGGAATAGAGAATTGACTCGACCCCGAACCAGGTGAGAATTCCCCTCGGCGCTGAACCCGGTTGTTCGAGACGTTGCGTCCGGATCACCTTGCCAGCCCCATCGACAACCGTCAGTTGGCGTGGACCCTTTTGCCATGCATGCACTTCCGAGTCGGTCGCGCCGATCTGGCCCAATTCCCTGAACTCGCCCGGCCCTTCCCCCCGGCGTCCCATTGCCACCTGAAGCGTGCCGGAAGCCGAGAATCCGAGGATCCTTCCATCCTGCGGTTGCCCAATCCAAATGCGTCCGTCCGGGCTTCGCGCGACATCACCCACCGCGGAGAGGTCGTGGCGTGCCGCTCCTATCCGCAGCAGTTCCTCGAGTACGACGACCTGTTCTGCGGCCAGGGTCGCGGTTGTCAGAGGCTGGAGGGCGCTGCACCCGAGCACAATGAGCGCCGCAGCTCGGCCAAAGGTCTGGGATGTGCTCATGTCCGGATCGCGCCGAGGCGATCATCGAGCTCCAAAAAAAAGTCGCGGCGCTGTTGGGGGAGACCCTCCCCGCGCTCGACGAGCTGCCGTGATGCCGCTCATCACCGCCCATGCGGCGCTTGGCGTCCGGCGCTGCT
>JBBQQJ010000071.1:0-12339 GCA_038216165.1 Gemmatimonadales bacterium | reverse complement strand
GGCGGCGCCTCATGAACGGTGAACGGCGAACGGTGAACGGTGAACGGCGAACGGTGAACGGCGAACGGTGAACGGCGAACGGTGAGAGGGGGCGTTGTGCTCACCGTTCGCCGCTCACCGTTCCCCCCCCCACGTTGCCGGTGACCGAATCACGGCCGGCCGCCGCCACCGGGGCGACCCTGGCCCCCGCCGTCAGGGCGCCCGCCGCCCGCGCCGCGGCCCGGTCCACCGGCGCCACCCGTCCCCCCGAAGAACGGGTTCCCCTGGGTCGGCGTCTTCACCGAGTCCGGGAGCAGTGCCCACTGGGCGTCGGTCAGGATCGCCTTCACCTGGGCCAGGCCACCGGTCTGATTGGTCTGGATCTGCCGCAGGATCGGCTGCAACAGCGGGAAAATCCGGGTCAGGTCCGGGTTGGTGCCGGCCTTCTCCACTTCCACCTTCAGCGTGTCCACGAACGGCCGCAGCGCGCGGTCGGTCGAATCGACGATCGCCTGCAGCGCGGTGATCTGCTGCGGGGCGAGCACGAGCTCCTTCTGCAGTCCGAGCGTGGCCTTGGCTGGGTGCGGAGCGATCGAGTCGATCCGCCCGACGATCTGTTGGGCCAGCGTCGGCTGCCCGGCGGCGCCGGCGCCGAAGAAGTTGCGGCGCAGGTCGCGCAGGCGGTCCTGCCCGATGCTGTAGCGCATCTGCACCGCGAGCTGGAACGGCGAGCGGATCGCCGTGGCGCCGGCGCCGGTGGCACCGAACCGCTCGTTCACGACGTACGAGAACTGGTTGGCCGTGGCGTCAAAGCCGTTGACTTGGAGCAGCGTGGCATCGGGCCGGGCGAAGCCGCCCCATCCCTTGATGCCGTCCGCGCCGTGGAAGAGCTCATCGAGCCCGCCCAGCAGGTTGACGGTCGAAAACGAGATCGCCAGACGGTTGTCGAACATCCCTGGGCGCCAGTTCATCTGCAGGTCGAGCGACGGCTGCCACGGGCCGGTGCAACTGTTGCGCTCGGCGATCCGGCCGAACTGGCTGAGGAGGCACTCCCGGGCGTTGCCGGAGAGCGAGTTCACCAGGCGATCCATCCCGGCGGCCACCACCGGATCGGTCGCCGCGGCGGGATCGTAGATATAGGCGATGTCGTTGCGCGACCCGTCGCCGTTGATGTCGCCACTGACGACCGGCGTGTACGGGGTGCCCGACGTGATCCGTCCGACCAGGCTCACCTCGAGACTCTGGCTGAAGGGCCAGAGGATGTTCGCCTGAATGTTGTGCCGGCGCTCACCGCTGGAGCGGGCCCAGATGAACTCGTTGGGATCGCCCGGAGTCTGGATGGAGCCGGTGCCGGCAAAGCCACCGCCCCCGCCACCCCGCCCGCCGCCGAAGCCGCCACCACCTCCGCCAGTGCCGCCCTCGTCGCGGGAGCGGAGCCACGAGTAGCTCAGGTTCACCGTCGCACCGCGCCGCAGGAAGGTCGAGACGGCGGCCGTGAACTGCGTGGCCGAGTTCTCGAGGCCGCTGAAGACCTGATTGACGCGCCCGAATTCGTCGTCGAGGCGCGAGGCCGAGAGCGGAATCGCGCCGGTCCCGGTGATGATGCGATCGGCCCCCACATAGACCGGCCGATTGTCCTCGCCGCTCAGGCGGAAGGCCGGCGTCGTGTTCAGGTTCAGGTCGCGCGTGGCCGATTGGTCAATACCCCGCGTGTAGGAGGCGTCAACATTCAGGCTCCACGTGGTCCAGAACCGCTTGCTCGCGCCCAGGCTGGCCCGGATCGTCTTGGCCGCACCGAAGTCGCTGGCGTAGGTCGTGATGTTCGGCACCCCCGCGCGCGCCGGGGTGTTGGCCCCCCCGAGGCACTCGCTCGGGATGAGCGCCGGGTTGGTGCCGAAGGCGTTCCAATCGGCGTTCGGCACCGCGTCACCAACGCAGATGAGCTGCGCCTCGGTGTTCAGCAGGCCGGACTGCGCCTGGGCCGTGCCCGGGAGGCTTGATGGCATGGTGCCGCGGAACACGCCCACGCCGCCGCGCACGGTGAGGAGGGGCGGGGCGAAGCCGCGCTGTGCCTGACCGCGCTGCTCGGCCGCCGGGACGTTCCACGAGAACCCGAGGCGCGGCGTGAAGTAGGTCTCGGTGGGGAGCTCATCCGTCCGCACCCCGAACCGCTGCTCCACCGCGGCGTTCAGCGCCGGCGCGCCGCCAAACCACGACCGCTCGAGGCGGCCGCCCACGGTGAATTGCAGGCGCGAGTTCGGCCGCCACACATCACTGATGTAGAGGGCAGTGTTGTTGCTGCGGCCGTCCCGGATCGTCGGCGAGAGCGTACGCGTGAACTGCGCCGCACGGTTCGCCTCGAAGTCGGCCAGCGAGTTGTAGGTATAGGTGCCGAACCGGTTGTTGGTGACGTCCTGCTCGAACGACTGTGTGTTGAAGAGCACGCCCACCCGGTAGCGGTGCGCCGCCGAGGGCGAGAAGAAGGAGACTTCGTTGGTCGCCTCGAACCCGCTGTTGGAGGTGCGCGACGGGAGGCCGCTGTTGCCACCGAAGCCGAAGGTGGTGGTGGCGAACGAGCCATCCGCCAGCTCGGACACGGTCTGCACCCGGCCCACCGGGGTGAAGAGAAACGGCGTCGAGGTGTTCTCGTCCACTGACCACCCGGCACGGAACTCGTTGGTCATTCCGGTGCTGAAGCGCGAGGAGAGCGAGAGGGCCAGCCCGCCGCCGTTCCCCTCCGTGTTGCCGCCCACCTGCGCGAGCTGCGTGGCCCCGATCCGCGTCGGGTCGGCGGTGTTGACCCGCAGGTCACCGCGCAGGGTGACCGTGTGCCGGTCGGCGACGTTCCAGTCGAGCCGGGCGAGGCCCGTGTAGCGATCGGTGTTCCGGGTGCCGTCGATCGGTCCGGCCAGCGAGGTCAGGCCCGTGGCGTCAGCCAGGGAGATGAAGCGCGCCACCGAGTCGGGGTTGGTACCCAGGCGGCCGATCGCGGCGGCGTCCGCCGCGCCCAGCGTCGCCAGCGGTGCCAGCGAACGGTCCACCTGGAACGAGCCGAAGGCGAAGAATTTGTCGCGCACGATCGGGCCACCGAAGCCGAAGCCAAGGCGCTGCTGCGTCTGGCCCTGATTGAAGATGTCGCCCGAGGTCCCGCCCCACGCGAGTGAGGCGTCGCGCAGATTGCCGCTCACCGACCCCTGCACGACATTGCTGCCGCCGCGGGTCGACGCCGAGACGAGGCCGCCGCTGAATTGCCCGCGTGCCACGTCGTAGGTATTGGTGATCACCCGCGTGTTCCGGATCGCGTCCTGCGGCAGCGCGTCGCCGCCGAAGGAGATCCCGTCCACCGTGTAATTGTTTGAGGTGCCGCTCTGGCCGGCGATCGAAAACTGCGCCGCCGTGGAGTCACTGCCCGCCGTGATGATCACGCCCGGTACCAGTGCCGCGAGTGCGGCGAGGTCGGAGGCATCCACCGGCAGGCGCAACGCCTGCTCGGCACTGAAGTTCCGCTCGGTGCTGCCCGGTGTGGGTCGGTCGACGCCACCCGCCACGCCGCGGTTGGCGGTGACCGTCAGGTCCTGAAGCCGCGTCGGCCGCTCGCCGAGGCGCACGTCGAGCATGATGCGGTCATCATCAGCTTGCCGGGCCACGTTGAACAGCGCCGGCGTCTTCCCGATCATCGTGATCGTGACCCGATACTGTCCCCCACCGTCGTTGAAGAAGATCGTGTAGCGACCCTTGTCGTTGGTCGTGGTGCGTCGCGAGACCTGGGTCTCGATCGAATACGCCTCGACCGTCGCCCCCCCGACCGCATTGCCGAGTGTGTCGGTCACCGTCCCGACGATGATGTCGACCGCGCTGCCCACCTGGGCGGCAGCAGGGGTCGCGAAGCCCAGTACCGCGAGGCAGCTGGTCAGGCCCGCGAGGCGGACCACGATACGATGCACCATTGAAGCATCCACGGCGATGGGTCTCGGCACCGCCCCGGCGGATCTGCCGGAGGGGACCACGGCGATGATACGTTGGCTCTCCACGGGACGTTGAGCCGGAAACCCGCGTGAAATGGGGACTTAACAAGTCGAAGGGGGGTGCGTCCAAGACGCCCTTGAGGCGGGCGAACGGCGAACGGCGAACCGGGCGATTTCCCCAGCCGGCGGCCTTGCTGCCGGCTCCCCCTCACCCCACGCAACGCAGCCGCGTCCCCCTCACCCTGCTGCTCGCCGTTCACCCCCTCCCGGTGTATCCTCCGGACAACGCTTCACTCGGGGGACGGTTGGGGATTGGACGAATCGGGGGCGCGCTGGCCCCGAACAGCGGGATGCGTGCCGCGCGCCAGGCGGCCGGGAAGGCACCACCGGCGGGGACGCCGAAGAAGAAGGTGTCCAGCGAGGTGGTCTGGCGCGAGGCGCGGGAACTGATCTGGCACCACCGGCGGCGGTTGCTGATCGGCTTCGGGCTCATGTTGGTCAATCGCGCCGCCGGGCTGGTGCTCCCCGGCTCCTCCAAGGTGCTGATCGACGATATCCTCCCGACCGGCAACGTGGAGCGCCTCGGCATCTTGGCTGGTGCCGTGGCCGCGGCCACGATCGTGCAGGCCGGCACTTCGTTCGCCCTCTCGCAACTCCTCGGTGTGGCGGCGCAGCGCGCCATCACGGAGATGCGCCGCAGCGTGCAGTCGCACTTGATGCGGCTCCCGATCCGTACCTTCGACGCGACGCAGACCGGCCAGCTTGTCTCGCGGGTGATGAACGACGCCGAGGGAATCCGCAACCTCGTCGGCAGCGGGCTGGTGCAGCTCGCCGGCGGACTGCTCACCGCGCTGGTCGGCTTCGGCGTGCTCCTCTGGCTCAACTGGAAGCTCACCGCTGTCACCCTGGTGCTGCTCCTGCTGTTCGCGGTGGGGATGGCGGTCGCCTTCTCCCGCCTGCGCCCGATCTTCCGCGAACGCGGCAAGCTCAACGCCGAGGTGACTGGACGGTTGGTCGAGAGCATCGCGGGGATCCGCGTGGTCAAGGCCTACACCGCCGAGCGGCGGGAGCGCCTCGCCTTCTCGCGAGGGGCCCACACGCTGCTGCGCAACGTGGCCAAGACGATGACCGGCGTCAGTGCCACCGCGGCGGGGTCCACCCTGGTGGTCGGCGCGATCGGCACGCTGCTGATCGTCGTCGGCGGGCGCGATATCGTATCGGGGCAGATGACCCTCGGCGACTTCGTGATGTACATCTTCTTTACCGGCCTGGTGGCTGCGCCGCTGGTGCAGATCGCCTCCATCGGTACCCAGATCACCGAGGCGTTCGCCGGGCTCGACCGGATTCGTGAGTTGCGCGATGCGCTGCCCGAAGATGCTGACGACGACTCCCTCGCCCCGGTGGGGGAGGTGCGCGGCGAGATCCGTTTCGAGGGGGTGACCTTCGGCTATGACGAGGACACGCCCGTGCTGCACGACATCACCTTCACCGCCGAGGCGGGGAGCACCGTCGCCCTGGTGGGCTCGAGCGGCTCGGGGAAGAGCACGCTGATCTCGCTGGTGATGGCGTTTATCCGTCCCGATGCCGGGCGCATCCTCCTCGACGGGCGTGATCTGGCCGAGCTCCGGCTGCGTCAGTATCGCTCCAAACTGGGGATCGTGCTGCAGGACAACTTCCTCTTCGATGGCACAGTGCTCGAGAACATCCGCTTCGCGCGGCCCGATGCCAGCGATGCCGCGGTCCGGGAGGCGGCGCGCGTCGCGCACTGCGACGAGTTCGTGCTCGGCTTTGCGGAGGGCTATCAGACGGTGGTGGGCGAGCGCGGGGTCCGGCTCTCGGGTGGGCAGCGTCAGCGCGTGGCGATCGCCCGGGCGATCCTGGCCGACCCGGCGATCCTGATCCTCGACGAGGCGACCTCGTCGCTCGATTCCGAGAGCGAAGCGCTGATCCAGGAGGGGCTGGCGAGCCTGCGGGCCGGGCGGACGACATTCGTTATTGCCCACCGCCTGTCGACGATCACGGCGGCGGACACGATCCTGGTGTTGTCGGAAGGGCGCATTGTCGAGCGGGGGACGCACGACGAGTTGGTGGCACAGGAGGGGGGGCGGTACCGCGCGTTGTACGAACGGCAGTACGCGCAGGCGATCGACCGCTACGTCAACCCAGGCGAGGAACTCGCCGGGGCGGCGCGCCCCACGCACTGATCCGAGGATGGCGGGGCGTCAGACCCCGCCGACCTCGCGCAGCAACTGGGTGAGGGCCTGGCGGCGCCGCAGGCGCTCGTCCAGCCCACCAGCGGCCAGCAATTCTTCGGTCCCGTCCTCGGCCGTCATCGAATCCTCGGGATCCTGCCCGGCCTCAGCGCGGCGGAGACGGTCCTCCTCGTCGAACATCGCATCGCCAAACATCGGGGGCCTGCTCTCTGCATGGCGTGTGGTTCTGCCACGCGTCGGGGTGACACGGTGCCGCGGCAGCTTGCGGGCGGTAGCAAGGCCAGGCACCGATGGACTCTTGTACTACATACTTCGTGCCACGCCTGCCGTCGGTGGCTGTCGCTAAAGCAGGCGGACCCTCACCACGCTCAGGTCACGGCCTGGCAACGACTTGGCGAGGCCTCTTGCTAGATTGCACCGATTCGTCGAACCGACCTCACCGCGTCCACCTCGCCTGCACTGGAGCGCCGCCATGCGGAAGCACCCACCCACGGCCGTCCTTGCCACGCTCTGCGTGGCCACCCTGTTGCCGCCCACCGCCGCCGCGCAGGAGCCGAATTTCGGGCGGGCGATCGTGACGGCCGGCAACGAGGCCTTCATCGGCCAACCGGTGAATTGGTATGGCCCCGGCACCGTGACGGCGTACCGCGCCGATGCCTCGGGTGGCTGGCGGGAAGCGCAGCGGCTGATGGCCTCCGACACCGCGCGGATGGACGACTTCGGTCGGGCGATCGCCGCCGCGGGCAACACCCTCGTGGTCGGGGCGCCTCGCAAGCGGGACGGGGCGGGGGTGGTCTACCTCTTCAGCCGCACTGGCTCTGGTGTGGCGTGGCGGCAGCAGGCGATGCTCGAGGCGCCGGCGGGCGGCGAGTTCGGTGCGGCGGTGGCGCTCATGGGCGACGACCTCCTGGTGGGTGCGCCGAGCGCGACCGGCGCAGGCGCGGTCTACCACTTCCGCCGGCAGGCTGATGGCTGGCGCCTGGAGCGCACCCTCCCGATCACGGCGGGTGATGGCGCGGGAGTGGGGACGGCGTTGGCGTTCGATGGGACGTGGCTGCTGGTCGGGGCACCCGGCACCGATTCCGGGACCGGGGCGGCCTGGGCGCTGCCCCGCGGTGCCGATGGCGCGTGGGGTGCCCCCCAGCGGCTCACCGTCCCGCGCACCATCGCGGGCGAGCGCGCCCGGGTCGGCTCGGCGCTCCTCCTGGCTGGCCAGCACGCCTACATCGGCGCGCCCGGGGCTGGGGCGGCACTGATGCTCTCGCGCGAAGGCCGCGATCGGTGGGCACCGGCGGCGGAGCTGCACCCGTTCGATGGGGGTCGCGGGAGCCAGTTCGGGCATGCGCTGGCGCAGGTGGATGGGGAGGTGTGGGTCGGGGCACCCGGGGCCAATCGTGGGCGCGGTCGCGTCTATCGGTTCCTCCCCGGCAGCGAGCAGGCCTGGGCCGGCGCGCTCGCCTTCGACGCCGATTCCGCCACCGCAGCGAGCTGGCCGTTTGCGTTCGGCTATACCATCGCAGCGGGCAACGGGTCCGCGCTCGTGGGGATGCCATCGCGCGACTTCGGCGAGGGTCGGGTGATGGTGGCCCGGCCGGCCGGTGACGGTTGGCGCGAGACGGCCCAGCTCACCGGAGAAATCTTCGCCATCGGCGGCGCCTCGCCTCCCGCGGCGCCGTGCGACGGCGGCACGCTCGGCGTCTTCACCTGCAGCAACATCGACCTGGTGGCGCACCTGCCCACGAGCGCACTCGGCGGCGATCGTGGCGCCTGGGTGAACGACGTGTGGGGGTGGACCGATCCCGCCACGCGGCGGGACTACGCGCTCGTGGCTCGACGCGATGGCATCTCGTTCGTGGATGTCACCACGCCGAGCGCGCCGCGGCTGGTGGGCAACCTCCCGCGGACGGTTGGGGCACCGCCGTCGGTGTGGCGCGACGTGAAGGTCTACGGACACCACGCCTATGTGGTGGCCGATGGTGCCGACGCGCACGGGATGCAGGTGTTCGACCTCACGCACCTGCGCGGCGTCGGGGAGGCGCCGGCCACCTTCGCGCCCGACACCACGTACCATGAGATCTTCAGCGCGCACAACGTCGCCATCGACACGACCGCCGGCTTTGCCTACATCCTCGGGGCCAACGGCGGCGGGCGGAGCTGCGGCGGTGGACTGCACATCGTCGACATCCGCACCCCAGGTGCGCCGACCTTTGCCGGTTGTCACAACAGTCCGGCCGGGGCGGGGAGCCGCGGCTACACGCACGATGCGCAGTGTGTCATCTATCGCGGGCCCGATGCGCGATTTCAGGGGCGGGAGCTCTGCATCGGGAGCAACGAGAGCGAGATCCAGATTGCGGACGTGACTGACAAGGCCAGTCCGCGGGTGATCGGCCGCAACAGCTACCCCAACGTGGCGTATGCCCACCAAGGGTGGTTCGACGACGAACAGCGCTACTTCTACATGAACGACGAGCTCGACGAACTCGCCGGGACGGTGGAGGGCACGCGCACCATTGTCTGGGATCTCACGGAACTCGACGACCCGGTGGTCGCCAATATGTACATCGGTCCGGTCAAATCATCGGACCACAACCTGTTCGTGAAGGGCAACCGGATCTTCGAGGCCAACTACGGCAGCGGGCTCCGGGTGCTCGACATCAGCGACCGCACCCACCCGCGGGAGATCGCCCACTTCGACAGCGCCCCCTTCAACGACGATGGTCCGGGGCACAGCAGCACCCAGTCGGGGGCGTGGAGCGTCTATCCCTATTTCGCGAGCGGGGTGGTGGTCTTCACCAGCGTGCGGGAGGGGTTGTTTCTCGTGAAGGTCGCGGATCTGGTGCCCTGACGTGCTCACGCGCCCATTTTCCCGCGTGGTGGAGGAGCGCCTGCTCGCGCTCGCGGTGTTCGGCTGTGGTGTGCCGAACGGGATTTTTCTCTACTACTTCGTCTTTGATCACGGTGTGGTGCGCGACGCGCTGTACAATCCCGTTACGCGGGTGTTCATGGCCGAGGCGTTCCTGCTGATGCTGATCGGTGCGGCACTCATCCACCACCGTGGCATGCGGCGTCCCGGGGCGGTGGCGTTTCTGGTGCTGTCGGTGGTGGGCAGCTTGGCGTGCAGCGTGCCGGCGTTCCTCTGGTTGGCGAGCCGAGAGGCGCGGGCGCGGGATGCGGGGCCGGCGTAGGGCGCGCCCTACAGCCCCGCCAGCCCCTCGGCCCCGATCACCGGGACCCAGCGCAGCAGCTCGTAGTTCGCCATCCCCTGCTGCCAAAACGGGTCGGCGTCGCGGATCCGGTCGAGCGCCTCTGGATCATCATCCGGTACGCGCACCAGCAGCGCCCCACCGGTGCGCGGGTCGAACGGCCCCGACGCCAGCAGGAGCCCGGCGGCCTTGAGCCCGGCGAGGTACTCGCGGTGCGCCGGCGTCACCGCCTGCACCTCCTCCAGGGGCCGTCGGTACGTCAGTACGATCAAGGCATACATCTCAGGCCGCTCCGGCGCTGGCGACGGAGCGCTTGATGCGCCCGAGGATCGCGGTGAGGCCCTGCGTGCGCATCATCCCGAGGGCCTCGCCGAGCCCCAGGTGCTCCAGGAGGTCGTCGGGTACCGCCGCCGCCTCGGCGGGGGTGGTACCATTGAGGCGCGACAGCAGGAGGGAGACGTAGCCGCGCACGGTCGGTGACTCACGCGGGACGTCCGCATGGATCGTGACCGCGCCGTCATCCACCCCCACCCAGAGGAAGACCGCCGTCTGGCACTCACTCACGCGGTGGGCCTCCCGTTCGCCCGCGCCTTGCAGGGCAGGTGGCAGGTCAGGCAGTTTCCGGGAGTAATCAAGCAGCGCCTCGAGGCGCGTCTGCCGGTCGGCAGCGCGAAAGCGCGCGATGAGCGAATCAAAGACCACGGTACATCCACCGGTTGAGGTTGCAGATGGAATCTATCGCCCCACCGCTCGTGAGCGCCGACTGGCTCGCCGCCCGCCTCGGTGATCCGTCGCTCGCCATCATCGACGCCTCGTGGTACCTGCCCAGCGCCGGTCGGGATCCCGAGGCGGAATATCGGGCCGCCCATATCCCCGGCGCGGTGCGCCTCGACATCGACACGCTGCGGGACACCGGCAGCGATCTTCCGCACATGCTCCCGACCCCGGAGCGCTTCGCCGGGGCGATGGAGGAGCTCGGGATTGGCCCCGCGCATCACGTGATCGTGTACGACGGCAGCGGCACCAATCTCAGCGCGGCGCGCGTGTGGTGGATGTTGCGCGTGTTCGGCCACGGACGGGTCTCAGTGCTCGACGGCGGCTTCAACGGCTGGGCCGGTGCCACCCGCCCGGTGCAGCGCACATCCCCACGGCGCGAGCGCACGGGCTATCCGACGCCCCGACGCGATCCTGCCCTGGTGGCGGAGCGCGCCCGAGTGGAAGCGGTGGTGGCCGGGACCGATCCCGCCCGCCTCGTCGACGCGCGCTCCCCCGAACGCTTCAACGGCGAGGTGGACGAGCCGCGCGCCGGGCTCCGCCGGGGGCACATCCCCGGGAGCGCCAACCTCCCCTACGTCGTGCTGACCAATCCCCAGACGGGCCATCTCTTTCCCGCCGGCACGTTGCGCGAGATGTTCCGCGCCACGGGGCTCGACCCCGCCGCGCCGCTCATTGCCACCTGCGGTTCGGGGGTGAGCGCCTGCAGCATCGCTCTCGCTCTCGAGGTGATCCGCGCCAGCGACCCGAGACACATCGGCGCACCGGTGGCCGTCTATGACGGGAGCTGGGCGGAGTGGGGCAGGTCGGAGTGATTGGTGAGGGGTGAATCAGCGCGCCCTGCCGGCTGACCCTCTCGCACCGGCCCTTGGCTGGCCACTGGCCCGGCCTGGGATCGGCCCCTCGATCGGCCAGGCGGAGGCCGCGGAGGGAGTTGGTCGGCCGGTGGGTGCGCAGGGCCAGAGAACCCCTTCGACTTCGGCGCTGCGCGCCTTCGCTCGGGATGACAGGATGCGGGACCGTGGCCTTTTCACCCCTCATCCCTCACCCCGCTACCGACACCGCCGTCGCGCCTGCACCACGGCCGGCCATTCCGGTGCGAGTCGGCTCACCGCCTCGATGTGCGACCGGGCCTCGCGGCAACCGCCGCGCCGCGCGAGTGCGATGCGGATGGGGTAGCTGGTCGGGTCGATCCGGGCAGCCCAGCGCAGCGCGCTGCGATCATCCCCGCGCCCGGCGACCACGTACGCCGCCACCTGCTGCGCGCTCCGCGCAGTGCCCAGCGCCAGCAGCAACAGGGCCGCCGGCCACCAACCCCACCGGCCCTCGAGCATGGGGGGGGGATCACCAGCGCTCCGCGCCAGCCAGCTCCCTGCCGTGAGCGCCACGAACAGCGTCGGCACTGGGAGGAGCAGGACCGCATCGAACAGCCCCACCACGGCCGTCGCGGCAAGGGTGCCGAGGAGCGCCGCCCCCGCGGCGCCACCGGGGCCACCACCGCGCAGGCCGCGCAGGCCGCGCCAGCCCAAGCTGATCGCCAGCAGCAACACCGCCGCCACGCCCACCGCGCCCCGCTCGCTCGCCAGCGCGATCCAGTCACTGCTCGGCCACGGATTCAGCGGGATCACGTCGCCAAAGGTCCACGACGGGTCGCTGGACGGGGCAACCTCCCCGTACCGAATCGGCCAATTGCCCGGACCCACGCCGACCACGGGATGCGCGAGGGCAAGCTCCAGAGTGCGCCGATACTGCAACACGCGCCCGCGTCCGGACCCGTCCTGGAAGTTGGCCACCCCGGTGAGCGTGTCGATGTAGGGTGAGTCCGAGCGCCAGGCGAGGGTGTTGGGGACCCCAAAGGCCAGCACCAGTCCGACGATGCCGACCCCGGCCATCATCGCCAGGCGGGGCAGGGGGAGCGGCAGCCCGCCCCGGCGCCACGCGAGAAGGAGGGCAAATGCGGTCAGGCCGCCACCTGCGGCGCCGCCAAGCCAGGCGGCCCGGGAGCGCGTGAGGAGGAGGATCCCCATCAGCACGGCGGCCCCGAGCGCGGTCAGGGCGGCGTGTCGCCACCGTTGCAGCGTGAGGGTGAGCACCGCGAGGCTGGGCAGTGCGATCGCCGCGAGGTGGCCCACGAAGTTGCGGTTGCCCAGGGTTCCCCCGGGGGCGCGCCTGGGGGCGAAGAGCGGCGATGACGCGCCCCACGCC
>JBBQQJ010000070.1:0-12450 GCA_038216165.1 Gemmatimonadales bacterium | reverse complement strand
ATCCCTACGGACGTGGCCAATTCGCGGGCCGTCCGACTTGCCTGCGGAGCGTTCACCAGGGCGCCCACCAGGGCGAGCCCCCCGACCACGGGCACGAGCACCTGCACCTCGCCAAAGCGATGGAATGCCTGCGTGGTGTTGCGCAGGCCGGGCGATGGCACCGCCCCGATGCGTTGCGCGATCGGGGCGTCGAAGGTGGTGGCGAACGCCACCGCTGCACCGGCGACGAGGAGGTGTGACCAGCGCACGGAGGCGCGCTGGGGCAGCGTGTCGCGGGGCGCCTGGGCGCCGAGCGGAACGGCAACCACGAGGAGGAGGCAAGTTGCGGGCGCAAGGCGCACGACGACTCCGGGAACCAGGGACTGGATGCGAGAGGCGGGCACCGAACGGTGCCCGCATGCAACATCACCCCAACCGGCGATGATTGCCAGCCGGATTCACCTCACGGGGTGGCCCCGACACCCATCCAGCGCACCTGCCACGGCTCGCCCTCCGTGGGGACGTGCACCAGCAGGGAGTCCCCAACCGCGTGCAGCACTCTGGTGCGGGTCGGGAGGGTGAACCGACCGTTTGGCACACCATCGGCCCCGATCCGGGTCCATGCGACCGAATCCGCCCGTCGCAGCTCGACGCCACGCACATACACGGCGCCGTCGGCGCGGAGGAGGAGCCCGGTGATCGCGGGGTGCGCCGCGGGGGCCGCCGCACGCATGGCCGCAAAATCGTCGTCTTCCAGCGGGCTCGCCGCCAGCAGTTCCCGCGCCTCCGCCTCGCGACGCACGAACTGCTCCGGGGTGATGGCCGGGCCGTCCGGGCCAAGCACGTGCCAGCGCACCCGACCGTTCTCGTCGCGGGACTCCACGTCGTACCCCGCGGTCGGCGTCCAGACGATCGCGCCGTTGGTTCCGATGGCATAGATCGGCATCGTCGCGAACAGCGGGGCCGGGTAGAGGCCGACATCGGTCTCACGCAGCCACGACACGCGGGCCTCGAGGAGGACCGTGCCCGAGGTGTCGGTGATCTCGCGCAGGCGCACCAGCTGGAGGGCGCCGCCTTCCGGCGCACGCAGGTCAACGAAGTTTTGGCGAATGGGCAGGCTGCCCACGAAGCCCACAGCGCCATAGGGCGTCGGTACGTCGAGCGGGGTGCGCTGGGTGATGCGGCCCTCGGCGTCGAGTCGCGCGAGCGTCCATCCCCCGTTGACGATCACCGCCTGAAAGGCGGAGCCCTTGGTGGTGATCGAGGTGATGCGGGACGCCGAGTCGGCCGTGCCGAGGATGATGACATTGCCGACCTTGTCGAGGATCATCGGCGGCCGGCGGGGTTCCCAGAGGGCGATCCGCCCGTTGCTCAGCGGATTGGCCCAGGCGCTCTCCAGCGGGCAGTGATCATAGCCATCGGCCACGCAGACCACGCCGAGGGTGTCGAGCCGGAGTTCGGGCAGCGCGGCCATGGCCGCGCTGTCGAGCGTGGTGGTGCGCGCCTCGACGTCGGCGGGCGCCGGCGCCTCCGTGCCGCAGGCCAGCACGACGGCTGCTGCGGTGCAGCCCATCCAGCGAGACATCATGGTGATTCCCCTCATGTGTTGAACCGGAACAGCATCACGTCGCCATCCTGAACCACGTATTCCTTGCCCTCTGCGCGCGAGAGCCCCTGCTCGCGCGCCGCCTTCCAGCCGCCCACGCGAACGAAGTCGGCATAGCCCACTGTTTCCGCGCGGATGAACCCCTTTTCGAAGTCGGAGTGGATCACTCCCGCGGCCTCGGGCGCCTTGGCGCCCTGGCGGACGGTCCACGCACGCACTTCCTTTTCGCCGGCGGTGAAGTAGCTCTGCAGGCCGAGGAGACGATAGGCCGCCGCCGCGAGGCGATCGAGCCCGGACTCGGTGACCCCGAGGCCTTCCATGAACATCTCACGGTCCTCCGGCGAGAGCTCGACCAGTTCGGCCTCCACCTTCGCCGAAAAAATCACCACGTCTGCGGTCTCGGTGTCGGCGGCGATCGCCTGACGCAACGTCTCGACGTGGGTGTTGCCGCCAACCAGGTCGTCCTCGCGCACGTTGGCCGCGTAGAGGACCGGCTTGTCGGTGAGCAGGTTGAAGGCGCGCAGCAGTGGGCGCTCCTCTGGACTCACCTCCACGGCGCGGGCCATCGTGCCGTCCTCCAGCGCCGTCATGACGCGCTCAATCAACGCCTTCTCGGCCTTGGCCGCTGCGTCACCGGTCTTCGCGGTGCGGGCGGTCTTGTCGAGTCGCTTTTCGAGCCCGACGAGGTCCGACAGCGCGAGCTCGGTGTTGATGATGCCGCGATCGCGCGCAGGATCGGGCGCGCCCATCACGTGCTGGATGTCGTCGTCCTCGAAACAGCGGACCACATGGACGATCGCGTCCACCTCACGGATGTTGGCGAGAAACTGGTTGCCGAGCCCCTCGCCCTTCGACGCGCCCTTGACCAACCCGGCGATATCAACGAACTGCACCGTGGCCGGCACCGTGCGCTCGGGGTTGATCAGCTGGGCGATCTCCCCGATGCGCGTGTCCGGCACCTCCACGACGCCGGTGTTGGGCTCGATCGTGGCAAACGGATAGTTGGCCACCAAGGCGCCGGCCGAGGTGAGGGCATTGAAGAGGGTGGACTTGCCCACGTTGGGCAGGCCGACGATTCCGAGAGAGAGCATGGCGTCACTTCGTCAACGGTGAAGGCGAACGGCGAACGGCGTGCAATTTAGTCTGGTGACCTTTGTGTCGGTGGCGGGACCGACGCGGGGGGTGATCCCGATCCGGAATCACCCCCCGCGTCCTGTGGCGCCTTCCGACTGTCAGCGCCCGAGCGACACGAACCACGGCGCGAGCACCAGCGAGACCACGCTCATCAGCTTGATGAGGATGTTCATGGCCGGGCCCGAGGTGTCCTTGAACGGGTCGCCGACGGTGTCGCCGACCACGGCGGCCTTGTGCGGCTCGGAGCCCTTGCCACCATGCGCGCCGCCCTCGATGTACTTCTTGGCGTTGTCCCAGGCGCCGCCGGCGTTGGCCATGAAGAGCGCCATCATGACACCGGTGACCGTGGCGCCGGCCAGCAGGCCGCCGAGGGTCTTGACGCCGAAGAAGGCGCCGGTGAGGACCGGGACGAGCACCGCGGCAACGCCGGGGATGATCATCTCGCGGAGCGCGGCCTTGGTCGAAATGTCGACACAGCGGGCGGAGTCGGGGAGGACTCCCTCCCGGCCCTCAAGCAGGCCGGGGATCTCGCGGAACTGGCGGCGGACTTCTTCCACCATCCCCTGCGCGGCGCGGCCGACGGCGGTCATGGTTTGTGCGCCCATGAAGAACGGCATGACACCGCCGATGAACAGGCCGATCACGACCATGGGGTCGATCAGGTTGAGGCCGACGGTGTTGAGGCCGACCGCCGAGGCGTAGGCGCTGAAGAGCGCCAGGGCGGTCAGCGCCGCCGAGCCGATGGCGAAGCCCTTGCCGATGGCGGCGGTGGTGTTGCCGAGGGCGTCGAGCCCGTCGGTGATGGCGCGGACTTCCTTGCCGAGGTGGCTCATCTCGGCGATGCCGCCGGCGTTGTCGGCGATCGGGCCGTAGGCATCGACGGACATCGTCACGCCGACGGTGGCGAGCATGCCAACGGCGGCAATCGAGATGCCGTAGAGGCCGGCGACGGTGAAGGCGACCCACGTGGCGCCGCAGATGAGCAGCACGGGAATGATGCAGCTCTCCATCCCGATGGCGAGGCCGGCGATGATGTTGGTCGCCGGACCGGTCTCGGAGGCCTGCGCGATCCGCTTGACCGGGCCCATCGCGGTGTAGTACTCGGTGACCAACCCGATCAAGATGCCGGACACGGTGCCAGCGAGCACGGCCCAGAACGGGCCCATCACGGAGAGCATCGTCCCTTCGGCGGTCATCATCCCCAGCGGCAGCTGGGCGGTGATGAACCACGCGAAGGCGAGGAACAGGCCGGCCGCGATGAAGGTCACCATCCGCAGGGCGTTGGCCGGATCGCCCTTGGCGAGGATCCGCATGGTCAGGACGCCGATGAGCGAGGCGACGAGGCCGGCGGTGATATACCCCAGCGGGAGGAGCATGGCGGTGATGCGATTGACGTCGGGGATGAGCACGGAGGTGGCCGCGAGGGCGACCGTGGCGATCACCGAACCGACGTACGATTCGAAGATGTCTGCGCCGAGGCCGGCGACGTCGCCGACGTTGTCGCCGACATTGTCCGCGATGGTGGCCGGGTTGCGCGGGTCATCCTCGGGGATGCCTGCCTCCACCTTGCCGACCAGGTCGGCACCGACGTCGGCGGCCTTGGTGTAGATGCCGCCGCCGACACGCGCGAACAGCGCGATCGAGGAGGCGCCCATCGCGAAGCCCGAAATGATCTCGGCGAAGAGCTTGGTGTTGCCCGCCAACTCCTCCTTGCCCAGGACCAGAAAGACGAGGGTGATGCCGGCGAGGCCCAGCGAGGCCACGGCGAGGCCCATGATGGAACCGCCGCCGAACGCGACGCGGAGCGCCGCTGCCTGCCCCTGACCGCGAGCGGCCTCGGCGGTCCGGACGTTGGCCATCGTCGCGCCCTTCATCCCCACCCAGCCACTGGCGACCGACGCGAGGCCGCCGATGACGTAGGCAATCGCGGTCTTGGTCCCGACGGCGTAGCCGAGGAGGACCGCCACGACGGCGAGGAAGGGGAGGAGCACGAGGTACTCGCGCTTCAGGAAGGCCATCGCGCCGATCTGGATCTGGGAGGCGAGGCCTTGCATCGCGGGGGAACCGGCGGGCTGGCGCTGCACGGCGACGAAGCTCACAACCATCGCGGCGAGGCCGACGAGGCTGATCACCAGGGCGTAGAGGGGCAGGGAGTCGGTCATGGTCTCGGAGGTTGAGGGGAGTCTGGGGTCAGGTACGGTTGAACCGGGTCATGGCGGCCTCGATTCCCTCGGCCACCCAGCACTCGACGGCCTCGGCCATCGGGTCCAGGATGCCGTCGAGCGCACTGCGCTCGTCGGCGGTGAAGCGGCCGAGTACCCAATCGGCCAAGTCCTCGTACTCCGGCGGCTTGGTCCCCACGCCGATGCGCATCCGGGCGTAGTCCTGCCGCCGCAAGCCGGCCTCGATGCTCCGCAGGCCGTTGTGCCCGCCCGGGGAACCCGCCCCGCGCAGGCGGAAGCGGCCCGGGGGAAGGGCGACGTCGTCGACCAGCACCAGCAGGTCGGCGGCAGGATCCCACGCGGGGGAGCGCAGTGCCCGGAGCGCTTCGCCGCTCCGGTTCATGAACGTCGTCGGCTTCAGCAAGCGAACAGGGACGCCCTGCAGTGTCCCCGTCGTGGCCACCGCCTGTTCGGCGCGGCGGTACGGGGCGAGCCCCCACCGTCCGACGAGATGATCCAGCAGGAGCCAGCCAGCGTTGTGGCGGGTGCGCTCGTACTCCGACCCGGGATTCCCGAGGCCGACGATCGCCTTCGCCACTTACTCGCCGTCGGTCTCGGCCTCGTCGGCCTTGCCCTTCTTGTTGATGACCTCGGGCGCGGCATCCTCGGCGACCACGGCCGGCGGCTCCTCGACCCGACTCGCGAGGACACCGACGATCACGACGTCGCCGTCATGCATCAGCTCCGCGTCGGGCACCGTGATGTCGCGCACGTGCACGGCATCGCCGACGCCGAGCGTGGTCACGTCGATCTCGATGTGCTCGGGGAGGTTGCGCGGGAGGCACTTCACCGTCAGGCGGTGCAGGTGCAGATCGAGCACGCCACCGGAGTTGCGCACGCCGTCGGCAATGCCGGTGGTGTGGACCGGGACCTCAACGGTGATCGGCTCGCCCGCGACGATGGCATAAAGGTCGACGTGGATCACCTCGGAGCGCTTGACCGGGTTGCGCTGGACCTCGCGGACGATCACCTGGAGGGCGGTGCCGCCGTCGATCGACACATCGACCAGCGCCGCCTCGCCCCCGATGACGTCGAGGACGCGGCCGAAGGCCTTGTGGTCCACCTGCAGCGCCATCGGCGCCCGGCCGTGGCCGTAGATGACCGCGGGGATCTTTCCGTCACGGCGGAGGGAGCGCGCCGCGCCCTTGCCGACATTGGCCCGCGACTCCGCGGCCAGACTCACCTGATGCATCGTGTGCTCCGTCTCTCGTTCAGTTCACTCGAACAACGCACTGACCGACTGGTCACTGTGCGTGTATCCGATCGCTTTCGCCAACAGTCCTGCCACCGACAACACCTTCAGCGCCGGGAAGTGGCGTTCCGCCGGCAGGTCGATCGTGTCCGTGACCGCCACTTCGGTCACCGGCGCGGCGGCCAGGCGCTCGACGGCCGGCCCCGACAGCAGCGCATGCGTCGCGCAGATGTAGATGTCATTGGCACCCAGGCGCTTGAGCGCGTGGACCGCCTCGGACATCGTGCCGCCGGTGTCGATCATGTCATCGGGGATGATGCAGTTCTTCCCCGCGACCTCGCCCACCACGTGCAACACCTCGGCCACGTTGGGGCCACTGCGCCGCTTGTCGATGATGGCGAGCGTCCCGTTGAGCCGCTTGGCGAAGCCGCGGGCCATCTTGGCCGACCCGACGTCCGGCGCCACCACCACCACGTCCTCCAACTGCTTCTGCCGATAGTGCTGCACGAACACCGGCGCCGCGTAGAGGTGGTCGACCGGCAGGTCGAAGAACCCCTGAAGTTGGTGCTGGTGGAAGTCAATCGCCAGCACGCGATCGGCGCCCGCCGTGCTCACCATGTTCGCCATCAGCTTCGCCGAGATCGCGACGCGCGGCTGGTCCTTGCGGTCCTGCCGGGCGTAGCCGAAGTACGGAATCACCGCGGTGATCCGTGCCGCACTCGCCCGGCGCGCCGCATCCATCAGGAGCAGCAGCTCGAGCAGGTTCTCGGCCGGCGGATTCGTGGACTGGAGGATGTACACATCCCGCCCGCGCACGTTGTCGTCAATCTTGACGAAGATCTCCCCGTCGGCGAACCGCTTCAGGGTGACCCGACAGAGCTTCGATCCCAACTGCTCCGCTACCGCCTCGGCGAGAGGACGGTTCGCCGATCCGCTCATCAGGAGCATCGGCTTCGGGGTCAGGGGAAGTTCCGCCATATGACAGCCCTGAAAGATACCGGGGCGTCCGGGGGCGGTCAACCAAGGACGAGCGACGCGTCGGGACCGATGATCCCTGGGGGTAGACGGGGAGGGGTGCGGGGTGCGCAGGTGGCCCGGCGGGTCGGGCCTAGAACTCCCGGCGCTTCATTTCCTTGAAGAACTCCTTGCGGTCGGCATCCTGCTCCTCCTCGCGCGTGGTGGCCTCGAGCGTCGGGTCGACGAACCGGGGCTTCTTCCCCTTGCCGGCCAGCGCCTGCTTCTCGGCCTTCTTGATCAATGCCTCGAGTTGCTTGTCCTTCATGGCAGGCCTCCTGTGGAGAAAATGAGAATTGCCCCGCGTGGATTCGAACCACGATAACCGGATCCAAAGACCGGGGTCTTGCCGTTAGACGACGGGGCAGTCCTGAGGGGAAACGTACAAGGGTGAGGGGGAAAAGGGATGCGATGCGGGGGGACACCGGGGGAAGGGTGAACGGGAGTCCCGTTCCCCAGAGGGGCGCAGCCCCGCCCCCCTCACCACGCGCGGCGCAGCCGCGTCCCCCTCACCCCTCACTCCTCGCTCCTCGCTCCTTGCCCCCCAATGGTGGTTGCCACCAGCGGCCCGTGCCGGCTCCCCAGTTGCATCGCGGCATTGTCGCGGTCGACCTCCGTGCGGTAGACCGCAAACAGGGTGCTGCCCGAACCGCTCATCCGGCAGAGGAACGGCTGCGTCCCGGCCAGCGCCTCGAAGGCCGCTTTCAGGCGAGGGTGTTTCCCCATCACGACCGCCTCGAAGTCGTTGCCGCCGAGCCGGGCCAGGTTGCCCCACTCGGTGAGGGTGGCGAGCTCGAGGGCCAGGGCCCCGCGCCGCCCGGCCTGCGCCCGCACTTCGTCCACCCAGCCGTAGGCCTCCGGGGTGGCGATCGGGACCCCGGACAACACGAGCAGGGCGGGCCGCGGCGGCAGGGCGGGGAGGCGGAGCAGGCGCTGGCCATGGCCCCATGCCAGGGCCAGTGGGGCCTCGCTCACGAAGAAGGGGATGTCGGCACCGAGGCGGGCGGCGAGGTGGAGCAGTTCGCCGCGCGGGATCGCATTGCCGGCGAGGCGGTTGACGGCGAGCAGGGCCGCGGCGGCGTTGCTCGACCCCCCCCCCAGGCCGCCACCGGCCGGGATCCGTTTGACGAGATGCATGCGCACGCCGAGCCGCCGACCCGTCGCCGCGAGCACGGCATCTGCCGCGCGCCATGCCAGGTTCGCTTCCACGGGCCCCAGGTCGGCGCCGGCCACCGTGAGCTCGATGCCGGCAGCCGTCGGCTCGACCCGAAGTTCGTCGGCGAGCCCGACGCGGCAGAACACCGTCTCGATCCCGTGGTAGCCATCGTCCTCACGCGCCAGGACGCGGAGGCAGAGGTTGACCTTGGCGGGGCACGCGAGGGTGAGCACCTCGCTCATCGGACCGGCTCGGTGTCGGGGGCGGCGCGCCGGAACCCGGTGGAGATCGCCGACCAGGCCCCGAGGATGGTGATCGGAACGAACGTGGTGATGTGGTACATCAGGCCGTAGGCGAAGCCGACTTCCAGCGGGATGTCGTAGAGCGCCGTCAGGGTCCCAGCAATCGACAACTCGAAGATGCCGAAATAGCCCGGCGCCTGCGGTGCGGCGATCCCGATCAACAGCGCGCCCTGCAGGATGAGGGCGCCGGTGTAGGGAATGTCGAAATCAAAGGCGGCGAATGCGGCGTAGAACGCGGCGGCATTGGTGAGCCAGATGACCAGCGACCACCCCACCACCGGGAGGGCGGTGCGCGGGTCGCCGAGGGCGGAGAGTCCGAGCAGCACCCGCTCGCCAAAACTGTACATGCCGTTGCCGATCGGGTGGTCCGGCAGCAGGCGGCGGGCGATCCGGAGGGCGGCAGCGCGCTGCCACGCCGCGACGACGGCCACGGCGAGCGCCACGAGGCCGAGCATCCCCACCAGCGTGGCGATCTCGGCGATCGGGCGCCCCCCTTCGCTCAGGGTCAGGGCGGGGTCAATCCCGGCCAGCACGAGGGCGAGCGACAACAGTCCGACCGCCACCAGAGCGTCGAGCACGCGCTCCACCGCGATGCTCGACAGGGCCGTCGCGAACGGTACGCGTCCGAGTCGGGACACGGCGGCGGGACGCAGCAGCTCGCCGGCGCGAAACGGGAGGACGTTGTTGGCGGCGAACCCGATCGCGATCGCGTGCCACATCGACACCCAGTCGACGGGGCGCCCGTCGTCGTGCCGCAGCAGCAACCGCCACCGGGGCAGCCGAAGCGGGAACGGCAGCGTCGCCAGGATCACTGCCAGCAGCATCCAGCCGCGATCTGCGGCGACGATGTACCGCCACGAGGCATTCCAATCGACGTGGCGGAACGTCCACCAGATCACCGCAGCCGAGAGGCCGAGGCCGACCGCGAGTTGGAGCCACTGCCGGCGGCGCGGTGCGGGGTCAGGCGACACGACGCGCCAGCGGGACGAGGTCGAGCAGTTCTTCCACCAGCGGACGGATGCCATCGAGCGAGACGGTGGGCAGGGCCAGGATTGCCCCGAGCTCCGCGCGCACCTCCTCGGCCCGGGTGAGTGCCGCCTCGCCCGCGTAGAGGAGGTCGCCCACGCTGAGCACCGGCTGGCCCAGCAGGCCGTCGAGCGAGGGCGGCTCGGGGGCCGCCTGCCGCGCACGCTCCGCGCGGCGCTGGTAGGCCCGTTCCATCCGGCTCGGGACGCCGGGCGCGGTCGCGGGGATCTCCGGCATCGGTGCAGCCGGCGCGAGATCGATGATGCGCACCACGTCGGTCTCGTCGTCGGGGGCGAGGGCGGTGATGCTCACCACGTCGGCCTCATCGTCGGGGGCATCCGGCGCGAGATCGGTGATGCGCACCACGTCGGCCTCGTCGTCGGGGGCATCCGGCGCGAGATCGGTGATGCACACCACGTCGGTCTCGTCGTCGGGGGCGAGGGCGGTGATGCTCACCACGTCGGTCTCGTTCTGCGGCGTGTGCAGCGCGACCAGGGTGCGCATCCCCCCCCCACTGAGGCGCGGCAGCAGGGCGTCCCGCGCGGCGACCAGATCGGCCACGGCCGGCTGGCCCTCCCCGCTGGCAGCCAGCATCTGGCCGCTCGCGCGGAGCATCGCCACGAAGTCGGCGGGATCCTCGAGGACTGTGCCCCCTGCAATGGCGGCGGCGAGGGCGGTGACCAGGGGAGCGAGGAACCGCCCGGTGCCACCAGTGGCCGGCATCGTGACGAGGGTGCGGTGCAGCACGAACAGGCGCAGGTCTCGGACGACGGTCGACGGTGGCTCCGCGAGCGCCGCGGCCTGTGCGAGAAGATGGTCTCCCACGCCGACGAGCTCGATCATGATGGGCGGGGCCGCCTCGCCACTGATCGGGAGGCGCCCGGCCAGCGCGATCGGGTCGACCCCCGCGGGAGCCAGGGAGGTGATGGCGACGACATCTTCCTCGGAGGCGTAGCCGTGCAGGAGGCGGCGTCCGACGCTCTCGAGTTCGGGCGGTACGATCACACGCCCCTGCTCCCCAATGCCCCGTGCAATCTTGGCCAGCGCTGCGGCGGCGTCGGCGAGCACGGTCCCCACCCCTGGTGGGGGGGGGGCATCCGTGAGCAGCGAGCGCGTGGTGAGTTCCATCGCGTCGAGCAGCTCGGGCAGGGGGGAGAGCGCTGCCGCCGAGCCGAGGCCGCGGAGGGCGTGGATCCGCTCGAGGACGGCCTGAAGGGCCGCGGTGGGGGGGAAGGCGACATGCGCAATGGCCGCCTCCTCAAGGGCGCCGGCGATGAGGCCGGTCTCTCGGGATAGGAAGGAGCGGACGCCCGGCGTGAGCGGTGCGGTCCCCCGGGCGGGTGCCGCCATCGGGGGAGGGGCGGCCGCGCGCGGGACCGCCCGCTCCAACCGGGTGGCGAGGTCGAGGGCGATCTGGTCGTCGGTTTCTCCCCAGGTGGACGCGCGGCCGACCAGACGCCGGAGGGTCTCGAGACCGTTCCGCCACGCCTCGGCCATGCCAGGCGTCCACTCGGTGCCACGCTCCCCGAGGAGGCGCGCCTGGCGCTCCAGCTCGCTCGCCGCCCGCGCAAAGGTGCCGAGGCCGCCCATCAGCGCCGCGCCGCGGAGGGCCCGGGCATGGCGGAGCAGCGGTTCGGCCGCTGGCGACCCGGCGATGGGGAGCAGGGCCTCGAGGTCGGTGAGGTATTCCCGGGCCTCGAGCGCGAAGAACTCGGCGCGGCGCGCGCGATCGCTCATGGGCGCGCCGCCCGCAGCAGGTCGCGCATCGTGGCGACGGCTTCCCCGATTCCAGTCATGACGGCCCTGGCGACGATACTATGACCGATGTTCAGTTCCTCGATCTCGGCAATGGCCGCCACCGGGGTGACGTTCAGATAGGTCAGGCCGTGACCGGCATGCACGGCGAGCCCCATGCTCGCGGCATACTCCGCGGCGCGCCGGAGTTGGTCCAAGGCGGTGGCGTTGTCCTGCCACTGGTGGGAGTATCGGCCGGTGTGCAGTTCGATCGCGGGGACCCCGAGGTCCTTGGCGGCATCGATCACCTCATGATCCGGGTCGATGAAGAGGGCGGTCCGGATGCCCGCCTGGTCGAGCTGTCGGATCGCGGCCCGCAGGGCGCCATCGGGGCGGGAGAGGTCGAGGCCACCCTCGGTGGTCACCTCCTCGCGCCGCTCGGGAACGATGGTCACCTGGAAGGGGCGCAGGTCGCAGGCCAGCGTCACGATCTCGGGGCGGGCCGCGAGCTCGAGGTTGCACACGGTGGTAACGGCAGCCACCATGGCGTGGACATCGGCATCCTGAATGTGTCGGCGGTCCTCGCGCAAGTGGATCGTGATGCCGTCGGCACCGCTCGCCTCGGCGATCCGGGCCGCCACCACGGGGTCGGGTTCGTCGGTGCGGCGCGCCTGCCGCACGGTGGCGACGTGGTCCACGTTCACGTAGAGCCGGGGCGGTCGCGGGGCGCCGTCCGGCAAGGTTACGTTTCGCCCTTCCTGACTCGCTTCGGAGGCCGTCATGTCCGTCGTCCCATTCCGTCTGCTGGTGCTGTCATGCGTGGTTGCCATTGGAGCC
This sequence comes from Gemmatimonadales bacterium, assembly GCA_038216165.1. Lineage (GTDB taxonomy): Bacteria > Gemmatimonadota > Gemmatimonadetes > Gemmatimonadales > GWC2-71-9 > Palsa-1233. The sequence continues at coordinate 248 of JBBQQJ010000070.1, read as the reverse complement.
CCGGGGGCTGCCCGGGCGCAGTCCCGCCCCTCGGCCACGCCGGTCGCTGCCGTGGAGGAGTTTATGCGCGCGGCGTCGGACAGCAACCTCACCCGGATGGCCGAGCTGTTCGGGACCGACCGGGGCTCTGCGGCCTCGACCGGTATGCCGAAGGATTACGGCCGCCGAATGGTGGTCATGCAGGCCTACCTGCAGGGGATCTCCGTCCGTGCCCTCGGTGAGGTGCAGGGCAACAAGTCCAGCCGCCG
>JBBQQJ010000069.1:0-12594 GCA_038216165.1 Gemmatimonadales bacterium | reverse complement strand
AGCCGCGGACGGCGACGGCGCCGTCGCGGGCGGCGATCCCGACGGCGATCGCCGCCGAGCCCACGGTCGCCAGGATCGCGTCCACCACGGCCGGCTGGTCCACCGCCGCGGTGCCGACGACCACCCGGCCTACGCCGCGATCGATCAGGGCGCGCGCTCGCGCCACGTCGCGCACACCACCCCCCACCTGGACGCGCAGCGCCGTGCCGACGGCCGCCACGATGGCGGCGATGGCGGCGTCGTTGTCGCCGGTACCGAAGGCGCGATCCAGGTCCACCACGTGGATCCAGCGCGCGCCATCGGCCACGAAGGCGGTGGCCTGCGCGGCGGGATCGGTGCTGTAGGTGGTCTGGCGGGCGGCCTCGCCCTGGGCAAGACGGACAACCTGTCCACCGCGCAGGTCGATGGCGGGATACAACTCCATCGGCGCGGTGGTGGTCAGTCGGCGGACTGGGTGACGATCGGTACCGAGCCGCCACGCTGCAGGAGCGTCGCGAGCAGATCGCGCTGCCCCTCGAAGGCCGGCAGCGCCTTCCGGTCGAGCGGCTCCCCCGCCTCCAGCTTCATCGAGCGCGGGTCACGCGGGACGCCGTTGACCCGGAACTCGTAGTGGAGGTGCGGTCCGGTGGCCGTGCCGGTCATCCCGACCAGCCCAACCCGTTGCCCCTGGGTGACCGCGCGCCCCGCGCGCATGCTCGGGTCGATCCTGGACAGGTGGGCGTAGCGGGTGGTGATGCCATCGCGGTGACGCAGCTCGACGAGGTTACCGTATCCGCCGACGCGGCCGGCACGCACCACCGTGCCATTGCCTGCGGCCTGCACCGGTGTGCCGGTGTTGGCGGCGTAGTCGATGCCGTCATGACGCCGGTAGTAGCCGAGCACCGGGTGGAAGCGACGGGAGGAGAGACCGCTCGAGATGTGACGGAACGCCACCGGGGCGGCGAGGAACGCACGACGGAGTGCCTTCCCCTCGGCATCATAGAAGCCGGGCTTGCCGTTGGCAGGCGTGTACCGGAAGGCCATGATATCGCGGCCGTTGACGTGCAACTCGCTCGCCAGGATCTGACCGAAGCGCACCTCGCCATCCTCGCTCACCAGGCGCTCCACCACGGTCGCGAACCGATCGCCCGGCTGCACGTCGCGCGTGAAGTCGACCGACCAGGCATTGACGTCGGCCAGGGCATAGGCCGCCTTGGTGCGCTCGCCACGATCGAGGGTCGCCTCGCTCATCTCGCGATCGAAGGCCTCCGAAAGGCTGGAGCTGATCTCGCCGGCAAGGCGGATCGTGTCCGATACCCAGCGGATCGGAATCGCCTCGCCTTCCCATCCCCCGGCGGAGGTCCGGATGAACCGGAGCCGCTGCGAATCATCGGGGCGCACATCGATCTGGGTCGGGGTGTCGGAGATGGCATCACGGCGGACCGAGAAGATCAGCCCTGCCCGGAGCCGCCGCGGATCGAAGGAGAGCGCCTCGGCGACGCGCGACAAGTCGAGCCCGCTCACGCCCTGACGCGCCAGCAACGCCCCGATGGTCTCCCCACGCTGCAACGTGTCACTCACCACGTGGTACGGATCGGTGACCACGATCGGGAGCGCCATCGGCACCGCCTCGAAGCGGGGCCATGGCCACGTGCCCTGGGTGGTGAAGACCGCGGCTGCACCGAGGATGCCGAGTGCCGCCGGAAAGCGGGGGAATCGGGGAATGCGTGGAGCGCGTTGATCCATTAGTCCATTTGCCGCCGGATGAAGGTCGGGATTTCCATGTCACTCACGTCGGGCGATGATGCCGGTCGCGGATTGGGCGATGGCGCGGGCCGAACGAACGGTTGCGGCGTCGGCGTCGACGGGGCATGGTGAGCCGGCGACGCTGCGCCAGCCTGCTTGCGATGGGTAAAGGGCAAGATTTGCGCCGTGGAGCCGCGTTCCACCACCGGCTCGCCGGTGACGGCGCGATCGAAGCCCGTGGCGATGACGGTCACCCGCACCTCGCCCTTGAGCTTCGGATCATTTCCCGCGCCGAAGATGATCTGCGCGTCGTCTCCGACGGCATCGTGGATGATCTCGCTGATCTGCGTAGCCTCGCCGAGGGTCAGATCCTCGCCACCGAGAATGTTGATTAGCACCCCGCTGGCACCATTGATTGACACATTATCGAGCAGTGGACTCGAAATCGCCTGCTGCGCTGCCTCAAGTGCCCGGTTTTCGCCCGACCCGATGCCGGTCCCCATCAGCGCCGCCCCACCATTCTGCATCACAGTACGGACATCAGCAAAGTCCACGTTGATGATGCCGGTGCTGGTGATCAGCGACGCGATGCCACGCGTTGCATTCAGCAACACTTCGTCCGCCTTCTTGAGTGCATCTTGGAACGGGATCCCCTTGCCCACCACCGCAAGGAGCCTCTCGTTCGGTACGACAATCATCGTGTCGACGTTTCGCCGGAGTTCGGTGATCCCCATCTCGGCCTGCTTCATCCGCTTCCGTCCCTCGAAAAGGAACGGCTTGGTGACGATGCCGACCGTCAGGGCGCCGATGTCCTTGGCCATCTGGGCGATGATCGGGGCCGCGCCGGTGCCGGTACCGCCGCCCATCCCACAGGTCACGAACACCAGATCCGCGCCCTGGAGGTGCTGCAGCACCTCGTCCCGATTCTCCTCGATCGCCTGCCGACCGATTTCCGGCCGTGCCCCGGCCCCAAGACCCCGCGTGAGCTTCTTGCCGATTTGGACCTTGAGGTCCGAGCGGGAGGCAGCGAGCGCCTGGGCATCGGTGTTGACCGAGATGAACTGCACCCCTGCGAGGTGCTCCTCGATCATTCGGTTGACCGCATTGCCGCCACCGCCGCCGACGCCCACGACCTTCATGCGGGCGTTCTGGGCTGGCAGTTCCTCGATTTCGAAAGTCATTCCTGACGTCATTGCCGCACCCCCCGAGGGTCGGTCAGAAGATATCCTGCAACCAGCGCCGCACCGGCTCAAGCACCCGTCCCATGGCCGGGGAGGGCTTGCCCCCGGCCCCGAAGCCACCCCCCATTGCCACCTGCCGCGCCCCGAAGAGGGCGAGTCCGACAGCCACGCTGCACTCCGGGGAAGCTACACGATCGGTCAGTCCACGGAGGCCATCGGCTGGGATACCCCGGCGCACCGGCGCCGCGAAGACGTCCCGTGCCAGCTCGACCATGCCCGGCGCCGCCGAGGCCCCGCCGGAGAGAATCACCCCGCCGGGCAATCCCGCCATGGCCCAGCCGGCCCGCGCCACCTCATCATAGGCCAATTCCAGCATTTCCTGTAGCCGCATGTGCATGATGTGGGCGATCAGCCGCCGCGGCGCCTGTCGTGGCCCGCCTCCCGGCACCGGCGGCAGCTCGATCACCTCGACCTCCGGCACCATCGGCTCGTAGGCCGCACCCCAGCGCGCCTTGATCCGCTCGGCGTCGGCCTGCGTCACCTGCAGGCCATGGACGAGATCGCTGGTCACATGCCCGCCCGCAAACCGGAGCGAGGCCGTGTGCCGCAGTTTACCACCATGGAATATCGCCACGGTGGTGCTCCCACCGCCAAGCTCGACCAGCACGGCCCCGCTGTCGCGCTCCTCGGGCGTGAGCACCGCCAAGGAGGCCGCCAGCGGCTCGAGGACGAACTCACCGACATTCCACCCGGCCTTCTCGATGGCCCGACGGGCATGCGCCACCGCGCTCGAGCGCACCGTCACAAGATACACCTCGGCCTCGAGTCGCTCCCCCGCCATGCCAATAGGATCGGCATACCCGGGCAGACCGTCCACCCGATAGTCATGGGCGATGGCGTGGAGGAGCTCCTGATCGTGCCCGAAGGAGACGTTGCTGGCCACATCGTTCACGCGGGCGAGGTCGGCGGTGCGAATCTCGCTGCCGGGAATGCTCGCCACGCCGTGCGACACCCGCTGCGCCACGTGCTCACCGGCCACGCCCACATACACTGTGCCGACTTCGATCCCGGCGATCCGTTCCGCATCGGTCATCGCCTTCCGGACCGCGCGGACGGTCTCCTCGTAGTCGCGGATGAGCCCCCGGCGTACCCCGGTCGACGGCTCACTCCCGACCCCGAGGATCCGCAGGCCCCAGGCGCGCTGGTCGCCGGTCACCTCGCCAATGATGGCGGTGACGGAGGTGGACCCCAAGTCGACCGCGGCCACGAGCCGCTGGACGGCAACCGTCACACTGCACCCCTTCGCACAAAGACCCGCCCGCGGAACCGGGCATCGAGTTCGCGCCACGCCGTCCCGTTGGCCTCGAGCCATGTCTGCGTCGCCAGTACTGCCCGCAACTCCTCGACCCCGGCATCAGCCCGCAGACGGATCTGCCGGTCGGCACGGGCCAGAAAGACATCGCCCCCCTCCCGCCATGCACGATCCACCTGGTCATACAGGAGCGCATCGGTGCGCTGCATCCGGGCGAGGAGCGCGGCCGTCGCGGAATCGTGCTCGGCAATCGGCACCGAGGCCGGCAGTCGCTGCGGATCGAACGGCAGCACGTGCCCAAAGCGATCGACGAGGACGAGGCGATCCTCGTGGGGGATCAGCGCAACCGGCATCGCCTCCACCATCACGACGCGGAGGGTCCCGGGCCAGCGCCGGGAGACGGTGGCCTCCTCGACGCCGGGAATCCCCATCGCGGCCTCCTCGACCGGCCCGAGCGGCAGGAGCATGTCGGCGTCCTCGGGCACCCCCAGGCGGCTGATCACCTCGGTGTCGTCGAGGTAGCGGGTGCCGACGATCTCGATGGCATGGATGCGGAAGAACGGTACCCGCTGCACCACCGCCGGGGCGGCGGTCACGGTACCGAGCCCGAGCGCCAGGACGAGGCCCGCGAGGAGGGCCTGCCGACGGAGCGTCATGCGCCCCGCTCCACGCGCGCCAGCAGGTCCCGTCCGACGGTGGTGATGTCTCCTGCGCCGAGGGTGAGGAGGACATCGCCCTCGCGCAGGAGGTCGTGTACCTCGTCGGCCAGGCGCGCGCGGACCGGCGCGTAGCAGACCATCGCGCCCGCCGCCATCGCGGCGTCCGCCACGAGCTTGCCGGTGACGCCCTCGATCGGGGCCTCGCGGGCGGGATAGACATCGGTGACGATCACCAGGTCGGCCGCGGCGAGCAGTTGCCCCATGGCGGTGCCATGGTCCCGGGTGCGCGAGTAGAGGTGCGGCTGGAACGCGGCCACCAGCCGGCGCCCGGGGAAGGCCTGTCGCGCGGCGGCGAGCGTGACGTCAAGTTCGGTGGGGTGGTGGGCGTAGTCGTCGACGAAGGCGATGCCACCGGCCTCGCCGAGCCGCTCGAAGCGTCGCCCCACGCCGTCGAATGCCGCCAGCGCCTCGGCGGCGGCCTCGAGATCGCCGCCCAGCGCGTGGGTCACCGCCAGCGCCGCCGTGGCGTTGCGGAGGTTGTGGAGCCCGGGCACCTGCAGCCGCAACAGGAGCGCCGTGCCGTCGGGAAAGCTGACGCGCGCTTCGGACCCGGCTTCGCCCGCCGTGAGCACCTCGAGACGCAGGCTGGCACGCTCCTCCGTCCCGAACCGCACCACGTGATCACCGAGGGTGGCGGCGACACGATCACTGCCGCGGTCGGCAGTCCCGACGAAGCAGTGGGTGGCACGACCGGCAAAGGTCACGAACGCCGCTTCCATCACCTCCACCGAGCCATAGCACTCGAGGTGATCCGCTTCGACGTTGTTGACCACCGCAATCGTCGGCTGGAGGGTGAGGAACGCCTGATCGTACTCGTCGGCCTCGACCACAAAAAGTGGCTCGTCATCGAGCAGCGCGTTGCCGCCCCAGGCGGGCACACGTCCCCCTGCCAACCCTGATGCCCGGAGTCCGGCAGCACGGAGGGCGAGCGTGGTCATCACGGTCGTGGTGGTCTTGCCATGGGTGCCGCTGATGGCGACCAAGGTACCGGCGTTGACGAGCTCGGCCAGCGCCACCTTGCGCGGCACCACGGCGATGCCGGCGGCACGGGCTGCAACGAGTTCCGGATGGTCGGTCGGGACGGCCGCCGTGACCACGACCGCGCGACACCCTGCGGAGTGCGCGGGGTCGTGTCCCAGCTGCACGGTGATACCGGCCGCCGTGAGGTCCGCAAAGGCCCCGGTGTCGGCATCACAGCCGGACACCACCACCCCGCGCCGACGGGCGGCGAGGGCGAGTGCGCTCATTCCAGCACCGCTGATGCCGAGGAAGTGGAGCGGACGGGGATCGGAGGGATCAAACAGACCGGACACCGGGGCAAGATACCCGCGGAGGGAAGTCCCGGCCACGGGGCGTCAGCGCGAGGTGGCCAACGCGATGATCCGGGCGGCGATACGGGCCGCTGCGTCGGGGCGTCCGCGCGCCCTCGCCGCCATGGCCATCGTCGCGCGGCGCGAGGGATCGGCCAGCAGCTCACCCAGCACCTCGCCGAGCCGGGCGGCGGTGAGTCCGGCCTGCGGCAGATGGATTCCTGCCCCGGCCCGGGCGTGGGCCTCGGCATTGGGTGTCTGGTGGTCGGCCGCCGCGGTGGGCAACGGGATCAGCACTGCCGGGATCCCCCAGGCCGCGAGTTCCGAGACGGTCATCATCCCGGCCCGTGCCACGCAAAGATCCGCCACCGCCCACGCATCCGCCATCGGATCAAGGAACGGGATCACCTGTACGGAGGGCGGGGCATGGTAGCGCGCGAAGTCGGCGTGCGTGGCGCGGCCGGTGACCCAGAGTAGCTGCGTACCGACGCCGCCCCTGCCATCGAGCCAGGCCGCCACCACCCGATTGATGGCCAGCGATCCTTGGCTCCCGCCGGTGATCACCACCACGGGGCGGGACGGATCGAGACCGAAGCGCACCGCGGCTGTCGACCGACGCGCCGGGTCGGGGGAGACGATCGGCGCCCCGGTGACGAGGGCCCGGCGCCGGGCGCCGGCCGGGAGCGCCGCACGCGCCTCGGGGGCACCGAGCCAGATCTCGCGCACAGCGGAGGCGAGCCAGCGGGTGGCGAGTCCCGGGCGCACGTCGAGTTCGAGAATGCCGGTCGGGATGCCGCGGCGTGCGGCGCGCCACAGCACCGGTCCGCTGACGTACCCTCCACTGCCGATCACGGCGGCCGGCTGCACCTCGTCGAGATAGGCGTCCACGGCACGCACGAGCCGGGCCGCGAGGAGGGGCCAGCGCGCATTCCGCCACCACTCGCGGCGATGCAACGGCTCGAACGGAAAGAGGCGGTGCGGGACCCCACGGGCCGGGAGGACGTGCGACTCGACGCCTCGCATCGCCCCGGCGAAGACCGCCTCCCAACCCGGCTGCTCGCGCGCGACCGCAGCAGCCATCGCGAGCGCCGGCATCAGATGCCCGCCAGTCCCCCCCCCAGCAAAGAGGAGGGTCGTCATCGCGGTCGCACCAGGCGCCCGCGGCGGCGGCCGACCGACACGATCACACCGGTGGCCGACATCGTGACAATCAGCGCGAGGCGGCCGGCGGAGACGAACGGCAGCGTCTGTCCGGTGGCGGGCAGGAGGTCGGTCACCACACCGGCATGGAGGAAGGCGCTGACACCGATCGCCGCGGTGAGCCCGCCAGCGAGGGCCATGCCGAACGGATCACGTGCCGTGCGCGCGATCCGGAAGCCCATCCAGCAGAACAGCACGAAGCAGAGGAGGAGGAAGAGGACGCCCATCAGTCCCCACTCCTCACCGATCACCGAGAGGATGTAGTCGGAATAGCCGTAGGCGAGGTGACCGAGCTTCTGGGTGCCCTTCCCGAAGCCGACCCCGAAGACGCCCCCATGTCCGAAGCCAATCAAGGACTCACAGTACTGCTCGGTGGAGGGACAGTCGATCGAGGGGTTGGCATAGGCCGCGATGCGCTCGTTCATCTCGGAGGAGGTGAGGATGCTCACGAGCAGCACGGGGATGGCGGTGAGTGCCACCAGCAGGAGATGCACCAACCGGACCCCGGCGACGAACGCCACCGCCACGCCGCCGGCGAGCAGGAGGATCGCCATCGAGCGGTTGGGCTGGATCACCGTGAGGGCGGCGACGAGGGCGACGGGCCACATCACCGGCACGAAGCCCTGGCGCAGCGACCGGATCTTTGGTCCGAGGCCGGCAGCCACCGCGGCCACGAAGATCGGCATCGTCAGGCGGGCCACCTCCGACACCTGCACCTGCACCCCGAGGGTGATCCACCGTCGGGACCCGTTGATGTAGGGTACGAGCTCCTGCACCACGCCGGGGCCGGGGCGGCCCGGGAAGAGGAGATTCACGACCGCGATCACGCCGAGCCCCGCCACCGTGGCCCAGTAGAGGGGGGCGGCGAAGCGGCGCAAGTGGGCGTAGTCGAGGTACGCAAAACCCAGGAAGAGGGCGCCGCCGATCGCCGCACCACTGAGTTGTGGCTCGGCCGCGCGATACCAATTCGGGACGTAGCTCCCCGCCGCAAAGCAGGCGGCAATGCCGAAGCAGACCAGCGCCATCGTGACCACGGCGAGGAGCCGCGTCTCCCAGCGATACTCGCCAGGATGGCGGACGGTGCTCGTCGTCACGGCGCCGCCGCGAGGGTCCGAAAGGTGGCCCCCCGGACCTCGTAGTTCGGGAACTGGTCGTAGCTCGAGCAGGCCGGCGAGAGGAGGACCGCCCCGCCCGCGGGCGTGAGCGCGCGCGCGCGTGCCACCGCAGCGGCGAGATCCGGCACACGCTCGACCGGGATCGCCGCGCGCAGGTCCGCGTCCACTTCCGCGGCCGCCTCACCAAAGGCGAGCACCGCTATCGCGTGCGACCGGAGTGCCTCGGCAAGCGCGGCATACGGTTCGCCCTTGTGCCGTCCGCCGAGGAGGAGCACGAACGGACGGTCCATCGCGCGGAGCGCGACCATCGTGGAGGCGACGTTGGTGGCCTTGGAGTCGTTGATCCAGAGCACACCGCCAATGTCGGCCACCGGCTCCATGCGGTGCGCGAGGGGCGCGACACGGGCCAGGCCCTCGGCCAGGATGGCGTGGGGCACGCCGGTCGCATGCACCGCCAAGGCCGCTGCGAGCGCGTTGGCGACGTTGTGTTCGCCGAGAAGCGGCAGCGCGTCACGCGGCATCAGGTCACGTCCCGCGAGCATGAGCATGCGACGCGGGGCGTCGTACCAGGCATCGGCGGGCACCCGGGTGCTGAACGCGAGGTGCCGGCCCGGCACACCAGCGACCAGTGCCCGGGACTCGTGGTCGTCCAGGTTGCTCACCCAGATCGAGGCGGGTGTGGCGTTGGCGAACAGCCGCGCCTTGTCGGCGTAATACGCAGCCAGCGATGGATAGCGGTCAAGGTGATCGGGAGCGAGGTTGGTGAGGACGCCCACCGTGGGCCGCACGTCGGGACAGTCGTGCAACTGGAAGGAGGACAGTTCCACGGCGAGCCAGCTGGGGGGGGGAGAGGCCAGCGCCACGGCCGAGAGGGCGGTGCCGATGTTGCCGGCGGTGGCGGTGGGTCGGCTCGCCGCCGTGAGGAGGTGCCCCACCATCGTGGTGGTGGTGGTCTTCCCGTTGGTCCCCGTCACCATGATGGCCGGAACGCCGATGAGAGCGTCGAGTCCGACCTGCGCCTCGGCCACCACGGGCAGTCCGGCAGCGCGCGCCGCGCGCACCACCGCCGCGTCGGGTGGGATCCCGGGAGAGAGGACGAGCGCGCCGGCCTGGCCGATGCGCTCGGCATCGTGTCCGCCCACCTGCACCGCCACGCCAGCGAGGTCGAGCAGCGGGGCCGCGGCAGTGCGCAGTGACTCGGTCTCACCGTCGTCGGTGGCGTAGACCGGCACACCACGTGACTGGAGCAGGCGGACCGCCGCGATGCCGCTCCGGCCCAGCCCGGCGACCACCACCTCGCGCCCATCGGCGCGCCATTGGTCGAGGCGGGTCATCGCAGCTTCAGGGTGGCGAATGCGGCAAGCGCGCAGAAGATCCCCAGGATCCAGAACCGGACGACCACCGTCGTCTCCGCCCACCCCAGCTTTTCGAAGTGGTGGTGCAGCGGGGCCATCCGGAACACCCGGTGGGCGTCGGCATACTCGCGCCCGCGGCTCCGCTTGTACCACTTGTACACACCGGTCTGCAGCATGACCGACACCGCCTCGGCCACGAACACCCCACCCACGATCACCAGCAGGAACTCGGCCTTCAGCACGATCGCGATGGTCCCGAAGGCTCCACCGAGCGCCAGCGAGCCGGTGTCGCCCATGAACACCTTGGCGGGATGGGCATTGAACCAGAGGAAGCCGAGACACGCGCCCATGAGCGCGGCACAGAACACGGCCAGCTCCCCCGCCCCGGGGAGGTAGAACAGGCTGAGGTAGGTGGTGGCATCGGTGCGACCAAGGACGTAGGCAAAGAAGGCGAAGGCACCGGCGGCAATGGTGGAGAGTCCGGTGGCCAGGCCATCGAGGCCATCCGTCAGGTTCACGGCGTTCGAGAAGCCGGTCACCACGCCGGTCACGAAGACCACGTACACCCACGGGACGAACACCACCAGGAGCGACTTGAAGAACGGCACGGTGGTGGCCGTGGAGGGGATCGTGGCGGTCGGGACAACCGGCCAGTAGGTGAGCAGCACGCCGAGCGTCACGCCGAACGAAACCTGTCCAACGAGCTTCCACTTGGCGACCAGCCCGCGGGGGCGCCCCTCAACCACTTTGAGGTAGTCGTCGAGGAACCCGATGGCCCCCATCCAGACGAGCGACACGAGGGTGATGATGACAAATCGGTTGGTGAGCTGGGCCCACAGGAGTGTCGGGATCACCGTCGCCGCGATGATGATGAGCCCGCCCATGGTGGGGGTCCCACGCTTGGCCTGGTGACTGGCCGGGCCCTCGGCGCGGATCACCTGCCCCACCTTGTGCTCGCGCAGGCGCCGGATCACCATGGGGCCGATCACGAACGCGATCAGCAACGCGGTGACCATCGCGCCCGCCGCGCGGAACGAGATGTAGTTGAACAGATTGAAGAGCAGGACCGACTTGCCCAGCGGCGCAAGGAGGTGGTAGAGCATCAGGCCTCTGGCTGGTGGACGCGGGCGAGCACGGGCGGAAGAATACGTTCGAGGGCGGTGCCGCGCGAACCCTTGAGGACCAGGAGTTCATCTCCCACGAGCTGTTCGGCCAGGAGCGGACCCATCGCGACCGCGTCGGGTGCCTCAAGCACCTGCCCCGCGAACGCCGCGCGCCATGGCGCGAAGGCGGGGACAAAATCGCCCACCAGGCAGAGCAGGTCCGGTGCGAGCGCCGCCAGCTCGGCCGCGACCTCGCGGTGGAGGGCATCGCTCTCGCTGCCGAGTTCGCGCATTGTGCCGGCGACGAACACCAGTCGGCGCCCGGCGCGCAGCGAGGCCGCCACGGCGATGGCCGTGCGGAAGGACGACGGATTGGCGTTGTAGCCATCGTTGAGGATGTCGAGCTCCCCGTGGCGCACCAGTTCCCCACGACCGCCCGGCACGACGAAATGCTCCAGCGCCCGCGCCACGGCGGCGAGATCGAGATCGAGCTCGCGCGCAACCGCCCACGCGCACATCGCATTGCCGGCCTGATGCAGGCCGCGTGCGGCCAGGGTGAAGGTGTGACCGTCGACGGTGATGCGCGGGCGACCATCCGCGGTGAGCGTCACCGCCGTGGGGACGACGTCGGCATCGGCCAGCCCGCCGGTGATGACGCGCCCGGCGCCGCGTGCCCGAGCCCCGGCCGCCAGCTCGGTGGGGTCGGTGCCGACGATCACCACCGGCACGCCGCGGGCGAGTTCCAGCTTCTCGCGTACCACGCCGGCCACCGTGCCGAACCCTTCGAGGTGTCCCGCGCCAGCATTGAGGACGATGGCAAGGTCCGGCGCGATGATGTCACGATAGCGCGCGATCTCGCCCGGGAGATTGGCCCCGGCCTCGACCACCATCGCCTCGCAATCGGGTGGAGCGGCAAGAATCGTCTGGGGCACACCGACGAGGTTGTTGTCGTTGGCAGGGGTGCGATGGGTGCGCCACCGGGTCCCGAGGGCTGCCGCGAGCATCTCTTTGGTGGAGGTCTTGCCGTTCTGCCCCGTGATGGCGACCACGGGCCCCGATATCCGCCGGCGATGGGCGTGGGCGAGGTCGCCGTAGGCCCGCAGCGTGTCGTCCACCTCATATTGGGTCAGGCCGGCCGTGGCCGGTGTGCCGCGGCGGACCACGGCACCGGTCGCACCCGCCTCACGGGCCGCCCCCACGTGGTCATGGCCATCGCATCGTTCGCCGCGCAGCGCCACAAAGAGCGCCCCGGGCTGGAGGCGTCGGGTGTCGGTCGCGATGGCGACGTACCCAGGGTGGGCCTCCCCCCCCCCATCGAGGGCCAGGGCTCCGCGCACGAACGCATCGCTGAAGCGCGTGCTCACCGGCCCAGCAATCCCAGGACGATGTCACGCTCGTCGAATGGCAGCCGCTCCGTCCCGATCACCTGGTAGGTCTCGTGGCCCTTGCCGGCGAGCAGCACAGCGTCGCCGGGTCCCGCGGCACCCAGGGCCATGCCGATGGCGACCCAGCGGTCCGTCTCCCGCTCGAATCCACTCGCCGGCATCCCCGCCACGACGTCGTCGATGATCCGG
>JBBQQJ010000068.1:0-12782 GCA_038216165.1 Gemmatimonadales bacterium | reverse complement strand
TGGGGATGCTGGTCGTGATGGTCCACGCCCCGCGCTGGTCGCTCGCGTACGGCGGGCTGGCCGCGGCAACCGCCGTCTTCCTGGCCCCGAGCGCGGTGGGGCTGCCGGTGGTCGCGATCGCCTGGGCCGCGTGGCCGCATCCGACCAACGGCCGGGGCCGCCCCGGTCGCGTCCTGCTCGCCCTCCTGCCCCTGCTCGCGGCCGTCCTGCTGGCCCGCGTGGTCGGCGACGCGTGGCCCGCCGACGGCGGGTTGGGCTGGGCGGGCGGACTGGATCGCAGCCTGCGCGCCGCCCGCACCATCGTCGGTGACCAGCTCGCCCCCGGGATCAGCAGCCCACCCGTCCGCGTCTTTGTGATCGCTGACCTCGCGCTGATCCTCATCGCCGTCATCGCCATGGCGTGGTGGCGGATCGCCCGTCGGCAGCCCGTCGCGGCGGCGCTGCGCCGCTGGTACGCCGCTTCGGGCACCCTGGCGCTCGGACTCGCGGTCGGGCTCGCCGCCCGACGGCTCCTCGTGCTCGGCACGCCCGAACCTGACCTCGCCGCGGTCTTCCCGCTCGCGATGCTCGGCACCCTCGCCGCGATCGTGAGCCTCGCCGTCTGGTGGCCGCGGTGGCCGCGGTGGGGGAAGGCCGTCGCGCTGCTCCTGGCCGGCGGCTGGTTGCAGGCGGCGCTGCGCACGTAGACCTTCCGATATGCGGCATCGCCTCGTCGTCCTCGCCCTCCTCGGCCTCTGCACAGGCATCGCGCCCCTTCCGGCGCAGCAACTCCCCTATGCGCTCGGCACCGACACCCTCTCGATGTGGCTGGTGCGTGGTGCCGACACCGTGGCCGTCGGGCGCCTCATCGACCAACTGACCACCCGCACCGAGAGCGGCATCACGCTCCGCCACCGTGTCCTCACCACGGACGCCGCCGTCTTCGGGCCACGGATTGACACCGTCATCTCCCGACTCGACACCGGCATGCCCGTGCGGTACGTCTCCGCCACACCACAGGGGACGGAAGGCGTCGATGTCACCGGCGGGCGGGCTCGGGGACGGCTCACCGGGCCGACCGGCAACCCCGTCGAGGTGGACGTGGCGATGCCGGACTCCACGATCAATGCCGTCGACATCGACATCGCCCTGCGCGGCCGGTTGCTCTATCTCGGCACGACCATTCCACTGACCGTGTTCGTGCCGCCGCTCGCCAGCGTGGGCGTGGTCGAGATGCGCGTGGAGGGCGAGGACCAGATTGGCGGCGTTCGCACCTGGCGGGTACGGGCGCTGAACCTTGCCAACGAAGCGACCTTCTGGATCAGCCAGCGTGACCGGTCCGTACGGCAGCAGACAATCCGGGTCGGGCCCGATGCCGTCCTGCTGTTCGATCGGCGCCCGCTGCCGCCCCCGCCCGTCCGGCCGCAGGCGCCGTGATGCCGACCACCATCCGACCGGCCGCCCCGGCCGATGTGCCGCTGATCCTCGACCTGATCCAGCAACTGGCCGAGTACGAGCGGTTGCGCGATGCCTGCGTGGCCACTGAGGAGCGGCTGGCCGCCACCCTGTTCGGGGCGGTACCCGAGGCCGAGGTACTGATCGCGGAACACGACGGCACACCGGCTGGCTTCGCGCTCTTCTGCCACAACTACAGCACCTTCCTCGCCCGGCGCGGCATGTGGCTGGAGGATCTCTTCGTCCGCGAGGCGTGGCGCGGCCGGGGCATCGGTCGGGCGCTGCTGGCCCGGCTCGCGGCCCTCGCCGTGGCGCGCGACTGCGGACGGCTCGAGTGGTCGGTGCTGGACTGGAACACCGATGCGATCGGCTTCTACCAGTCACTTGGCGCCGTTGGCTTGGACGACTGGACCACCTTCCGGGTGACGGGTGAAGCGCTGACGCGACTGGCGCAGGGGGCGGAAAGGCCCTAGGCTCCGTGCATGCCTGTTCCGTGTCGTGGCCTGCGATCACTCTGGAGGATCGCGGTCGCCCTCCTCGCCCCCCCCCTCGCCGCCCAGGCCGATCCGTGCACACCCACGGGACCGCACGTCCCGTCGGCAGACCTCTACTGCCTCTACCTGGTGCCGGCGCCGACTGCCCCGGCGGGGATCTCGGGATACGTCGCTCTCGACATCGCCCCCGGCCCGTTCACCGTGGCCGTCACGCGTGATGGCATCCATCGCTACCGACCACGGATCACTCTCAGCGGCCTGCCGGCGCCGCGCGACGTCACCCCCGACGCCACGACCTACATCGCGTGGGCGACCACGCCGCGGTATGGGATCTGGGTGCCGCTCGGTGCGGTCACCAACGGCACCACGGTGCTCGCCGAGGTGGCCTTCAACCAGTTCATCATCGTCGTGACGGCAGAAGCCGAGGCGACCACCCGCGAGCGCACCGGGCGCACGATGTTGCGCGGTGGCTCGCCCAGCACGCGGATGCAGCCACCGGATTTCCTGGAGTTCGCCACCGGGCTGATCGGGATGACCGCCGACGAACTCGCAGCGCAGGGTGAGCATGCCGGGCATCAACCGGACCCGGCGGCGCCTGGTGCCGACACGGTCGCGCGGTGGACCACCGTGCCGATGCCAGCGGGCTTCGCCATGCTCCCGGCCGAAATGGCGTTGCGCCCGGCGGTGGGTGCCGAGCTCCCGCGCGCCACCACCGCCACGCCGATGGCGCGACGCTCGGAAGTGATGCGCCTGCAGGATGGCGACACCCTCACCCTGGTGGCCGGCGTGGTGCGCAAGCGCATCCACGGGCGTGAACACGTGATGCTCGGTTTCAACGGCCAGATCCCCGGTCCGGTACTCCAGGTGGAACGGGGCACGAGCGTCACCGTGCACTTCGTCAACGAGCTCGATCAACCGTCGAGTGTGCACTGGCACGGCCTCCGGCAGGACTGGCGGATGGACGGGGCCCCGCCGCTCTCGCAGGCCCCGGTGCCTCCCGGCGCGACCTTCACTTACACGCTGCGCTTTCCCGACGCCGGACTCTACTGGTACCACCCGCATGTGCGCGAGGAGATGCAGCAGGACCTCGGGCTCGCGGGCAACATCATGGTCCGCGGGATGGCGGGGCTGCCGGAAGTGGCACGCGAGGAGCTGCTCCTCCTCGACGACATTCTCATCGGCCACGACGGGCTGGTCCCGTATGGCGTGGAGCAGCCCACCCACGCGCTGATGGGACGCTTCGGCAACGTCATTCTGGTGAACGGTGAACCGCGTTGGACCGGCACTGCGCGCGCTGGCGACACGATCCGCTTCTGGTTCACCAACGCCGCCAATACGCGCACCTTCAACGTGGTCGCCAGCAATGCGCGCATGCGTCTCGTCGCGGCCGACATGGGCCCGTTCCCGGCGCCGCTTGATGTCGAGAGCGTGGTGATCGCGCCGGCCGAACGGTACGCCGTGGACATCATCCCGGATGGCACGGGACCGGTCGTCCTCACCAATCAGGTGCAGGCGATCGATCACCTGTACGGCCGGTTCGTCGCGCAAGTGGACACCCTCGGGGTCATCTCCGTCCCGCGGCTGACGCCCGTGCCTCAACTCTATCCGCACCCTGCCGAGACACGAGGGGACTTCCCTGATGTGAACGCGGGCGGGTCCCCCTCACCCCTCACCCCTCACCCCCAGCACGTCCTCGAGTTCGGCTTGCGCCCGCGCAACCTGCCGTTCACGACGTCACGGATGATGCTGCTGGACTCGGCCTATTTCCATCCGGTGGAGTGGAGCGGGACGATGCCGATGATGAACTGGGCCACCACAGGCGCCCAGGCGGAGTGGTTCGTGCGGGATGCCCTGACCGGACGCGAGAACGAGGCGGCAGCCTTCACGGTGCGGCGGGGCGAGGTGCGAACCCTGCGCCTGGTGAATCCCCGCAACTCGCTGCATGCGATGCAGCACCCGGTGCACATCCACGGCCAACGCTTCATGGTGGTGGCGGTGAACGGCGTGCCGACGGACCCGGCACACCGCGCCTGGAAGGACACCGCGCTCCTCCCGGCGGGCGGAACGGTGGATATCGTGGTAGAGTTCAGCAACCCCGGCCATTGGATGTTGCACTGCCACATTGCCGAACACGTCGAAAGCGGAATGATGACTCATTTTACGGTGGAGGAATGATGCGTGGTTTCACGTTGCTCGGGCTGGCCCTGGTACTCACCGTCCCCGCATCGGCCCAGCGTGCCGAACAGCTCACGCGGCAGGTCCGCGCGTACACGAACGTGGACGAACCGGTGGTGGCACTCACCAATGCCCTCGTGATCGATGGGACCGGTGCCGCGCCGCGATCGGGCCAGACCGTCCTCATCCGCGATGGTCGGATCGCTGCCGTCGGGCCGACCGCCAGCACGCCGGTGCCAGCCGGCGCCCGCACCATCGACGCCACGGGCCACACCGTGCTGCCTGGGATCGTCGGCGTGCACAATCACCTTTTCTACACCGCGCCGGGCGGGCGGCGGGTCGCCAGCACGCTGACCTCGACGCGGCTCTATCTCGCCTCGGGTGTCACCACGATCCGCACCACCGGCAGCAACGCCCCGTACCAGGACATCAACGCCAAGGCCGCCATTGATCGTGGCGAGGCGCCCGGCCCGCGCATCCACATCACCACGCCCTATTTCACGGGCGAGGGCGGTGGGTACATGGCCGAGATCCACACGCCGGAGCAGGCGCGTCGCTTCGTCAATTATTGGGGTGACGAGGGTGCGACCTGGCTCAAGGCCTACACCACGATCCGTGGCGAGGAGCTCCAGGTCATCATCGAGGAGGCGCACAAGCGCGGCATGAAGGTGACCGGACATATCTGCTCGGTCTCCTTCCAGGAAGCGGTGGCGATGGGGATCGACAACCTCGAACACGGCCTCCCGACGGCGAGCGACTTTGCCCCCGGGAAGACGACGAACGAATGCCCCGCCAACATCCTCGCCACCGCCACGGCGGCCACAAACGCCAATCCCGGCGTGGCGGCGTGGGGAGCGACGATCAAGGCGATGGTGGACAACGAGGTGCCGATGACCAGCACGCTCGCCATCTACGAGCTCGTCTTTCCCGGACGCCCGGCTGTACTCGATCCGCGCGCCCTCGAGGCGATGGCGCCGGAAGTGCGCGACGCCTACCTGGCCCAGAAGCAGCTGATCGACGACAACCCCAACCCGGTCCTCACGGTGCCGATGCTCAAGAACGCCATGGCGTTCGAGAAGGCCTTCCACGATGCCGGCGGCCTGCTTGGTGCTGGCGTGGACCCGACCGGCATCGGCGGTGCGCTGCCCGGGTTTGGCGACCAGCGCAACTACGAACTGCTGCTCGAGGCCGGCTTCTCGCCGGCGCAGGTGGTGCAGATCATGACGCTCAACGGCGCCAGGATTCTTGGAGTGGCACAGGATCTTGGCAGCGTGGAAGCGGGCAAGATCGCCGACCTCGTGGTGGTGCGCGGCAACCTCCCGGCCGATCCGCTGGCCATCCGGGCCACGGCGTACGTGTTCAAGGACGGCGTGGGCTACGACCCGGCGCCGCTGATCCGCTCCGTGAAGGGGCGCGTGGGGATCAACTGACCACGTCACGATCAGTGGGATGGCTGATACTGGCGGCGGCCTGCGCGTCGCCAACAGCGCCTCCCGGCCCGCATCTCCTCCCGGCACTCGTTCGCGTTGCGGGGAACGAGCAGACTGCCGTCGGCGGATCCGCCCTGCCCGTACAACTCACGGTGCGCGCCGTGGCACCCAGTGGCGCGCCGCGCCCCGGTTCCGTCGTTCGCTTCAGCATCATCGGCGGTGGCGGATGGGTCGTCGATTCGCTGGTCACCGCTGGGGCCGATGGACTCGCGCGCGCCACCTGGATCCTTGGCCCCGCGACCAGCGTACAGCGCCTCCAGGCGATCGAATCTTCGGACGTCGTGGAATTTGCCGCCACCGCGACGCTTGCCGTTCCCGGCACCACCATGCTCGGCGCCAACGGCTACATCGAGTATCACGTCGGTGATGGACCGGTCATCCTCTCGGCGCCGCACGGAGGGGCGTGGACACCGTCGGAAATCCCCGACCGCGCGGGCGGTACCCAGGTGCGCGACACCAATACGGAGGAGATGGCCCACGCGATCTCGGCCGCACTCCTCCTCCAGACAGGGCAGAGACCCCACATGGTCGTCTCGCGCCTCCGCCGAACGAAGCTCGATCCAAATCGTGACGTCGTCGAGGCGGCAGAAGCACAGCCGGCCGCAGTGCGGGCATGGCGCGAGTACCAGCATTTCCTCGAGGTGGCTCGTGCCACGGTGGGAGGCACGTTCAGCAACGGCCTGCTGATCGATGTCCACGGGCATGGCCATGTGGTCCAGCGGGTGGAGTGGGGCTATCTGGTGACCGGCGCACAATTGCGAGGCAATGATGCCTCCTTGCTCCCATTCGCCGCATCCACCGCGATGCGTGCGCGAGCCACGAGTTTTCCGGGTGGAATCGTGGCCGTGCTTCGTGGGCCGCAGAGCATTGGGGCACTGATGACCGCGCGTGGCTATTCCGGAGTCCCGAGTCCTGCGATTCCCGCTCCACTGAGTAGTGAGGCGTATTGGTCCGGTGGTTATATCACGGCACGCCATGGTTCACGTGATGGCGGGAGTGTCGATGCGGTCCAGATGGAGATGCAGTTCACGGGAGTTCGCGATACGGAAGGCAATCGCGCGCGCTACGCGAGTGCCTTGGCGCAGTCGATCACCCTCTTCCGTGCGGCGACACCATGACGCTGCCCGTCTGGGACAACGCGCCGTGGCCGGGCTTCCCCTCGCTGGCAGGGGAGGTCGAGGCGGACGTGTGCGTGATCGGCCTCGGTGGGTCGGGACTCGCTGCCGTGCATGAATTGCTCGATCTGGGCCAGCGTGTGGTCGGACTCGACGCGGGTTCCGTGGCCGGTGGTGCCGCGGGGCGGAACGGCGGTTTTCTTCTGGCTGGGCCGGCTGATTTCCACCACGACGCCGTGCGCATCGCCGGTCGGGGGCGTGCGGTGGCGCTCTATCGGCGGACCGTGGCGGAGATCGACCGGATGCAGGCCGAGACGCCTGAGGCGATCCGTCGGGCGGGCTCGCTCCGGGTGGCAGAAAGCGCGGAGGAGCTGGACGACTGCCGTGCGCAATTGGCCGCGATGCAGGATGACGGGCTTCCCGCCGAATGGTATGCCGGCCCCGAGGGCGAGGGGCTCCGGATCCCGACCGACGGGGTATTCCAGCCCTTGCAGCGCTGCCGACTCCTGGCTGAGCGGGCCGTGGCCCGCGGTGCGCGCCTCCTCGAGCACTCCGCGGCCTGCGCCATCGCCGGCGACCGCGTGGTCACCGACCGGGGCGAGGTGCGGTGTGGCGCTGTGATCGTCGCCGTGGACGGCCGGCTGGAGCAACTGCTGCCCGAGCTCTCCGGCCGGGTGCGCACCGCGCGGTTGCAAATGCTCGCCACCGCGCCCACCACAGCGTACGCCACCCCGCACGCCGTCTATTCCCGCTATGGCTACGAGTACTGGCAGCAACTGCCCGATGGCGCCATTGCGCTTGGCGGCATGCGCGATCGCGGCGGGGAAGCGGAGTGGACCGACGTGGCCGCACCCGCCGAACCGGTCCAGTCGCTGCTGGAGTCGCACCTGCGCGAGCGGCTGGGCGTGCGCGCGCCGGTGACCCACCGTTGGGCCGGGGTGGTGGGCTACACCCCCGATGGGCTCCCGATCTTCGAGCAGGTGCGCCCCGGCGTCTGGGCCATTGGCGGCTATTCCGGCACCGGCAACGTGGTCGGGGCGATCTGCGGACGCGCCGCCGCCGCCATGGTGGTGCGCGGGTCGTCTCCCGACACGGCATTCCTCCTGGCATGAAGAAGCGCAGCGGCGGTCTGGTCTATTCCACCGAGCTCGGGCGGACCTGCCCCGATTGTCGGCAGCCGCTCTCGGCGTGCCGGTGCCGTCGGGGGGATGCCCCCCCCAAGGGCGACGGCGTCGTGCGGGTCGGGCGCGAGACCAAAGGCCGCAAGGGCGCCGGTGTGACGATCGTCACCGGCGTCCCCCTCGCGGGGGAGGCCCTCGCGGCGCTGGCCAAGGCGCTCAAGCAGCGCTGCGGTTCCGGTGGGACGGTGCGCGACGGGGTGATCGAGTTGCAGGGCGATCATCGCGACGTGGTGGTCGCCGAGCTCCAGCAGCGCGGCTGGACCGTCAAGCGCATCGGAGGGTGAGCGCGGCCCTTACCGGCGCATCTCCCGTGCGGTACTTTCGTAGGGTTGGGTTCCGCATCGTCTCTTCCCATCCGGAGGTCCCATGTCCATCCGTCTGTTCGCGCTCCTCGGCACTCTGACCGCCGTGCCCCTCGTGGCCCAGGAGCACACCGACCCGCCCAGCGACCTCATGCCGCTCCTGGCCCAATATGGCGGCTGGCTCGTCCAGGGCGCCGAGCAGATGCCCGAGGCCGACTATGCGTTCAAGCCCATGCCTGAGGTCCGATCGTTCGGGCAGCTTGTCGGGCATGTCGCCAACAGCAACTTCGGCATCTGTGCCGCCATCATGAGTGAGAAGAGCCCGGCCACGATGGACTACGAGCAGGCACCGGACAAGGCGGCGCAGGTGAACGCGCTGCAGGCATCGATCGAGTACTGCCAGAAGGCCCATATCTGGGCCAAGGACCGCCACCACGATCAGGTCGCCTTCTTCGGCATGAAGGGGAGTGTCACTTGGGGGCTTGCCTTCAACATTGCCCATCTCGCCGAGCACTACGGCAACATGGTCACCTACATGCGCATGAAGGGCATGATTCCGCCCTCGAGTCAGGGCGGCTGAGGCGGGAGCACGGAGGCGCGCGTGCCGTTCTCCTTCAATCCCGACATTCGGTACGCCGAGACGATTCCGGCGGGCCTCTATGTCGACCCGGTGTGGTTCGCGCTCGAGGAGACGCACATCTTCGGGCGCACCTGGCAGCCGGTTGGCCGGCTCGCCGATCTCGGGGCCGTGGGGAGCTATCTGACGGCCGACGTGAGCGGCGAGGCGGTCGTGGTCGTGCGGGATGCGAACGGGCTGCGCGGCTTCCACAACATCTGTCTGCATCGGGCCGGTCCCGTGGCCACCGGCTGCGGCATCCGACAGACGCTGCAGTGCCGCTACCATGGCTGGACGTATCGTCTTGACGGGACCCTGCTTCGGGCGCCGGAGATGGCGGGCACCGATGGGTTCGATCCGGAGGCGATGCGCCTCATGCCGGTCCAGGTGGCGACATGGGGGCCGCTCGTCTTCGCGAACCTCGACCGCACGGCGCCCCCGCTGGCGCACTTCCTCGACGGCATCCCCGAACGGACTGCCCCCTTCCAGCCGGAGTCGATGCGCTTCGTGATGCAGAAGCGTTGGACGATCGCGTGCAACTGGAAGGTGTACGTGGACAATTACCTCGAGGGCTATCACCTCCCGGCCGTCCATCCCGGACTCTACAAGGAGCTCGACTACGACGCGTATCGCGTCGAGCCCCATCGGTATTGGTCGTTGCAGCATGCGCCCTTGCGCACGGGGCACGGACCCGAGCGCATCTACGTTCCCGCGGGGGAGGGGGATGATGCCCAGTATTACTGGCTCTTCCCCAACCTCATGCTGAACATCTACCAGGGGCAGATGCAGACCAATCTCGTGATTCCGCGGGGCGTGGATCGCTGCGAGGTGGTATTCGAGTGGTATGCCGTGGACCCGCCGGCCGACGCGACCACCGACCCGACCTGGACCCGGCTGGTGGCGTTCAGCGACGAGATCCAGGACGAGGACATCGCGATCTGTGAGGTGGTGCAGCGCAACCTGCGGTCACGTGCGTATGATCGCGGCCGCTACTCGGCCGCCCGCGAGAACGGCGTGCACCACTTCCACGGGCTGGTGCACGAGTTTCTCTCCGCTTAGCGCATCACCATCTCGCGCACCAACTCCACCGCCTTGCTGGCCGGGAGGTCGGACGCGGTGTTGCGCAACTCATGCGAGCGCTTGAGCGATTCCTTGTCGAGCAGGAGTTCCTCGCGTCGGGTGCTGCTGGCGGAGATGTCAATCGCGGGGAAGATGCGGCGCTCTGCCAACTCGCGTGACAGCACGATTTCGGCGTTGCCCGTCCCCTTGAATTCCTCGAAGATGACCTCGTCGGCGCGCGAGCCGGTGTCGATCAGCGCCGTGGCAATGATTGTCAGCGACCCCTTCCCCTTGCTCGGATCCACCATGCGGGCGCTGCCGAAGAATTTCTTCGGGCGCTCCATCGCCTCGGCCCCGATGCCGCCGGAGAGCGTGCGCCCCGACCCGCGGTCGATGTTGTTGTAGGCGCGTGCCAGCCGGGTGATCGAGTCGAGGATGATCACCACGTCCTGTCCCAGCTCCACGCGGCGGCGCGCCCGTTCCAGCGTCATTTCGGCAATCGCCACGTGGCGCTCCGCGCCGAAGTCGAAGCTCGAGGCGATCACCTCGCCCACCCCTGCCATCTCCATCTCGGTGACCTCTTCGGGCCGCTCGTCGGCGAGGAGGATGAAGATCGTCACGTCGGTATGGTTGGCCGCGATGCCCCGGGCGATCGCCGTGAGCAGGGTCGTCTTGCCCGCCTTGGCTGGCGCCACCACCAGGGCGCGCTGGCCCTTGCCGAGCGGCACGAGGAGGTCGATCAGCGCAGGTGTGACGTCGGCACCCCGGGCCAAGGGGCCGGGCTTCGTGAGTCGCAGCATTTCCGTCGGGTGCATCGCCGAGAGGCGCGCGAAGTCCGGTCGCCCCTGACACTCCTCCGGGGAGAGCCCGCAGATGGTGTGGACCGATGCCAACGCCGGCGCCTTGCCGCCCCGCGGCGGACCGGCCTCACCCTCGACCTCGTCGCCCGGGCGCAGTTTATAGCGGGAGATGATCGCCTGCGGGACGAAGACGTCATCACCGCCCGGCAGGTACGAAGTGGAGCGCTGGCGCAGGAAGCCGCCACCCCGATCGGTCAGCTCGAGAATTCCGGTGACGATCGGTCCGGTCCCTGGCTCCCAATTGGCCGGAATCTCGTGCACCGCCGTGCCGCCGCCGTTGCCACTCCCGTTGCCGCTCCCGTTCTCCGGCCCGTTCGGCCGGCGCTTGCCGCGTCCGCGCCCACCACGACGCTTCGGGGGACGCCCACGCGGTTCACTCATGCAGCACCTCGGGTGGGGCGGGGGCAGGCCGCGCGATGACGATTCGGGGACGGGCGCCGGCAAGCGGCGAGGGCGGGGTGCAACGCGGATGTCTGCATCGGGTTCCTGAATGGTGGACCGGAAATGGGCACTGTGACCGCGCCACGAGAGCCCGGGTCACGGTGCGATAACCTTGGTGGTGAGCCACCGCGCGAGATCGCCAGCGCCAGAATGCGGCGCGCTACGCTGCGGGGCCTCACCAGTGGGAGCCTGTCGCGCCACAGGCGCGGGGTCGGCGGGCCGCAGTGCACCACTGGGTGCAGGAGCGGCCTGCCGGCAGGCATCGAACAGCTCGTCGCTTCACAGACCCTGAACGGTGGGATTGGACGAGGCGCGCCGACGGGCGCAACCGACGCCCAAATAACGCACCGCGGTCGGGATTGCGCCAGCCCCTCCACCGCTACGCCTGATCGAGGAGTTCCCGGATCCGTCCTGCCAGCTCCGTCGGCGTGAACGGCTTCTGCAGGAACGGTACCTTCTCGGCACCCAGCCCCAGTCGTCCCAGTTCATCCCCGGGGTAGCCGCTGATGAAGAGGATGCGCATGTCGGGGTGAGCTGTCGCCACCCGCTCGGCGAGTTCCGGCCCGGTCATCCCCGGCATCATGATGTCGGTCACCATCAGGTGGGGAGTCGGGAGCGAGCGGTCCGCCAGCAGCCGTCGGGCCTGCCCCGCCTCGGCCGCGGTGAGGACATGGTACCCCAACCGGGTGAGGATCCGTGCGGTCACGTCGCGCACCGAGGCCTCGTCTTCCACGACGAGGATCGTCTCGGTTCCGGTCGCACGTCCAGCCGGTGACGCCAGAGCAGGGGGGCTCTCGCCCAGCGGCCCCACGGGCACCAGGATGGTGATCATGGTGCCGCGCCCAGGCGTCGACGCCACCACGATCCCGCCGTCATGCTCCTCCACGATCCGCTGCGTGGTGGCCAGGCCGAGGCCTGTCCCCTTGCCGGCGGCCTTGGTGGTGAAGAACGGTTCGAAGACGCGGGCCAGCGTCGCCTCGTCCATGCCCCCGCCGGTGTCACCCACCTCGAGCACGGCATACTCGCCTGCCGGCAGCGGATTCCCGCGGGTCTCGAGCGGTGACACCAAGGTGCGTGTCCCGGTGTGAATCGTCAGCACGCCCCCCCGCGGCATCGCGTCACGCGCGTTCAACGCGAGATTGACCACCACCTGGGCGAGCTGGTTGGCATCGCCTGTGATCGGCAGGGCAGGTCCCTCGCAGGACAGTCGCACGCTGACATCGACCCCCAGGAGGCGCCGCAACAGCGAGACCGTCTCCTCCGCAAGCGCGGCGAGGTCCAGCGGGCGGCGCTGCAACCGCTCCTGGCGTGAGAACGCCAGGAGCTGGCCGGTCAGGCCCGCCGCGCGCCCGGCGGCCTGGCGGATGATGCCGAGATCGTCGCGCACTTCACCCTCGACCTGCTGTTCCAACAGGAGGTCGGTCGAGGCGATGATGGTCGTGAGCAGGTTGTTGAAGTCGTGAGCCACCCCACCGGCCAGCCGGCCCACAGCTTCCATCTTCTGGGATTGCCGCAGCCGCAGCTCGAGTGCGTTGCGTTCGGTGAGGTCGCGGCCAACGTAGATCAGGCCACCCACCGCTGGTTCGTCGGTCAGGTCATTCAGGACGACATCGAA
>JBBQQJ010000067.1:0-12921 GCA_038216165.1 Gemmatimonadales bacterium | reverse complement strand
GCCCAGGCAAAGCGGAGATCATCCCACTCGGCCACGGTCGGCTCGCGCGTGGTGGCCACGCGCCACGCGCGCTCGGAGGGATCGAAGCTGAACGCCTCCTGCAGGAGGAAGCCGCCGCGGATGCGCTTCCAGTCAAGCTGGCCGGAGCCGCCCGGTACCGGCAACTCCACGACCCGCAGGTTCTTCCGGGCCCCGAACACCGCCAGGGCGTCGTCATGGAAGGCCGGGGCGGTCACCACCTCCACGAAGAGGTCGGCCATCGCCTCGGCGGTGGCGCGGTCGACCACCGTGTTGAAAGCGATCACGGAGCCGAAGGCCGAGACGGGATCGGTGGCCCGGGCCCGGGCGAACGCCTCGGCGCCGGATCGCCCCACCGCGATGCCGCACGGCGTGGTGTGCTTGATGACGGCGCACGCCGGACGATGCGGCCAGGCGGAGACGGCGAGCATCGCCGCGTCAATGTCCAGCAGGTTGTTGAAGGAGAGTTCCTTGCCTTGGCGCTGGGCCAGGTCACCGATGCCGCGCGGCTCCTCGCTGACATAGAGACCGGCGCGCTGCTGCGGGTTCTCGCCGTAGCGCAGCGTCTGCTGGCGTTCCATGGAGAGCGTGATCCGCCCCGGCAGTGTCTCATCGCGCGGCGTCAGGTAGCCGGCGATGGCATTGTCGTAGTCGGAGGTGTGCGAGAAGACCTTGGCCGCGAAGTCCTGGCGCACTTCCATCGGAATCTCGCCGGCGGCGAGCAACTCGAGCACGCGCGGATAGTCGCGCGGGTCGACCACCGGGAGGACGTGGGCGAAATTCTTGGCGGCCGAGCGCAGCATCGAGGGCCCGCCGATATCGATGTTCTCGGTGGCGTCCTCGAAGGTGACGTCGGGTCTGGCAATGGTGGTGCGGAACGGATACAGGTTCACGGCCACCAGGTCGAAGCGGGCGATACCATGCTGCGCGAGCTGTCGGACATGCTCTGGGAGGTCGGGCCGGCCGAGGAGGCCGCCGTGGACCGCCGGATGCAGCGTCTTGACGCGGCCATCGAGAATCTCGGGGAAGCCGGTGATCTCGTCGACCGGGGTGACCGCGATCCCCTCGGTGCGCAGGAGCGCGGCCGTGCCGCCCGTGGAGACAATCTCCCACCCGCGTTGGGTGAGTTCATGAGCAAACGCGACAATGCCGCGCTTGTCGCTCACCGAGATCAGGGCACGTGGCATCAGTTTCTCTCCGGACGGGACAATCGTCCTCCACAAGTCAGGTCAGGTCGAACGGCACCGGGGAGCCGGCTGCGGCCGCCGCCTGCACCGCTGCCGGGAGGAGGCGGTGCTCCACCTCCAGCACGCGGGCCGCGAGGGTGGCGGCCGTGTCGTCGGGCGCGACGGCCACGCGACCCTGCCCAAGGATGGCGCCGCGGTCATACTCGGCGTCCACCAAGTGCACCGTCGCTCCACTCATCACCTCACCGGCCGCCAGGACCGCCTCGTGCACGCGGCGCCCGTACATTCCCGGTCCGCCGTGCCGCGGCAGGAGTGAGGGATGGATGTTGATCATCCACCCCTCGAACGCCGCAACCACGGGTGCCGGCACCAGCTTGAGGTAGCCCGCCAAGACCACGAGGTCCACGCGGGCCTCCGCGAGCACCCGAAGCCACTCGGTGGCGTTGCCATGGTCGGCCAGCACGTGGCTCGGCACGCCTGCCTCCTCGGCCCACGCGATCGCCGGGGCGGCTCGTTCGCTCAAGACCAGGACGACCGCCGCGCGGGGGTGGCCCGCCAGCGCCTCATGCAGGGCGCGCAGGTTGCTCCCGCGGCCCGATACTGCCACTGCTACGCGTAGGGACACAGGTGGCGAAGATAATCGGATGCCCGGCCCCTTGCCGTGACGCCGCGGGCCGGGCGCCAGCCCCGACACCGTGGGGGAGGCGGCCGGTGTCAGGGCGCTATCCGATGGGGGGGGGCGGCGTGTCCTGCGGATCATGGCGTCCTGGCGCCTCGCCCGATGAGGGCGGGAGGTGCTCCTCGGCCCAGCGCACGATCTCCGACACCTTGGCGAGGCCAAGGCGGCCCCGAATGGCATTCAGGTGATACTCGACCGTCTTGACCGAGATGCCGATCACGTCGGTGATCTCCTTGTAGGACGCCCCGTCGCGCAGCATGCGCAGGACGTGCAGTTGCCGGGAGCTCAACTGGGGCAGCACGGCGCTCGATCGCGGCTCGGGTTGGAACATCGCTTCCTCGGGCCCTGGCACGTGCAGGAGCGGGGTCACGTAGATGCGCCCGGCCAGGGCCTCCTCGATCGCGACGCGGAGCTCGGTCGGCGCGGAGTGCTTGACCACGAACGCCGCGGCGCCGGCCTCGAGGGCGGCATTGAGGAGGACCCGGTCGGCGTGCGCCGTGAGGACCACGAAGCGCACGTCCGGGTGCATCTCGACGAGGTCGGGCAGCGAGGTGAGCGAGCTCCCCTCCGGGAAGCCGACGTCGAGCACCACGGCCCGCGCCCCGGTGGTCTGGAGGGCGGGACCCAGGGCCTCGACGGTCTGCACGACGCCTGCGACGCGAAACCACTCTTCAAGGGCGGTGGTGAGTGCCGCGGCCACGAGGATGTGATCGTCGGCGATAAGAATCGTGGGGCGTCGCTCCATGCGTGCATCTCCCATCATTTCGAGGCCCACGGCCATGGTCACGGGCGTCATGCCGGGGGGAGCAGCAGGTCGACGGCAGCGGCGAGGTCGGCGACGACCGGGATACCGTCGGCCATCGCGGCGGCCTCGTGGTGCCGACCCTCGCCGCTGCGAACAAGGATCGCGCGCGCCCCGAGGGCCTTGGCGGCGAGGACGTCGCCGGTGCGATCACCGATACACCAACTGCGCAAGGGGTCGAGTTGCAGGCTCGCGATCGCCTGACGGTGCAACGCCGTCCCGGGCTTGCGGCAGGCACACCCCGCCTCGGCCTGATGGGGACAATGATACACGGCGTCCACGCCTGCGCCGGCCGTCGCAAGCTGGTGCTCCATCTCCGCCTCGACCGCCTGGAACTCGGCCTCGCCATAGCGGCCGCGGCCGATCCCGGATTGATTCGTGATCACCACCCGGACATAACCGGCGGCCTCCAGGCGCCGCAACGCTGCCGGGACGCCAGGCAGGAGGCGGACCCCGGCCGGGTCGGCGAGGTAGCCGGGGTCCTCGATCAGGGTGCCATCACGGTCGAGGAAGACGGCGGGGCGACCGGCGCGACTCACCGGCGCGGCTGGCCGGTCGTGCCGGTGTCGGGGCGAGTGGTTGGGGGGGGGACGGAGTCGGTGGCGGCCGCCGTCGTGTCCGCCGGCGCGGGCTTGGGGGCCTCGGGCACCTGGAGCACCACGAGGATGTCGCCCACCGCGCCGCCGGCGGCCCGCACCCCCTCGATCTCGATACGGTAGCGCGTGCCGCTCCGGAGCGGTCCGGTGGTGCGCACCACGATCCGGTTGCTGAGTGGCGGGCGCGGGTCGCGCGGGACGTCGGTGGTATCGACGGGGGTTGCCCCCGCACGCCCCAGTGCTGCCCGACCGGCCGGAGCCCGTGGGGGGGGGACAGGCCGGGCCGCGCCGGCGGTGTCGGCGGCGGCCGAATCGAGGGGGGGCGCAGCGGCGGCACGGCGCGCCTCGTCGATCGCGCGGTAGGTCGAGTCGTGGCGGGCCGAGGGGAGCGCGGTGATCGCACCGATCGAGATCGAGTCGGGCAGCGCCAGCACCCGGACCGCGGATTCGCCCAGTTCCAGGGACGGGTCCACCGGCTGCGTGAGGGTGATGGCGATCGAGAACGAGTCGACACGTGTGGCGGCTGTGGCACCGTTCGGGCGCGGCGGGAGGGTGTCCCGCAGGAACGCCCAGACCTCGCCGACACTCTCGCGCCCAGCCGCCACGCGGACGGTGTCCCACGGATCACGCCCGTCGCGGCGCCGGTTGCGGTTCTCATCCATCGTCACGCGGACCAGCCACTCCCCCGCGGGCAGCGGACCGAGGGTAAATCGGCCAGCGGAATCGGCCAGCGTGCGGTACACCTGCGAGTCGGGCGTGATCGCTTCCACCAGCGCCGCCGGCACGAAGCGCCGGCCCGCCCAGTCGATGGCGCGGCCGGTGAGCACCGTGGTCGGCAGCGGGCCGCCGGTGGTGAAGGTGATGACCTGGCCTTCGCGCAGGGTGTTGCCGCGCAGGTCCCGGAGCCCGGGGGCGAGTTCGATGCGGTAGGTGGTCGTGGGCTCCCAGCCGTTGCGCGGTCGAATGGCGATCTTGTCGCGCCGCCAGGAGATCCGCGGCACCAGCGTGTCGGGCGAGAGCAACACGAGTCGCTCGAGCTCGCCGGTGCCGGCGCCGAAGTTGGGCTGGCTCCCTTCGTCGATCACCTCGTTGAAGGTGAAGACGACCCAGTCGTCGAATCCCTCGAGGACGGCCACCGATTCCGGAAAGGTGGCCAGCAGGACGGGGGCCAACCGATCCGGCGGTCCGCCGGGGGGGGGCGCCATGCGGGCGCACCCGGTGAGCAGGAGCGCCACCGCCGCGCCCCGCGCCCGCCAGGTCAGGTGGTGCACCCGAGCGCCCGGTGCTGCTCGCGCAGTGCAGCGGCCTGGGCGGCCCAGGCCGCCGTCTTCTCCCGCTCCTTGGCCACGATCGCCGGCGGGGCGCGCTCCACGAACTGCGCGTTGCCGAGCTTGGTCTCCTGCGCCCGCACGAGTCCCTCGAGCGTGTCGGCCTCAGCGGCCAGGCGGGCGCACTCCTTGGCGATGTCCACCAGGTCGCCGAGCGGTACGATCACGGCGGTGCGATCCTCCAGCACCACGGTGCCGCTCGCCCCCGCGGGCGCCGGTCCCAACGCGAGGGTATCCACTTTTGCCAGACGGCGGAGCGTGTCGGCGTCGGCCGCCATGGCGGCCCGCACCGTCGCACTCGCCTCCGCGAGCGTCACATTGACCACCTGACCCGGTGCGACGGCGTATTCGGCCCGGAGCGCGCGAATTGCCCCGATGACCGATTGCAGGGCACCAAACTCGGCGACGGCCTGCGCGTCCGCGCGGGCGTCGGCCGTGGTGGGCCAGGCGGCCACGCTGATCGAGGCGCCGGCCGGTGTATGTGGCAGGCGCTGCCAGAGCGTCTCGGTGATGAATGGCATGACCGGGTGCAGCAGCCGCAAGGCGATCTCCATCACGTGGGCGGCAACCGCCTTGGCCACCTCGCCACCCGGCTGCGTGCCGTAGAGGCGCGGCTTGATCTGCTCGACGTACCAGTCGGCCAGGTCGCTCCAGAGGAAGTGGTAGACCGCGGCGGCCCCGTCGTTCAGGCGGAACCGGGCGTACTGGTCGGTGGTCTCCGCAATCGTCTCGTGGGCGCGGGCCAGGATCCAGCGATCGGCAAGCGTCAGGTCGGCCGGGGCAACGTCGGCAAGGCGCGGGGTGTCGGCGTGCAGATGCCCGAGCAGGAAGCGCCCGATGTTCCAGAGTTTGTTCGCGAAATTGCGGCCCGGCGCAAACGAGGCGTCGAGGTCGGCGGGGTCGAGGATGACGTCGGTGCCCACCGCCATCCCGCTCACCAGGGTATAGCGGAGCGCATCAGCACCGTAGCGGTCGATCACCTCGAGCGGATCGATCCCGTTGCCCAGGGACTTCGACATCTTGCGATGCTGCGTGTCACGCACGGTCCCGTGCAGGTAGATGGTCTGGAACGGCACCTCGCCCCGAAAGTGCAGTCCAGCCATGATCATCCGTGCCACCCAGAAGAAAAGAATCTCCGGGGCGGTGACGAGCGTGGCGCCGGGATAGAACGCCCGCAGATCGTCGGTCTCCGCCGGCCAGCCGAGGGAGGAGAAGGGCACGAGCCAGCTCGAAAACCAGGTGTCGAGCACATCCTCGTCCTGGCGCACGGCGCCCCCGCACCCGGGGCAGGCGGTGAGGTCGGTGCGTGACACGCTGGTGCGGCCGCACCCCTCGGCGTCGCAGTACCAGACCGGGATCCGGTGGCCCCACCAGAGCTGCCGCGAGATGCACCAGTCACGGATGTGCTCGAGCCACATCGCGTAGTTCTCGCCCTGCCGTTCGGGGAGGAAGCGCAGCCGTCCGTCGCGATACGCCGCCAGTGCCGGATCGGCGAGCGGCTGCATCCGCACGAACCACTGATCCGAAAGCCGCGGCTCGATCACGGTGTCACAGCGGTAGCAGTGGCCGATGGCGTGGTGGTGCGCCTCGACCTTGTCGAGCAGGCCCAGCGCCTCGAACTCGGCCACCACGCGCGTGCGCGCCTCGAACCGGTCGAGGCCGCGGAAGCGCTCGGGGACAAGGTCGTTCATCCGGGCGTCATCGGTCATCACGTCGAGCACGACAAGCCCGTGCCGCTTGCCGATCTCGAAGTCGGTCGGGTCGTGCGCCGGCGTCACCTTGACCGCACCGGAGCCGAAATCGGCCTCCACCGCGTCGTCGGCAACGATCGGGATCAGGCGCTCGGTCAGCGGGAGCGCCAGGGTGCGGCCCACCAGCGGCGCGTAGCGCGGATCGGTGGGATGGACGGCCACGCCGGTGTCGCCGAGCATCGTCTCGGGGCGGGTGGTGGCGACCACCACGTATCCGCTGCCGTCGGCGAGCGGGTACCGCAGGTGCCAGATGCGCCCCTCGGTCTCCTCCTTCTCGGCCTCTTCGTTGGAGAGCGCGGTGAGGCAGCGCGGGCACCAGTTGATGATGTACTTGCCGCGGTAGATCAGCCCCTGCTCATGCAGCGTGACGAACACCTCTCTCACCGCGGTGGAGAGGTCTTCGTCAAGCGTGAAGTAGGTCCGCTCCCAGTCGCAGGAGGCGCCAAGCGCCTCGAGTTGCTGCAGGATCACGCCGCCGGTCTCGTCGACGAAGCGCGTGACGCGCTCCACGAACGCCTCGCGCCCGATGTCGAAGCGGGTGTGGCCGTCCTTGGCGAGCAGCTTCTCGACCACGTTCTGCGTGGCGATGCCGGCGTGATCGGTCCCGGGGACCCAGAGCGCGCGCTTGCCGCGCATCCGCTCGAAGCGGATGATCACGTCCTGCAGGGTGTTGTTGAGGCCGTGCCCCGCATGCAGAACCGCCGTCACGTTCGGCGGCGGCATCTGGATCACGTACGGGGCGCCCGGATGGTCGGCCGCCACGTGATACAACCCCTGCTCCTGCCACCAGGCATACAGGGGGGCTTCGATGGCCGACGGGTCGTACTGGGGCGCGAGTGGCTCGGTCATGCGGAGGCTGCGTCCACGTCGGCCAAGGCCGACGTGAGGTCATCCTCGCCGCGCACCAGCAGGCAATCGACCAGGCGGCATTCCGCCACCGCCGCGCGGGCCAGCCGCAATGCCCGGGCACGGGCCGCCCGGCTCGGCACCCAGCCGTGCAGCTCCAGCGCGCCGCGGCCGACCGGGACGACCTCGAGGCGGCAGGAGGTCAGTTCGGTGTCCTGGAGAAGGGCGTCATGCGCCGCATGCACGAGCTCGGCCAGCGAGGCCCGGCCCGGGGCGGGCGTGGGCCGGAATGCGGCGGTGGCGCTGGGCCCCCAGAGCTCGCCGAGAAGGAATCCGGCGAGCGTGCCGGCGGCCGCGCCCAGCGCAATGATTCCGGCAGTTCGGGGGAGATCAAGCGGGTCGGGCGCGGGGCCCCGACGTACGGCAATCCGTGTCATGCGAGTAAACTACAAGGCTCTCCCGGTGCGGCCTATGGCCGGCCGGGGCCTTCGACCGATTTCTGCACGAGGCCTGGACCCGCCATGACCACGACTGCCGACGCCACGATCCGCGTGACCCTCCCCGATGGTTCCCAGCGCGAGCTGCCGGCCGGGACCACCGGGGCCGAGCTGGCGGCGGCGATCGGCGCGGGGCTGGCCCGGGCCGCGCTGGCCGTGAAGGTGGACGGGGAACTGCGTGACCTCGCTCGCCCGCTGTCTGACGGCGCCACTGTGGCGATCGTCACCGATCGCGACCCGGACGCCCTGCCGCTGCTGCGGCACTCGGCGGCGCACGTGCTGGCCACCGCCGTACGCGAGCTCTTCCCGCAGGCGGGGATCGGTTTCGGCCCGGCGATCGACGAGGGCTTTTACTACGACTTCGAAGTGCCCCGGCCATTCACGCCGGAGGACCTCCAGGCGATCGAGGCCAAGATCGCCAGCGTCATTGCGGCCGATCACCCGTTCACCCGCGAGGTCGTGGATCGGGCTGAGGCCAAGCGGCGCTTTGCGGACGACCCGCTCAAGCTCGAGCGGATTGCCGAGTTGGGCGAGGACGAGACGATCACCGTCTACACCGACGGTCCCTTTGTGGACCTCTGCCGCGGGCCGCACATCCCGAGCACCGGGCGCCTCAAGCACGTCAAGGTGCTTCACGGGGCCGGGGCGTACTGGCGGGGCGACTCCAATCGGCAGATGCTGCAGCGCATCTACGGCACCGCCTTCCACAAGAAGGAGGACCTCGCGACGCACCTCCATCAACTGGAGGAGGCGAAGAAGCGCGACCACCGCCGCCTGGCCCGCGAGCTCGACCTGGTGATGTTCCACCCGTTCGCACCCGGGGCACCGTTCTGGACCGAGAAGGGGACGGTGATCTACAACGGGCTGATGGCGTTCATGCGCGAGCTCCAGCAGGACGAGTACCGCGAGATCCGGACGCCGCTCCTCTACAACAAGGGGCTCTGGGAGATTTCGGGGCACTGGGGGAAGTACCGGGAGAACATGTTTCTCGTTCTTGACAACGAGACGGGCGAACACGACTTCTCGCTCAAGCCGATGAACTGCCCGTCGCACCACCTGATGTATGCGGCCAAGAAGCACTCGTATCGCGAGTTGCCGGTGCGCTACGTGACCTACGACGTCCTGCACCGCAACGAGGTCTCGGGCGCGCTCTCGGGGTTGACCCGCGTGCGCCAGTTCGCGCAGGACGACTGCCACATCTACCTCACCGAGGACCAGATCACGTCCGAGGTGAAGCGGCTGGTGGACTTCATCCTCGGCTACTACGGGACGTTCGGCCTCACCGCAACGCTGAAGTTTGCCACCCGGCCGGAGCAGCGGATTGGCGACGACGCGATGTGGGATCGCGCCGAGGGGGCGTTGCGCGACGCGCTGGAGGCCACCGGACTCGCCTACGAGCTCAAGCCGGGCGACGGCGCGTTCTACGGGCCGAAGATCGATTTCGACGTGCGCGACTCGATCGGTCGGGCGTGGCAGCTCGGCACCATCCAGCTCGACTACGCCGCGCCGGAGCGCTTCGACCTCGCCTACACCGGGGTGGACAACGCGGCGCACCGGCCGGTGGTCATCCACCGCGCCGTCAACGGATCGTTCGAGCGATTCATCGCCATCCTGATCGAGCACTTTGCCGGCGCCTTCCCGTTCTGGATCTCGCCCGAGCAGGTGCGCGTGCTGCCGATCGCCGATGACTTCCACGAGGCCGCCACCACCGCCGTGGGGATCCTCCGCGCCGCGGGGGTGCGTGCCACCCTCGACGCGCGCGGCGAGACGCTCAATTACCGGATTCGCGACGGCGAGCTGGCCAAGGTGCCCTACCTCGCGGTGATCGGGGGTCGCGAAGCGGAGAGTTCCTCCGTGGCGGTACGCACGCGAGGCGCGGGGAGCAAGCAGGAAGTGATGACCGTCGGGACGTTCGCCGCCCGGTGCCGGGAACTCGCGTCAACACGCAGCCTGGAGCTGTAGCCCGACTATCTTCCCCCGCGTCCTGACTTGGAGGCTGTACCGTGTCCGACGCTACCACGCCCGTGATTCTCGCCGCCTGTCGCACGCCGATCGGTCGGTACCTGGGGGCCCTGTCGTCGCTGCCGGCGACCCGGCTCGGGGCGATCGCGATCGCCGAAGCGGTGCGCCGGTCTGGCGTCGACGCGGGCACGATCGACGACGTGATCATGGGCCATGTGGTGCAGGGCGGCACCGGCCAGGCACCGGCGCGCCAGGCGATGATCCACGCCGGCCTCCCCGCCACGATCCCCGCGATGACCATCAACAAGGTGTGCGGCTCCGGCCTCAAGGCGGTGATGCTCGCCGCCCAGGCGATCAAGGCGGGTGACGCCCAGTGCGTGGTGGCGGGCGGGATGGAGAGCATGTCCAGCGCACCGCACTACCTCTACAACTATCGCGGCGGGATCAAGGCCGGCAACCAGACGATCGTGGACGGGATGATCCACGATGGTCTCTGGGACTCGTTCGGCAACAACCACATGGGCGAGTACGCCGAGTATACCGCCACCAAGGCGGGGATCTCGCGGGCCGACCAGGACGCCTTCGCCCTCGCCTCGCACCTCAAGGCGGCGGCCGCGCAGGCGGCGGGGCACTTCGACGCCGAGATGGTGCCAGTCGACATCGCGGGGCGGAAGGGGAGCGTCACCACGGTGAGCGCCGACGAGTCGGTGCGTCCCGAGAGCACCCTGGCATCGCTCGCCGGACTGAAGCCGGTGTTCATCACGGACGGGACCGTGACCGCCGGCAACGCGCCGGGCCTCAACGACGGCGGCGCCGCCACCGTGGTGGCCTCGCTCGCCTACGCCACGGCGCACGGCCTCACCCCGCTGGCGCGGATCACCGGCTACGCCACGGGTGGGGGCGAGCCCAAGGATCTCTTCTTCGCGCCGATCCTCGCCGTGCAACGCCTGATGGCGCAGTCGGGCGCGAGCATCGGTGCCTACGACCTGATCGAGGCCAACGAAGCCTTCGCCGTGCAGGCGCTGGCGGACGGCCGGGCCCTCGGCTGGGACTGGGACCGCGTCAACGTGAACGGCGGAGCGATCGCCCTCGGTCACCCGATCGGTGCCTCCGGCGCCCGTGTGCTGGCCACCCTGGTGCACGCGATGCGGGCCCGCTCGGCCCGTACCGGCCTCGCGACGCTCTGCCTTGGCGGCGGCAACGCGGTGGCCCTCAGCGTGGAGGCGATGTGAGCCAGCGGATCGCCGTCGTCGGCTCGGGGGCAATGGGCAACGGGATCGCCCACGTTTTTGCGCAGCACGGGCACGAGGTCGCCCTGATTGATGTCAGCGCGGCCGCGCTCGAGAAGGCGCGCGCCACCATCGGCGCCAATCTCGAGCGGCAAGTCAAGAAGGGGGTTCTGGCAGCAGACGCCCCGGCCGAGATTCTCGGACGACTTACCACCGGGGTGGCGCTCGAGCTCGCGGCCGATGCCGCCCTCGTGATCGAGGCCGCCAGCGAGAACCCCACCATCAAGTTCGACATCTTCACCCGGCTCGACGGTATCTGCGCCCCCGACGCAATCCTCGCCACCAACACCTCCTCCATCTCCATCACCGAGATCGCCGCGCGGACCGCCCGCCCGGCACAGGTCATCGGCATGCACTTCATGAATCCGGTGCCGGTGATGCAGCTCGTGGAGGTGATCCGGGGACAGGACACCTCGGACGCCACCACGCAGGCGGTGATGGCGATGGCCACCGCGCTCGGCAAGACGCCGGTGGAGGTGAACGACTATCCAGGGTTCGTGGCCAATCGCGTGCTGATGCCGATGCTCAACGAGGCGATCTTCTGCGTCTACGAGGGCGTGGCCACTCCGGAGGCAATCGACACCGTGATGAAGCTCGGCATGGCCCATCCGATGGGCCCGCTCACGCTGGCCGACTTCATCGGACTCGACGTCTGCCTCGCGATCCTGCAGGTGTTGCACACCGGATTGGGCGACGACAAGTACCGCCCATGTCCGCTCCTCAAGCGGATGGTCGCGGCGGGCCACCTCGGCCGGAAGAGCGGCAAGGGTTTCTACGACTACGCCAGGTAGCATCGGGCCCACACTCTCAGACGGAAGCATCATGGATACCTTCGCGGAAATGCAGACGTGGGGACATGAACAGGTCCTCTTCAGCCACGAGCCCTCTTGCGGGTACTTCGGGATCATCGCGATCCACGACACCACCCTCGGCCCAGCGCTCGGCGGCACCCGCGTCTGGCCCTATGAGAGCACCGAGGCGGCGATCCGCGACGTGCTGCGCCTGGCCCGCGGCATGACCTACAAGTCGGCGGTAGCGGGCCTCAACCTCGGCGGTGGCAAGGCGGTCATCATCGCCGACCCGAAGCGCGCCGACCGGGAGTCGCTCTTCCGCGCGCATGGCCGCTTTGTCGAGACGCTCGGCGGGCGCTACATCACCGCCGAGGATGTCGGTACCTCGCCGACTGACATGGAGTTCGTCAAGCGCGAGACCAAGCACGTCGCCGGCCTGCTGAACCTCTCGGGGGACCCGTCGCCGGTGACCGGCTACGGCGTCTACATGGGGATCAAGGCGGCGGCCAAGGCGAAGTGGGGCAAGGATTCCCTCGCGGGGAAGACGATCGCGGTGCAGGGGGCCGGCAAGGTGGCCTGGTACCTGATGACCCACCTCAAGGAAGAGGGTGCCCGGCTCATCGTCACCGACATCGACCAGGAAAAGCTCCAGCAGGCCGTTACGGAGCTCGGGGCCACGGCCGTGGCCCCGGACAAGATCTTCGACACCAAGGCGGAGATCTTCGCCCCGTGCGCGCTCGGCGGCATCCTCAACGACGATACCATCCCCCGGCTCACCTGCCAGATCGTGGCGGGCGGGGCCAACAACCAGCTCGGCGAGATGCGCCACGGGCGCGAGATCGAGGCGCGCGGGATTCTCTATGCGCCCGACTACGTGATCAACGGCGGCGGCGTGATCAACGTCTACGGCGAGCTGCAGGGCTGGACCATGGACCGCGCCAAGCGGAAGGCCCAGGAGATCTATGACACCCTGCTGCGCGTCTTCGCGATTGCCGAGCGCGATGGCGTCCCCTCGTTCGAGGCGGCCGACCGCTTGGCCGAGGAGCGGATCCGCAGCGTGGCCGCGCTGAAGGACATGTGGGTGTCGGGCGATCGGTAGGTTGTAGCTCACCGATGGTCGGTCGTGCCACGCGGGGGGCGGGGGCTGGGAGCCTTCGCCCCCCGTCCCATTATCT
>JBBQQJ010000066.1:0-13027 GCA_038216165.1 Gemmatimonadales bacterium | reverse complement strand
CGGGCAGAGCGCCAGCGGCCTGACGGTCCGGAGCGTCACCCCCGAGGACGCGGCTGTCCAGCTCGCCTACGCCCAGCAGGTGATCATCGTCCCGGGGTACGGGCTCGCGGTGGCGCAGGCGCAGCACGTCGTGCGCGAGCTGGCCGAATTGATCGAGAAGAACGGCGGGGAGGTGAAGTATGCGATCCATCCCGTCGCCGGACGGATGCCGGGGCACATGAACGTCCTCCTCGCGGAGGCCAATGTCCCCTACGACCGGTTGTACGACATGGACGCCATCAATGACCAGTTCGAGCAGGCCGACGTGGCGTTGATCATCGGGGCCAACGACGTCGTCAATCCGGCCGCCCGCCACGACACGGCGTCCCCGATCTACGGGATGCCGATCCTCAATGCCGACAAGGCCCGGGCGATCATCGTCATGAAGCGGGGGATGAACCCCGGGTTCGCGGGAATCGAAAACGAACTGTTCTACGACCGCAAGACGGCGATGCTCTTCGGCGACGCCAAGACGTCCCTCGGTGCCCTGGTCACGGAGATCAAGGCGCTCTAGACGGAATGTGACGATCGGAGCGGGTTGCGCGTCCCCTAAGACGGCGACCGAAGCGCGGCGAACGGTGGCGTCTCAGGGTGCATCGTTTGCCGCGTTTCGCGACCGGCTGCCATCCCATGGAACTGTTTCACAGGGTTCCGCGTATCTATGGTGATGTTTCACAAGAAATTACCCAACGAATTGCGGGAAACTGAATCGGCCGTTAGTTTTGCTTGATTTCGTTGGATTCTCGCCACGAACCGCCCGGACCCCGTCCGGCTCGGGGTGTGGGGCGCAGGAACAGGAGTGTGTGTGACCAGCAAGGTGCGTGGCAAGCGGCGTTCGTTGCGCCCGGCACAGATCGCCCGGGCCGTCGATGAGGGGCGGGAGAGTCTCGATCTGTACCTCGACGAGATCTCCCGGGTCCCGTTGCTGAACCGTGAGGAGGAGATGGCCCTCGCGCGCAAGGCGTTCAAGGGAGATGTCCTGGCGCAGGAAAAGCTGGCGCGCCACAACGTCCGCTTTGTCGTGTCGGTCGCCAAGAAGTTCCAGAACCGTGGCGTCCCGCTGGTGGACCTCATCGGCGAGGGCAACCTCGGCCTGATGACGGCCGCCCGGAAGTTCGATCCGGATCGTGGGGTCAAGTTCATTTCGTACGCGGTGTGGTGGATTCGCCAGGCGGTGCAGGCGGCGATCGCCCGGCATGGGCGTCCGGTCCGGGTGCCGCTCAACCGCACTGCCGACCTCTCGCGCCTCGGCAAGACGACCACACTGCTCAAGGAGCGGATGGGTCGGATGCCCACGGTCGAGGAGCTTGCCAAGGCCACCGGCCTGACGGAAGAGGCGGTCCGTTCACTCTCCTCGCTCAACACCGAGGCCGTGCGGCTCGACCATCCCACCCGCGAGGGCGACGGCAACGAGCGGATGGAGCGGTTTGCCCTGGCCGAGCAGGAGGGCACCGACGCGAACACGATGGCCAACTCGCAGAGTGCGGACATCGAGGCGGCGCTCGATTCGTTGCCGCCGCGCGACGCCAAGGTGTTGCGCCTCTATTTCGGCCTCGATGACGGCCAGCCGCGCACCCTCGAGGAGATCGGCCGCATGATGGGCGTGACCCGCGAGCGGATCCGCCAGCTGCGCGACCGGGCGTTGATCCGGCTCCGCGAGGGCGAGACGGGCGAGAAGCTGAAGGACTTGGTGGCGTGATGGGGTAGAGGTCGTAGGTCGCAGGACTCACGAGGGCCGGCTCCGCATCTCGGACGCCGGCCCTCAGGATTGTCGACCT
This sequence comes from Gemmatimonadales bacterium, assembly GCA_038216165.1. Taxonomy (GTDB): domain Bacteria; phylum Gemmatimonadota; class Gemmatimonadetes; order Gemmatimonadales; family GWC2-71-9; genus Palsa-1233. The sequence goes on along the minus strand of JBBQQJ010000066.1, from coordinate 11,210 downwards.
ATGACCTATGACCTACGACCTACGACCTACGCCTCACCGAACAACCGCAGCACCCGGCTCAGGATCCCGCCGTGGGCCAGATACTCCAGCTCCACCGGCGAATTGAGTCGCACCGTGGCATCGAAGCGGACGACCGTGCCGGTGTCGGGGTGGGTGGCCGTCACGGGCACGGTGCCACCAGGGACGAGTCCCTCCGCGATGCCGTGGATCGCGACCGTCTCCTCGCCCGTGAGGCCGAGGGATCCGGCGCTCTCGCCCGCCGGGAAGGCGAGGGGCAGCACGCCCATGCCGACCAGGTTGGAGCGGTGGATCCGCTCATAGCTCCTGGCGATGACCGCTTTCACGCCGAGGAGGGTGGTGCCCTTGGCCGCCCAGTCACGTGAGGAGCCGGTGCCGTACTCCTTGCCGACCAGCAACACGAGCGGGGTGGACGCGGCGATGTAGCGCATGGCCGCATCGTAGATGCTCATCACCTCGCCGGACGGGAAGTGGATCGTCCAGTTCCCCTCGCGATCGGGCACCAGCTTGTTCTTGATGCGCACGTTCCCGAAGGTGCCGCGCATCATCACCTCATGGTTGCCGCGGCGTGCGCCGAAGGTGTTCCAGTCCGGCTGGTCCACGCCATGCTCGCGCAGATAGGCTGCTGCCGGGCCGTTCTTCGGGATGGCCCCGGCCGGCGAGATGTGGTCGGTGGTGACCGAATCGCCGAGGAGGGCGAGGACGCGTGCCGCCGTGATGTCCTCGAGTGGTGGCGGGACGGTGGGGAGGTCCTGGAAGAACGGTGGCTCCTGCACGTAGGTGGAGGCGCGATTCCAGCGGAAGCGCGCGCCGGTCGGCACCTCGAGGGCCTGCCACTCGGCGTCACCGTCGAAAACGGTGGCGTACTGGGTCCGGAACAACTCCGGCGTGAGGGCGTCGGCGATCGTGGTCTGGATCTCCTGCGACGTGGGCCAGATGTCCCGCAGGAACACCGGGCTGCCGTCGTCGGCGATACCGAGTGGCTCACTGGTGAGGTCAACGTTGACGCGCCCCAGGAGGGCGAACGCCACCACGAGCATCGGCGACATCAGGTAGTTCGCACGCACCGCCGGGTGTACGCGGGCCTCGAAGTTCCGGTTGCCGGAGAGCACCGAGGCGGCCACCAGGGAATGCTCGTCGATCGCTTGCTGGATCGGGCCTGGCAGTGGGCCGCTGTTGCCGATGCAGGTCGTGCAGCCGTAACCGACCGTCTGGAATCCGAGCGCGTCGAGGTAGGTGTTGAGCCCCGCGCGCTCGAGGTAGTCGGTGACCACGCGCGAACCGGGGGCCATCGACGACTTGACCCACGGCCGACGCTGGAGACCCAACGCGACGGCCTTCTTCGCGAGCAGGCCTGCGCCGACCATCACCGACGGGTTCGAGGTGTTGGTGCACGAGGTGATGGCGGCGATCACGATCGACCCGTCGTTCAACTCGAACTCTTCGTCCCCCATGGTCACGGCGTAGTCCGGATGGGTTTCGGGGCCCGCGGCCACGGCGGGGGTGCCGCCCTCATTCGTCCACTGACCGGTGGCCCCCTCGGCCTGGGCGCGCCGGTTGGCCGGCACGGTCGGTTGCATCAGCCCCGGCAGCGCGAGTGTGAAGCTGCGCCGCAGGTCGGTGAGTGCCACCAGGTCCTGTGGCCGCGTCGGCCCGGCGACGCTTGGGACGACGGTCGCGAGGTCGAGCTCGAGCACCTGGTTGAACATCGGGTCGGGCGCATCGGCCGTGTGCCAGAGGTGCTGGGCGCGGCAGTACGCCTCCACCAGCGCGATCTGCTCCGCATCGCGGCCGGTGCGCTCCAGGTACCGCACCGTCTCGGCATCGACCGGGAAGAAGCCCATCGTGGCGCCGTATTCTGGCGCCATGTTGGCGATTGTCGCGCGGTCGGCGAGCGGGAGCTGGTGGAGCCCCGGGCCGAAGAACTCGACGAACTTGTCCACCACACCGGCGGCGCGGAGCTGGTTGGTCGCGGTGAGGACGAGGTCGGTTGCGGTGCACCCCGGCGGCAACGCTCCGACGAGCTTCATGCCCACCACCTTCGGCACCACCATGAAGTACGGCTGGCCGAGCATCACGGCCTCCGCCTCGATGCCGCCGACGCCCCAGCCCATCACGCCCAGGCCGTTGATCATCGTGGTGTGCGAGTCGGTGCCGACCAGGGTGTCGGGGTAGGCCGTGAGCGCGCCATACTGCTCGCGGAGCTGAACGCAGGGGGAGAGGTACTCGAGGTTCACCTGGTGCACGATGCCCATCCCCGGCGGCACCACACGGAAGTTCTCGAAGGCGCGCTGCGCGAACTTGAGCAACTCGTAGCGCTCGGCGTTGCGCTCGAACTCGAGCGCGACGTTGGCCTTGAACGCCTCGGCCGTGCCATAGTGGTCCACCTGCACCGAGTGGTCGATCACCAGGTCGCAGGGGACCACCGGGTTGATCTTCTGCGGGTCGCCGCCCATCGCGGCCATGGCATCGCGCATCGCGACCAAGTCCACCACGCAGGGCACCCCGGTGAAGTCCTGGAGCACCACACGCGCCGGCATGAAGGGGAATTCCCCCTGGCCGGCCGTCTCGGGCGTCCAGCTCGCCAGCAGCCGGACGTGGTCCTCGGTGACGATCCCGCGCCCGACATGGCGCAAGGCGTTCTCGAGGAGGACGCGGATGGAGAAGGGGAGGCGGGCGAGTTCGGTCAGCCCGGCGGCTTCGAGGGCCTCGAGGGAGTGGATGACGGCCTCGCCGGTCCCGGTGGGGATCGTGCGGCGGGCGCGGAACGGATCAGGGTGGGTCATGATCGGTCGCAGTTCCGGGTTAGAATTCAGGTCATGGCGCGTCTCCAAACCTAATCAGGCGGGAACAGCTCGTGGCCCAGCGCGTGGTGGTACCCAGTGCGATCCGGCGGCGGCCCGACGGCCTGGAGCTGGTCTGGCCCGATGCCGCCGCGCCGGCGTGGTATGCCGCCCGGGCCCTGCGCCTCGCCTGTCCCTGCGCGGCCTGCGTGGACGAGATGAGCGGGCGGTCGATCCTCGACCCCGCCACGGTGCCCGCCGAGGTGGCCCCGGAGCGGGTTGAGCTGGTGGGGGCCTACGGTCTCAAGGTGCGCTGGAGTGATGGGCACGGCACCGGGATCTACACGTTTCAGGCGTTGCACGGCTCGCCCGTTCGCACCGTGGGGGGCTGACCCCTTGGCGGGAGCGGTCACGCCCCTTAGCGTTGCGGGTTGCTGGTCACCCACCACATCTCTTCCCGACTGGGGCCCTCGCGCATGATAGGCAGGCGCTGGTGGATCCTCATCTGGTACGGCATCCTGGTCCTCGGCGCCGTCGGCCTCGCGGTGGCGATCAACTGGGGACGCCAGGTGAAGTGGCGCAACGCGGACGAGATCCTGCGCGGCATCGGCACGATCACCGTCTCGGTGGGGATGCTCCTCCTCCTGCACGGCACCGGGAGCGGGGCGGGGCAGACCCTCCTCCTCGCGGCACTGATCGCCTTCATCCTCGCCTTCGCGATCGGGCGGGAACCTCCGGGGTCCGAGAAGCGTAAGCCCGAGCAATCATGATCTCTTTCGCTGCCCGCCCGGGCGGGCGCGTGCGCCATGCGCTTGCCCTGCTCCTTGCATTCCCCGCGTGGCTCACCGCCCAGGATGGCGGCCCCGGCACCGGGGGGATGGCGCGTCTGGCGCAGGTGGAGCGCGCCCTCACCAGCAGTTACCGCGTGCTCGTGATCGGGGCCCATCCCGATGACGAGGACACCGAGTTGATCACCATCCTCTCGCGGGGGCTGGGGATCGAGACGGCCTACCTCTCCCTCACCCGGGGCGAGGGTGGTCAGAACCTCATCGGCGACGAACTCGGTGCCGGACTTGGCATCGTCCGGACGGAGGAACTGCTTGCGGCCAGGCGCATCGATGGCGGCCAGCAGTTCTTCACCCGTGCCATTGACTTCGGCTTCAGCACGTCGGCCGACGAGACCCTGCGGATCTGGTCGCGGGACAGCGTGCTGGCCGACATTGTCCGCATCATCCGCCGTTTCCGGCCCGACGTGATCGTCTCGGTCTGGAGCGGCACCCCCGACGACGGGCACGGGCACCACCAAGCCAGCGGCATGCTCGCCCGCGAGGCGTTCGACGCGGCGCAGGACTCCACCAGATTCCCGATGGCGGGGCTGGCCGCCTGGCGCCCGCGCAAATTCTATCGGGACTATCGTGCCTCCGGCCCCGGCGAGACCTTCGCGGGAGGGGTGCTCGACCGGATCACGGGGCACTCCTATCGCCAACTCGCGGCGCGCTCCCGCTCGCAGCACCGCTCGCAGGACATGGGCGGACTCGAGGAGGTCGGCCCGAGCGCGCGCCGCATTGTGCTGGAGGCGGTGGCGGAGGGGCTCGCCCTGGCCAGCGACACGGCGCTCCTCGCGGGGTTGCCGGCGCGTGACCCGGCCCGGCCAGCGCTGCAGGCTGAGGCGCAGCGGATACAGCTGGGGCTGGTCTTCGACGCCTACACCACCGACCAGGAGGTCGTGCCCGGTCAGGCCGTGCCACTCACCCTCGTGGCCTGGAATGCCGGGCAGGACACGGTCAGCGTCCGATTCGGGTGGGATCCGGGGGAAGCGGGTCGCTTCGAGCTCCCGGCCGTGCCTGCCTGCCTCGCGATCCCCACCATGGTCGTGCCGGGCGAGGTGGCGCGCTGCCTCGTGCCGCTGCGGGTCCGGTCCGACGCATCCCCCGACGCCCCGTACTTTCTGCGCGCGATGCCAGTGGGCGGGCTGTACACCTGGAGTGGCGATGCCACCACGTGGGGCGACGCGTTTGCCCCGCCACTCACCGCCACCTTCGAGGTGGCCCGCGGCACCCTCTCACTCGGCACCGAGCGGATCACGCTGACGGCGCGCCGACTCGACCAGGGCCTGGGCGAGCTGCGGTTGCCGGTGGCGATCGTCCCGCGGGTGATGCTCCGCATCGCGCCCGACAACCTGCTCTGGCCCGTGGCACTGCCGCGCCGCACCTTCGAGGTAGAGGTCGCCCACGGGGCGGACGACACCACCCGCGCGCAGGTCCAGCTCGCGGTCCCCGCGGGGTGGGGCGTCACCCCCCCCCAGTCGGTGTCGCTGGCGGGAGCAGGTGATCGGCGCACCCTGCGGTTCGAGGTCACGCGGCCTGCGGGCCGTGACACCGATCCCGTGGTGTTGCGGGCGCTGGCGACCGTCGGCCCCGACAGCTTCGCGATCGGGCGCCAGCGCATCACGTATCCCCATATCACCACCCGGCAATTGCTCCATCCCGCCGACGTGCGAGTGGTTCCGGCGGACGTGCGTTTCGTGGTCGCTCAGCGGATCGGCTACGTGCGCGGCGCGGCCGATCGGATTCCGGAGGCGCTCGCCGCGGCCGGCATCGCGGTCACGGTGCTGGCGCCGGCGGACCTCGGGGCGGCGGAGCTCGATCGCTTCGACGTGATGGTCGTCGGGCCGCGCGCCTACGAAGTGGAACCCGCCCTTGGGCGGGCGCACGCCCGCCTGCTCGCCTGGGCGCGGCGCGGGGGCACCCTCATCACGCAGTATCAGCAGTACCAGTACCTGCAGGGCGGCTTCCCACCGCATCCGCTCACGATCGGCCGGCCGCACGACCGCGTCACCGACGAGGCCTCCCCGGTTACGCTGCTCGATCCGTCCCATCCGGCGTGGCGGGCGCCGAATGTGCTGACGCCCGCTGACTTTGCCGGCTGGATCCAGGAGCGCGGGCTGTACTTCGCCCGCACGTGGGATGCCGTGTGGACCCCGCTGCTCGAGATGCGGGACCCCGGCGAACTCCCGGTGCGCGGTGGCCTGCTGGTGGCGCCCCTCGGTCGCGGGATCGTGGTCTACACGGGGATTGCGTTCTTCCGGCAGCTTCCCGCCGCGGTGCCCGGGGCTTGGAAGCTCTTTGCCAACCTCCTTGCGCTGCGCGGGACGCCGTGAGCGAGCCGTCCACCATGCGCACCGCGTGAGCGCTGCGGCCCGCCTCTCCAAGACCGATCAGTTCCGCCGCCTCGGCGTGCTGATCGCGGTGAATTTCGTCGACATGCTCGGCTTCGCCATCGTGCTGCCGATCCTGCCGTTCTACGCCCTCGAACTCGACGCCACGCCGGAGACGATCGGCTGGATGATCGCCTCCTTCTCGATCGCGCAACTGATCGCCTCGCCGCTCTGGGGCCGGGTGTCGGACCGGTATGGCCGCCGACCGGCGCTGATGATCGGACTGTTCGCCTCCGCCGTGGCGTTCCTGGTGTTCGGGCTGGCCGACACGGTCTGGCTCCTCTTCCTCTCGCGCATCGTCCAGGGGGCTGGGGGGGGGACGACCGGCGTGGCCCAGGCCTACGTCTCGGACACCGTCGCCCCGGCCGACCGGGCCCGCGCCCTCGGGTGGCTCTCGGCCGCCACCTCGGCCGGCGTGATGATCGGTCCCGCCATCGGCTCGCTCGCGACCACGCTGGGCCGCCAGGCCCCGGGATTCATCGCCGCCGGGCTCTGCCTCCTCAACGTGCTGGCGGCGTGGAAGTGGCTCCCCGAGTCACGGACACCCGATGTTACGCCCCGGGTACACAAGCCGGTCTGGCACGCGGCCTGGATGACACTGCGGCATCCCGGCGGCGCGGCGGAGCAGATGATCTGGATCTACGGCGTCGGCATGCTCGCCTTCTCGCTCCTGACCAGTATCCTCGCCCTCTGGCTCGAGTCCCAGTTTGGGGTCACGGCCAAGACCATCGGGTATTTCTTTGTGTACTTCGGGCTTCTCGGTCTCGTGGTCCGGTCGCTGCTCCTCGGGCCGGTCGTGGACCGGATTGGCGAGACTTGGGCGATGCGGGCCGGTTGCCTCTCGCTCGCGCTGGGGCTCCTCCTCTACCCGCTTGCCCCGACGATCTGGGTGCTGGTCCTGATCATTCCCCTCGTGCCCGTGGGGACGGCGTTGCTCTTTCCGGCCACTACCTCCCTCCTCTCGGCCGCCACGACGCCCAGTGAACTCGGGACGACGATGGGCGTGGCCCAAACCTTCGCCGGGATCGCCCGCGTGCTGGCCCCGATCCTGGGGACGATCGCCTACCAGCGTCTGGGGGTCCACGCGCCCTTCCTCCTCGGTGGATTGATCGTTCTGGTCGTGGCCTGGGTGGCCTTCACCAAGGTCGCCGTGGTGCGCCGGCCCCTGCCTGCCGCCCCTGTCGCCTGACCTTGTCAGCGAGTTATCATCCCGAGATGCTTACCCACCCCCTTCCCGAGACGAGTGTCGGCTTTGCCGACGCCAGCTGGGACACCATTGCCAGCTATTATCGCGACCTCGCCGCGGTCCCCCTCGATGCCGCCACCCTCGAGCCCTGGCTCGCCATCTGGTCACGCCTCGACGAGCTGGTCACCGAGGCCGCGTCGCTGGCGATGATCGCCTACACCGCCGACACCACCGACTCGGCGAAGGAAGCGGCCCACCTCCGCTTCTCCACCGACATCCTGCCCAAACTCGGCGAGGTCGAGGTGGCGCTCGCCCGGAAGTTCGTCGCCCAGGGCAGTGACCGCGCCGATCTCGACTCCACACTCCGCCGGTTCCGCACCGAGATCGAGATTTTCCGCGAGGCCAACGTCCCGCTCACCGCCGAGGCGGAGGGGCTGGCCGCCAGGTACCAGCAGGTGACCGGCGGGATGTCGGCAGAGTGGGGGGGGGAGCGCGTGCCGTTGCCGCGCCTGGCGCCCTTCCTGAAGAGTGCCGACCGCGGCGTGCGGGAGGCCGCCTGGCGCGCCTCGGTGCACCCCTACGTGGAGGCGCGCGGGAGTCTCGCGCCCCTCTTCAATCGTCTGGTCACCCTCCGCCAGCAGATGGCGCACCACGCCGGCTTCGCCGATTACCGTGACTACACGTTCGCCGCCAAGTTCCGCTTCGACTACACCCCCGCTGACTGCGAACGGCTGCACGCTGCGATTGAGGCCACCGTCTGTCCGGCCATCGAGCGGGCTTTCGTTCACCGGCGCAAACGCCTCGGGCTGACCACCTTGCGTCCCTGGGATACGGCCGTCGATCCGTGGCGGGAAGCCGCCCCGGTGCCGTATCAGGACATCCCGGAGTTCCAGGAGGCGTCGGCGCGGATCTTCACGGCCGTCGATCCGGTGCTCGGGGCCCAGTTTCGCACCATGATGGACGAGGGACTGCTCGACCTCGAGTCCCGCGCGGGCAAGGCGCCGGGGGGCTACTGTGACACGCTCCACGCACGGGGGCGCCCCTATGTCTTCATGAACGCCGCGGGGGTCCCGGAGGATGTCACCACCCTCCTCCACGAGGCGGGGCACTGCTTCCACGCCTTCGCGAGTCACGCCCAGCCGTTCATCTGGCAGCGCCACCCGGGGGCAGAGTCGGCGGAGCTGGCCAGCATGTCGATGGAGTTGCTTGCCGCCCCGCACCTCCAGCGACCGGTAGGCTTCTACGCCGAAGCGGATGCACTCTCCGCCCGGCTCGAGCACCTCGAGGACCTCCTCCTCTCGCTGGCCCACATTGCGTCCGTCGATGCGTTCCAGGCCTGGATCTACACCGATCCGGCTGGCACCGACCCCCAAGCCCGGGATGCGGCCTGGCTGCGGTTGCGGCAGCGTTTCGAGCCCGGTGTGGACTGGTCCGGGCTGGAGCAGCAACGGGTGGCGCGATGGTACCGCCAACTGCACATCTTCCTCTACCCGTTCTACTACATCGAGTACGGGCTGGCGCAGATCGGCGCCCTGCAGGTCTGGCGCAACGCCCGGCGCGACCATGCTGGCGCGGTGGCGGCCTACCGGCGGTTTCTGGCCCTCGGAGCCACCCGGCCGCTCCCGGAGCTCTACCGCGCCGCTGGGGTCGAGTTGTCGTTCGATGAGGGGATGCTCGGCGACCTGGTGGCCTTGGTGGAGGAGGAAATGGCGATGCTGCGGGATGCCCTGGCGCAGGCGGCGTGACCCCCGCGCCGTTGCGCCTGCCGGCGAACGACGGCAGATTGCCGCTGTTCCGGGGCGGTGCCGCCGGGGCATGAACCTGCATTGGGAGCGTGGATGGCGAAGGAAGACGGAATCGAAATGGAGGGCGTGGTCCAGGAGGTCCTCCCGGATCGCAACTACCGCGTGCTGCTGGAGAACGGTCACACCATCCTCGCTTAGGCGGCGGGGAAGATGTCGAAGTTCAAGATCCGCGTCCTCGAGGGAGACCGGGTGAGCGTCGTGCTCTCCCCCTACGATCTCACCCGGGGCCGGGTGGTCTACCGCCACAAGTAGTTCGACCGCTCGCGCGCCACCGCCATACCACACCACGCAACGGGCCCGTCAGTGCAGTCGCACCGACGGGCCCGTGTTCGTGTCGGCCCCTCAGGCCGCCGTGAAAACCGTTCTGAAAAATCCGCCCACGTCTCGGACGTGTCACGCCGCCCCGCGGAGAGGCTCAGGTACCGAGCAGGCGGGCGGCGAGGCGCGCGAGCTCGCTGCCGCGCCGGCGCACCCCGGACTCCACGGCCTCTTCGAGCGCGGTCCGGAACGCGGCTGCCGAGGCGTAGCGCGCCGCGACGTCGTTGCGCAGTGCCCGAGCGAGCACCGCTGCGAGGGCATCGCTCACCTCGGGGCGTTCGGCGGCGAGGTCGGGGATCACGTCGCTGGTCTGCTTGGCGAGCACCTGCTGGACGGTGGCGCCGGTGAACGGCTCGCGGCCGAGCAAGGCGAAGCACGCCACCGCCGCGAGCGAGTAGAGATCGGTGCGCTCGTCCACCTGCTCGCCGAGGAGCTGCTCGGGTGAGGCGAACCGCGGCGTCCCGCTCTGCGACGTGGCCCCACCAAAGGCGCCGTCGCCACGCAGCGCGAGCGCGAGGCCGAAGTCGGTGATGCGCACCGAGCCGTCGCGCTCGAGGAGCATGTTCTCCGGCTTGATGTCCCGGTGCACCAGGCCGAGGGCGTGGGCGTGGCCCAGGGCCGACAACGACTCGCGGAGCAAGCGCAGCACCTGATCGATCGGCATCGCCCCGCGGGCCTCGACCACTTGGGCGATGTTCGGTCCCTCGACCAGTTCCATCGTGTACCACAGCAGCCCGGACCGCCCGGCGATGTCGTAGATGTTCACGATATTGCTGTGGTTCAGGCGGGCGGCGAGTTGGGCCTCGCGGCGGAAGCGCTCCACCACGGCGGGGTCGGCGGTCAGGTGCGGGTGCAGCACCTTGAGCGCCACCTCTCGCTCCAGATGCAGGTCGCGCACGCGGTAGACCCGCCCGAAGCCGCCTTCCCCGAGCGGGGCGAGCAGTTCGTAGTCGTCACCCAGCGCCCGGCGGAGCCGCGCTTCCCAGTGCGGTCCGTCATCGCTCTCGGTGGAGAGCGTTGGCAGCGCGACCATGGCCGAGATGAACTCACCGGCATCGTTGGTGAAGTCCTCGAGCATCTCGGCCGCCGTCAGATACCGCGCCGAGGGGCGCGTGTCGAGCGCGCGGCAGATCACCCGGTCGAGGGCCCGCGGGATCACGGCGCGCACCTCGCGCGGCGAAATGAGCTGGCGCGGGTCGAGCGGCGGCGTCGTGGCAGTCAGGGCGAAGTAGAGGATGGCCCCGGTGGTGTAGATGTCGCTGGTCGGATCCCCCACCAGGCCATCGCGAATCTCGGGCGCGAGGAAGGGGAGGCCGGTGGGTTGTTCCGACGGCGGGATTTCGCTCAGCGTGAGGTTGCAGAAGCGGAGGTCGGTCACCGTACCCCGGCCCGTGCTCCCGAGGAGGAGCGAGGCGGGCACGATGCGGCGCACGATGATCCCGTGGGCATGGGCATGCTCGAGCGCGGTGAGGAGGTCGCGCGCGAGGACGTGCACGGTGGGCACGGCGCGCGGCCCCCGCTGAATCGCATCGGCCAGCGACTCCCCCTCGACCCAGTTGCCGACACGATAGGCCAGCTCACCGATCACCCCCGCCTCGTAGATGTGGCGGATGGCGGGATGGTCGAGTCGGGCGAGCGCCTCCGATTCGCGCAGGAACCAGCGCCGCAGGGCGGCGCCGCCGTCGGCGTTCACGCGCAAGGACACCTGGCGCTTGAGCAGCCGGTCATGCGCCCGAAAGAGGATACGCTCGCTCGAGACGGCCGCGACGGTGTCCAGTCGGAAACGGCCGCCCAATGCCTCCTCGACACGGGCGCGGATGACGGAGACAATGGGGAGCGGCATGGGGCGGAAAGATACCCGGTCGTATCAGGCCGGGGCGACG
>JBBQQJ010000065.1:0-13048 GCA_038216165.1 Gemmatimonadales bacterium | reverse complement strand
CGCGGGGACCAGGTGGTGCGCGCCGGCACCTGGTTCTCGAGCGAGCTGCAGGTGACCACGGTGGTGCCGGAGTGGGGGAACCGCCGGGTGCGGATGGCGCAAGAGGAGGATTTCCTTCTCGGTGCCGACGGCACGCCGCGCTGGTTCCATCGCCGTCAATCCCAGCTCTTTCTCGTCCAATGACGATCCTGTCGGTCACCGGCGCGGCCGTCCGCTTCGGCGGGGTGCCGCTCTTCGAGGACGTGAGTCTGCAGGTCGAGGCGGGCGAGCGGTGGGGCATCGTGGGCCGCAACGGCAGCGGCAAGACCACGCTGCTCGACGTCATTCTGGGCCATCGCGCACCGGACAGCGGCAGCGTGGGGCGGTCGTCTGGGCTGCGTATCGCGGTCATGGACCAGTACCGCGACTTCGGCACGGCCGCCACCGTGTGGGCGGCGGCCGCGCGGGGCTTCGCCGACCTCTTCGCGCTGGAGCACGCGCTGCAGGCACAGCTCGATGCGATGAGCGCCGCCGGCGAGGCGGTGACGCAGGCGATGCTCGACCGCTATGCGCACGATCTGGAGCGATTCGAGCACGCCGGGGGCTACGCGGCCGCCTCCCGTGTGGATGCGGTGCTGGCCGGCCTCGGCTTCGATCCGATCGCCTCGCGCACGCGCCCGATCGAGGCGCTGTCGGGTGGCGAACGAGGACGCCTCGCACTCGCGGGCCAGCTCGCGGCGCCCGCGGATCTCCTCATCCTCGACGAGCCGACCAACCACCTCGACATCGCCACGGCGCGCTGGCTCGAGGGCTACCTTCGCGACCTGGACGAAGCGGTGCTGCTGATCTCGCACGACCGTGCGTTCCTCGCGGCGGTCGTCGATCACGTGCTCCATCTCGAAGGTGGCTCGGCAGCGAGCTACGAGGGGAACTACGACACCTTCGTGCGGCTCCGCGCCGAGCGGCGGGCCGCGCTCGAGCGCGCGGTGCGGAAGCAGGGCGCCAAGATCGCGGCGGAGGAGGACTTCATCCGCCGCAACATCGCCGGCGGCAATTCCTCGCAGGCCAAGGGGCGCCGCAAGCGGCTGGATCGCGTGGCGCGTCTCTCGGCCCCGCCCGGGGCAGATGGCGCGATGTCGGTGGCATTCACCGCCGGGGAGCGGGGAGGGGATCAGGTCCTGGTGGCCGACCGTCTCGCCATGCACCTTGGCGATCAGGTGCTGCTCGAACCCTGGAGCGGGATTCTCCGGCGTGGCGACGTGGTGGGTCTCGTCGGGCCGAATGGCACCGGCAAGTCGACGCTCCTGCGCACCCTGCTCGGCGAGCGTCGCCCCGACGGTGGCGACGTGCGCCTGATGCCCTCGATGCGGGTGGCCTACTACCGGCAGGACCTCGGCGATGTCGACCCGCAGGCCACGCTCTTCGACCTCATTGCCGACCGCCGACCGGTCTGGACGCGCGGCCAGGTGCAGGGCCATCTCGGTCGCTTTGATTTCAGCGGCGACAGTGTGCTGCGCAAGGCGGGCACGCTCTCCGGGGGCGAGCGGGCGCGCGTGGCGCTGGCGCTGATGATGTTGGAGCACGCCAACCTGCTGGTGTTCGACGAGCCGACCAACCACCTCGACGTCGAGTCGATCGAGGCGCTGGAGGACGCGATCGATGCCTACGAAGGGACCGTGTTGCTCGTCTCCCACGACCGGGCGCTGCTCGATATCCTCTGCACCAGGATCTGGGCGCTCGAGGACGGGGTCCTCACGGACTTCCCCGGGGGCTTTGCCGACTGGGAGCGCGACAAGGCCGCCCGGCAGGCCGCGGCGAAGGTCGCCGAGCGGGAACGTGCGACCCGGAAGGTGGCCGCGCCGGTGGCACCGCCGGCGCCGTCCGACGCGACACGGCAGAAGCGCGCCGGTCGCACCCTCGAGGTGGTGGAGGAAGAGATTGCCACCCTCGAGGCCGTGCTGTCCGCACTGGAGGTGCGGCTCGCCGATCCGGCGTTGTATGATGGCACGACGCACGCAGGCGAGCAGACGCGCGGGCTGGTTGCGGACCGCGACGCGGCACGGGTGGCGCTGGCCGATGCAATGGGGCGCTGGGAGGTGTTGGCGGCCGCGCTGGAGCACTAACTCCCGGGCTTCGCCATCAGCATGAGATCGCGGATCCCGGCCGCTGCATGCTCCCCGGTGTCTTCCATGTCGTGCAGCAACGCGATCCCGGTGATCGGCTCGGCGCGGCGGCCCCAGATCACCGCGAAGTCTCGGGTCGGCTGCACCGTCACCTCCTGCCACGTGCCGTCAGCCTCGGCTGAGGTGGCCACCACGACCACATGGATGCGGTCGGTCTGATGACTCCGGAGGCGGGCGCCCATCGGCTCCGTATTGCCCCAGGTGTAGGCGATGGCGCGGGCCGGCTTGCCGGGCGACCCGCCGAACCCCACCACCACGCGCAGCGGGGCATCATCGCGCGCCCGCTCGCGGAGCGCGGTCCCGCGCGGGTGCACCGTGCAGCGCCAACTCCAGCGGAGTATCACCGGACCGGTGACCGGGGCGGGGAGTCGGAGATCGGCCCACCCCGCCGTGCCGGTGCCGGAGACGGAAACCTCCGGACCGGCGGCGTTCGCGGCAACGACCCATTGCGGTGCGGCGGCACCGCGCACGGTGCGGAGTGACCAGCCCGCTGGGTCGTCCGCCGCCGGGAGAAGTGCCGGTACCAGCAACTGTGCGGCTTGCGCGAGCACCGGCAGGATCATCACGTGCCCTGCATCCCCGGCGTGCCACTCATCATCGGGCGTGCGCCGGCGAGCTCGGCCACGCCCATGATGGCGCTGTACTTCTTGCAGTAGAAGACGACATGCGAGAACGGCGCGAGATCGAGGCCGGCAGGGAGGAGGATGTCCTGGGCTCCCGCGTACTTGGTGAGCTTCACGATGGTGCTCGCACCCATCGAGGTGGGGTTGCCGTCGCGGCTGAGCACCACCCAGACGTCAGGTCCCTTGTCAATCTTGAAGCCACGGTCGAGGCGCAGCACCTGCCGGCCGTTGACGGTGGCGAGGGTGAGCTGGCCCGTGGCGGCGTAGTCCCCGCGGCCCGTCACCATTGCCCCGGCCGTCTGTTCGTGCATCATCTCCGTGCCGCCGGCCTTCGGCGCCATGCCACCGGTGGTCTGGGCATGGACATCGGCCGGCTGCGCCATCACACCGATCGCGATCACCAGGCGGAGTGCTGCGTGCTGCAGTGCGTGCATCGGGTCCCTCTCCTTGTGCGGGGTGGTCGGCGCCTCGTGCGCCGGACACCCGGGATACGTCCGGGTTGACGGACCGGATTCAGAGCATCAGCGTGGCCACCTTGGGCCCGTGCCCTGCCGGTGGTGTCCCCCCCCCAATGGTCTCGACGGTGATGGCGGCACCCACCACGCGCCCAGGCGGGTTCTCCGGCATCCCCACCGTCACGCGGGCCACGCCATCCGGCGACATCGGCAAGATCGTTCCCTCCGCCATGCCTTCTTCGCAGAGATACCAGAGCTGATAGCGCTGGCCCGGCGGGAGGGCGGGCAGACCGTGCGCGACGAGGTGCCAGCGGTGTGCGACCGTGTCCTCGAAGACGAGCACCCCCCCCGCACGGGCGGGCAGCGCGAGCGAGGCATAGCGCACCGTGCTCGCGGGACCCATCACCGCCAGCGTGTCGCGCGCCATCGCGAGCGCGCCGGCGAGACTGTCGATGCGCGCCTCGCGCACGGCGAGCTCCGCGCCAAGTTGGGTCGTCGTTAGGCGCGCCTGCACGGCAACCGCGGCCGTCAGCACGACGGTCGCGGCCAGCGCCCAGCCCCAGACCGGTGCGAGCCCGGGTCGCCGGGCCGGCGTGCGCCGCGCGGCCCGCGCGGCCCGCAGCGTCCGATCGCGGAAGCCCGGGGAGGGCGGCACCGGGGCCGTCCCCATCGGGAGATACCGCAGGTCGCGCTCGGTCTCGGCCACCTCGGCCCGGCACGCCGCGCACTGCGCGAGGTGGTCGTGGATCGTGTCGGTGTCCTTGGCGTCGAGGAGTCCGGCCGTGTACTCCGCGAGTCGGATCTGATACCAGGCATGTTCGGTCATGCGAGCCACTCCTTCATCGGTCCGAGGACCTCGCGCAGGCGCGCCAGCGCTCGTCGCGACCGCGTCTTCACGGTGCCGAGCGGGATGGCGAGTCGGTCGGCCACCTCCGACTGGCTGAGCCCGTCGAAATAGCACAACATCAGGATGGCACGTTGCTCCGGTGGCAACTCGCCGAGCGCCGCGTGCACCGTGCGGTGCACGTGCCACCCTGGCGTCGCGGCCTCATTGGGTTCCACCGGCGCGTGGGCACTCTCGTCGGCCTCATGGAGCATCGGTTCCAGTCGAGCGTGCCGGGCCCGGGTGCGCAGCCGATCGATGGCGCGTGTCCGCGTCACCCGCAGCAGCCAGGGCACGAGGTGGCCCTCGGTGTCGAGCACCGCCCGATCCCGGCGCCAGAGACGGACGAACACCTCCTGCACCACGTCCTCGGCTTCGAGGGGATCGCCCAGCATCCGCTCCGCAATGCCGAGGAGCCATGGCGCCATCACGTCAATCAGTTCGGCGAGCGCAAGTTCGTCGCCAGCCGCGAGCCGGTCACGCAGACCGCGCTCGCGCTCGAGGGTGAGATGCCGTCGGGCTCCGCCCGCCTCACGCTGGGGCTGGGGCGTCAGACCCATCGGGCCCGGCCCCGGCGCGGTATCGTCCAGGATATGGTCATGGTCCAAGAACGCCTCGCGGCGCCGATCGGTTCGCCAGGAGGGGAACCGGGGGGACACCGTCGGGCCCGTGGTGCCACCGCCCAGCCACGGACGCGTAAGCTCAATTCAGCAGCGCGAACCCTACCGGGGCATTGAACGCGTCGCACCAGAGCATCACATACCGTGTCCCTGCGGCCACGGCCGGCGGCAGCGAAAACGTGAAGCGCTGCGACCCGGAGGACTGGAAGCGACCGATCCGGAGCGCCGTGCCGGAGTTCGGGTCCGCGGTGCTGCCGACGTAGATCACGGGGTCGGGGACGGAGGAGGCCTGGAAGTCGGCCCCAAGCTCGAGGACGGCGGTGCTTCCCGTGCGTGTGAGGGTCGCTGTCCCGCGGGCTGAGTAGCGCCCTGCCCCCATGAGCGCGCCGCGTGTCGTTGTCGATGCGGCCCCCGGGCCAGGTGAGGCAGGTGGCCCGACGATCGGTTCGGCGTTGGGCGCGGTGGGTGGGGTCGCGCCACAGCCGGCGGCGATCGCGACCACGACGGTCAGCAGCAAGGGCTTCATGATGACTCCATCCGATCGCCATGAATGCGGGGTGGGGAACGGTACGCTGATGCCCATCAAACGTCTCAACCGTCGGGTCGGTTTTCTCACTCCTCGGGCCGCCCCCGGTGGGAGGTGCTCGCCACAGGGATAGGGCGAGCCGGGGGCCAGCGCACGAATCCCGACCAATACGCTCTGTGGCACCGCGAATCCCGACCTGCTACTATCGAAACGCCGGAACGTGAGTGCACACCGGCGCGCGACATTCACGGGATGCGGAGGCTCCGGTATGAGTGGTTCTGCGGCTGCGGCCACCACGCCATCGGGCGCGGTACTCGAGGCATTCCGCTACGATGATGACATCGTCCGAAAATTCCTCTGGGCGACGGTGATCTGGGGGCTGGTCGGGATGCTCGTGGGGCTGGTCATCGCCCTGCAGTTGGCCAACCCATGGTTCAACCTCGGGCTCGAGTGGACCTCGTTCGGCCGGCTGCGCCCGCTGCACACCAACGCCGTGATCTTCGCGTTTGGTGGCAACGCCTTCTTCACCGGGGCCTACTACTCGACGCAGCGCCTGCTCAAGGCGCGGATGTGGTCGGACGGCGCCTCACGGTTCCACTTCTGGGGGTGGCAGGCGATCATCCTCGCTGCCGCGCTCACCCTCCCGCTGGGCTTCACGCAGGCGAAGGAATACGCCGAGCTCGAGTGGCCGATCGACATCGCCATCGCGGTGGTGTGGGTGGTCTTCGCCATCAACTTCTTCATGACGATGCTGCGCCGCCGCGAGCGGCACCTCTACGTGGCGATCTGGTTCTACATCGCCAGCATCGTGACCGTCGCAATCCTCCACATCTTCAACAACCTCAGCCTCCCCGCGGGGATGTTCAAGAGCTACTCGATCTATGCCGGGGTGCAGGACGCCTTCATGCAGTGGTGGTACGGCCACAACGCCGTGGCCTTCTTCCTGACCACGCCGTTCCTCGGGCTGATGTACTACTTCATGCCCAAGGCGGCCGAGGGGCCGGTGTTCTCCTACCGGCTCTCGATTCTGCACTTCTGGTCGCTGGTGTTCCTCTATATCTGGGCCGGGCCGCACCATCTCCATTACACCTCGCTCCCCGAGTGGGCCTCCACGGTGGGAATGCTCTTCTCGGTGATGCTGTGGGCGCCGAGCTGGGGCGGGATGATCAACGGCCTGCTCACGCTGCGCGGCGCGTGGCACAAGGTGGTGGACGACCCGATCCTGAAGTTCTTCGTGGTCGGCATCACCGCCTATGGGATGAGCACCTTCGAGGGCCCGATGCTCTCGATCAAGAGTGTCAACGCACTGGCGCACTATACCGACTGGATCATCGCCCACGTGCACACGGGGACCCTTGGCTGGAACGGCTTCATCACCTTCGGCATGGTGTACTGGCTGCTGCCGCGCCTCTTCCAGGCGCCGCTCCACTCCAAGAAGCTGGCGGAGCTGCACTTCTGGATCGGGACGTTCGGGATCATCCTCTACGTGCTCGCCATCTACAGCGCCGGGGTGACACAGGGGCTGATGTGGCGCGCCTTCGACGAGACCGGGCGCCTGACCTATCCCGACTTCGTCGAGACGGTGGTGCGCCTGATCCCGATGTACTGGGTACGGGTCGTGGGCGGATCGCTCTACATCGTCGGCGTGATCATGATGATCTACAACATGGTCATGACCTGGCGGAAGCGGCCGGCCCGGTATGAGGAGCCGGTCATTCGTGCCGCGCCGCTTGCGCCGCGCGTGCGCGAGGTGAGCCCCCCGGCGATTCGCGGCGGTCTGCTGCCGCGCTTCACGTCGCTCACCTTCCACCGCACCTGGGAGCGGCTGCCGGTGACGTTCACCGTGTTGACCACCCTGGCGGTGGTGGTGGCCTCGCTGTTCGAGATCCTGCCCACCTTCCTGATCCGGTCGAACGTGCCGACGATCGCCTCGGTCAAGCCCTACACGCCGCTCGAGCTCTACGGGCGCGACATGTACATCCGCGAAGGCTGTGTCAACTGCCACTCGCAGCAGATCCGGCCACTGCGCTACGAGACCGAGCGCTACGGGGAATACAGCAAGCCGGGCGAGTCGGTCTATGAGCACCCGTTCCTCTGGGGTTCGCGCCGTATCGGGCCCGACCTCGCGCGCACCGGCGGCAAGTACCCGAACCTCTGGCATGTCCGCCACTTCGCCAATCCGCAGGAGATCGCGGCCGGCTCGATCATGCCGGCCTACCCGCACTTCGAGCGCACCGGGATCAACTGGGAGCAGCTCGCGTCGCGTGTGGGCACCATGGCAATGCTCGGCGTCCCCTATGGCGATGCCGTCACCGAGGCGATCCCGCTGGCCCGGGCCCAGGCGGCGGCGATCGCGCGCGACATCGAGGCCACCGGTGGGCCCACCGGGCTCGCGGACCGGGAGATCGTGGCAATCGTGGCCTACATGCAGCGCCTGGGCCGCGACATCACCGCCACTGCCGCGCCGGGGGGGGGGCCGTGAAGCTCTCCGACATCGTCGGGCATGCCGGCCTCTCGATCTACGCCCAGGTGGCGCTGGTGATCTTCCTGGCCGCCTTCGTGGCCATCATCTGGTGGGTGTTCCGTCCCTCGGCCCGCGCGCGCTTCCGGCGGGACGCGATGATTCCGCTTGACGACGAGACCCCCGTGACGCCGCGCACCCCCCCGGAGGACGCATGAGCGACGAGGACCGCATCCTGGAGCACGAGTACGACGGCATCAAGGAGTACGACAATCCCATGCCGGCGTGGTGGGTCCTGACCTTCTGGGCCACGATCATCTTCTCGGTGGCCTACGTCCTCAATCTCGGCGGAATCGGCACGGGCGCCGGCCGCGTGGCAGAGTACGAGGCCGACATGGCGGCGTGGCGCGCGGCCCATCCAGCGGGGGGCGCCCCGGTGGATGCCGCCGCCCTCCTTGCCCTCGCCGAGGACCACGAGGGCCTGGAGGAGGGCGAGGAGATCTTCACCAAGTACTGCGCCGCATGTCACGCCGCCGACGGCGGCGGGGTGATCGGACCCAACCTGACCGATGCGCACTGGTTGCACGGCAGCTCGATCGACAGCATCCATGTGGTCATCGCCGAGGGGGTCCTCGCCAAGGGGATGCCGGCCTGGGCCAAGATGCTCAGCCCGGAGCAGGTCGATCAGGTGACGGCATATGTCTGGTCGCTGCGAGGCACCACCCCGGCCGCCCCCAAGGCGCCGGAGGGCGTTCAGGTCTCGGAATGACGGGCGCTCCCGCCGCGGGCGGGCGGGTGCTCCCGACCCTGAACGAGGACGGATCCCGGCACTGGATCCGTCCGAAACCCTCCGACGGACCCTGGTGGCGCCGGCGGCGCGTCATGGCCTACCTCCTGATGGTGGTGTTCTTCGCGATCCCGCACCTGCGGATCAACGGCAGGCCGGCGATCCTGCTCGACGTGCCGCGGCGCGAGTTCACGATCCTCGGTACCACCTTCCTGCCCACCGACACCCTGCTGCTGATGCTGCTCCTCGCCAGCATCGTGATCGCGATCTTCCTCTTCTCCGCGCTGTTCGGGCGCGTCTGGTGCGGGTGGGCGTGCCCGCAGACGGTCTACCTCGAGTTTCTCTACCGGCCGATCGAGCGGTTCTTCGAGGGGGGCCGGAGCGGCTCGCTCCAGCTTGATCGCCGCGGGGCACACCTCCATCCCCGGCGGCTGGCGAAGTATGCGGTCTACCTGGCGCTGTCGCTCTTCCTCGCCCACACCTTCCTCGCTTACTTCGTCGGGGTCGAGGCGCTGGCCGCCTGGGTGCGGCTCTCGCCGCGCGAGCACCCGGCGCCCTTCATCGTCATGGCGGTCACGACGGCGATGATCTTCACCGACTTCACCTGGTTTCGCGAGCAGACCTGCCTCATTGCCTGTCCATACGGTCGCTGGCAATCGGTGCTGCTCGATCGGCAATCGCTGGTCGTGTCCTACGACTACGGTCGGGGGGAGCCCCGCACGCGCGGCAGGGTGCAAGCCGCAGGGACTGGCGATTGCATCGACTGCGGGGCCTGCGTCATCACCTGCCCCACCGGGATCGACATCCGTAACGGGCTGCAAATGGAATGCGTGCACTGCACGCAGTGCATGGACGCCTGCGACCACATCATGGACCAGGTGGACCGTCCGCGCGGCCTGATCCGCTACGCCACGCAGGACGCGCTGGCGGGGGCGCCCAAGCGGCTGGTGCGGCCGCGGGTGGTGCTCTATCCGATCGCCCTGGCGCTCTTCCTGGGCGCGTTTGCCTATGCCCTGGGGACGCGTCCCGCGGCCGACATCACCCTCCTGCGCGGGGCGGGGGAGCCGTTCCGGATCGAGGCCGACGGGCGGGTGGGCAATCAGGTGCGGGTGCGGGTGGCCAACCGGAGCCGCGCGGAACATGCCTACGGGATCACCATCCTCGGCGCAGAAGGGGGCGAGGTCATCGCGCCCGAGAATCCGCTGGTGGTCGCCCCCGGCGCGCTCCGGAGCACCAGCGTCTTCATCCTGCTGCCGCGCGAGGCGTTTGTCGCCGGCCGGCGGGACATCACGGTGCGGATCACGGCGGCGGGCGGCTTCGCCGAGAGCCGCGCCTTCAATCTGCTCGGGCCGGTCACCACGCCAGGGGAGGAGGCACCATGAACACGTCCGGGTGGCGGGGCCGTGTGTGGCCCACGATCGTCATCGCTGTGCTGGCGGGCAATCTCCTCCTCGGCATCACGCTGATGCGGGTGGCCGCGGCCGATGAACACTTCGCGGTCGAGCCGGACTATTACCGCCGAGCGGTCGGTTGGGACTCGACGCAGGCCCAAGCGCGGGCCACCGTGGCGCTGGGATGGCGGGTGCACGCGGCGCTCGGGCCGGTCACGGGAGCGCCGCTCCTCCTCACGCTGGTGCTGACCGACGCGGCGGGGCGCCCGCTGGCGGGTGCGACGGTAACGGTGGAAGGCCGCGAGGTGGCGTACGCCACCAACCTCGTGGGGGGGGCACTCCCGGCCACCGCGTCGCCGGGGGCCTATGCCGCGCCGGTGGCGATCACCCGGGCCGGGCTCTGGGAGCTCACGGTCCGGGCCACCCGTGGCAGCGAGCGGATCGTCACGGCACTCCGCCTTGACGCCCGCACGGATGGCCCCGCGCAGCCGGTGGACCGCCGCCCGGGGGCCGCCGATCCCGCCCGGGTGGCCGCGGGGATGCGGCCGGAGTGAGCGGGTGCTGACTCTCGCCCTCGCCGTGTTGGCGGCCTCGCTGCTGGGCAGCGTGCACTGCGCGGCGATGTGCGGGGCGTTCACTTGCCTGTACGCCGGGACCGCGCCCGGTGGCGGGGCCGCCCGCGCCCCGGCGGGGCATCATGCCGCCTACAACCTCGGGCGCTTGGCCTCGTACCTCACGCTGGGCCTGCTGGCCGGATCCGTGGGTGCCGGACTGGGATCGGGTGCCGCGCTCGTGGCCGGGGTGCTCCTGGTGCTGTGGGGGGGGCACGCCCTCCTCCGCGCCTCGGGGGTCGCGGTGCCGCTCCCGGCGGTACCCCGCGGCTGGCAACGGGCGATGGGCGCCGCGGTCGGGGCGGTGCGGGATCGCCCGCCGATCGTGCGGGCCGCGGTGACCGGCCTGGTCACCACGCTGCTCCCCTGTGGCTGGATGTGGGCGTTCGTCGCCGTTGCGGCAGGCACCGGCACCCCGTTGGGTGCGATGCTCGTGATGACCGTCTTCTGGGCGGGGACGTTGCCGATGATGCTGGCGGTGGCGGCGGGGATGCAGCGGCTCACCGGGCGGGCGCGCGCACGCCTGCCGCTGCTGAGCGCGGTGATGGTCCTGGTGCTGGGGTTCGCCTCCATCGGCCTGCATCTCGGCATTCTGCCCGGCGAGACGGTGCTGCATGGGCTCCTGCCGCAGGTCCCCGGTCTCCCTGTCGCCCACCATGGGGGGGGGATGCCATGACCCGGGTGCTGGGCGATGCCTGCGCCCACTGCGGCCTTGCCGTCCCGCCCGACCGCCGGACCCCGGGCGACGCCCCCGCCTTCTGCTGCGCCGGGTGCGACACCGCGTGGGAGATCCTGCACGCCGGTGGGCTCGAGCGCTACTACGCCCTCGGCGAGCGCCGCCCGGGCGCGGTCACCACGAGCGGCCGCAGCTACGAGGAATTTGTGCACCCTGCCTTCGAGGAGCTCTACGTGCGGGCGGAGGCCGACGGCATGGCCTGCGTGGAGCTCTACCTCGAAGGAGTCCACTGCGCGAGTTGCGTGTGGCTGGCGGAACGGGTGCCGCTGTTGCTGGGTGGCGTGGCGGCGGTGGAGCTCGACATGCGGCGATCCCTCGCCCACGTGCGCTGGCGCCGCGAGACCGTCACCCTGCCGGAGGTGGCGCGGTTGCTCGAGCGACTGGGCTATCGTCCGCACCCTTTCCGGGGGGTGGCGCGCGAGGCGATGCGCCGGCGCGAGGATCGAGCCGCGCTGGTCCGCATTGGGGTCGCCGGGGCGATTGCGGGCAACGTGATGCTCCCGGCACTCGCCCTCTACGCCGGCGAGCTCCAGGGGATGGAGTCGGCCTATGCCGGGCTCTTCCGCTGGGTCTCGCTGGTGCTGACGCTGCCCGCACTGCTCTTTCCCGGCCGGGTGTTCTTCACCGGCGCCCTCGCGGCGCTGCGGACCCGGGCGCTCCATATCGACCTCCCGATCGCGATTGCCCTCGCGGCCGGCTTCGTGCGCGGCGCGATCAACACCATCACCGACACCGGCCCGATCTACTTCGACGGCGTCACGGTACTGGTGTTCCTGCTGCTCACCGGGCGCTACCTGCAGCAGCGCGGGCAGCGCGCGGCGGCGGATGCCGCGGAGCTGCTCTTCTCGCTCGCACCGGGGACGGCGCGCGTGATCGGCGCCGATGGCACGGAGCAGGAGATGCCGGCGGTGGCGCTGTTGCCCGAGATGGAACTCGCGGTGCGGGCCGGGGAGAACTTCCCGGCTGACGGGGTGGTCGTCCGGGGGCGGACCACGGTCAATGCCGCGCTGCTCACCGGGGAGTCCCGCCCCGAGGCGGCCGGCGAGGGGGCGGCGGTATGGGCTGGCACGCTGAACGTGGCGGCGCCGGTACGGGTGCGGGTCGTGGCGGCCGGGAGTGGATCGCGGCTCGCCCGGCTCCTGCAGGAGGTCGAGGCGAGCGCGGCGCGGCGCGCTCCGGTGGTGGCCCTCGCCGATCGGATCTCCGGGGTGTTCGTCGCGGTGGTGTTGGTGCTCGCCACGCTGACCTTCGCGCTCTGGTTCCCGCGTGACCCGAGCGCGGCCTGGGATCATGCGATCGCGCTGCTCGTGGTCACGTGCCCCTGTGCCCTCGCGCTGGCCACGCCGCTCGCCGTGACGACCGCCGTCGGCCGTGCGGCCGCGGCGGGGATCTACATCAAGGGGGGCGATGTGCTCGAGCATCTGGCCCGGCCCGGCGTGCTGCTCCTCGACAAGACCGGGACGCTCACGGTCGGCCATGCCACCCTCGTCGAGTGGCATGGCGACGCCGCGGTACAGCCGCGGGTGCTGGCCCTCGTGGCCGGCTCGTCGCATCCGATTGCCGACGGTGTCCGGCGCGCCTGGGGGGGGCAGACTGTGCCGGTCCTGGAGGATGTCGCCCATCATGTTGGGGGGGGGATTGTCGGGTGGACGGGCGGACAGGAGGTGGCCGTCGGCTCCCCCCGCTTCATCGGCATGCGGGCCACCGGCGCCGCGCCGTGGCTGGCGCAACTGCATGCACCCGGCCTCACGCCCGTGCTGGTGGCGGTGGACGGGCGCGTGGTCGGCGTGGCC
>JBBQQJ010000064.1:0-13181 GCA_038216165.1 Gemmatimonadales bacterium | reverse complement strand
AGGGCAACAAGTCCAGCCGCCGGATGGTGACCACCGAGATCTCGCGGGGTCCCTGCCGCGTCACGGTCTCGGTGACGGCGATCCAAGTGCGCGGAGGCTGGATCGTCAATGAGTTCGACCTGACCCGGGTGGCCGATGTGAACAAGCCCTGCGACGGCTCGTCGTCCGCCGGGAACCCCGGTGGCTGATCGCGTGTTTCCCACAGACTGACCGCTGTCATTCGGTCAGTTCGATGAGGATGCCGCCGGTGGCTTTGGGGTGGACGAAGGCAATCCGGCAGCCGCCGGCCCCGGTGCGCGGCACCTCGTCGATCAGGGTGTAGCCGCCGGCCCGGCAGGCGGCCAGCGCCGCATCGAGGTCCGGGACGCGGTAGCAGACGTGATGGATCCCCGGGCCACGGCGGGCCAGGAATCGCCCAATCGGGGAGTCGGCCTCCAGCGGCTCGAGGAGTTCCACTTCCGAGCTGCCGAAGTCGAGATGGACAATCCGGGCCCCGTCAGCGACCTCCGGGCCGCGGCTCGGGACGCCCAGAATGTCGCGATAGAAGGCGCTCGCGGCCTCCACGCTGGGGACGGCGACGCCGATGTGCGCAATGGTGGGCTGCATGGCCCGAATCCTAACACGCAGGACCGAGGAGTGAAGCAGATGAGTGGACAGACGGTGACGGTGACCGACGCGACGTTCGACGAGGAGGTGCTCAACGCACCGGGCGTCGTGATGGTGGACTTCTGGGCCGAGTGGTGCGGGCCGTGCCGGATGATCGCGCCGACGCTCGAGGCGCTCGCGTCGGAGTACGCCGGCAAAGCGAAGATCGCCAAGGTGGACGTGGACGCGAACCAGCAGAGCGCGATGAAGTACAACATCCGCTCGATCCCCGCCGTGCTGATCTTCAAGGGTGGCAAGCACGTTGACACGATCATCGGTGCCCAGCCCCGCCCGGCGTTCGAGCAAAAGCTGCAGGCCCACCTGGCGGCCTGAATCGCGCCCGCAGGCGGCCGCATGATGCGCCCTGAACCGTCCCGGATGCTTCCGGGGCGGTTCAAGGCTTTCTTTGGGTGATGGCCGGCACGCTCTACGTCATCGCGACCCCCCTCGGCAACCTCGGCGACCTGTCACCGCGGGCCGCGGCGCTGTTGCGCACCGTCCCGGTGGTCGCGGCGGAGGACACCCGGCGCACCCACGGACTCCTGAGCGCGATCGACGCGCATCCCCGCATGGTGAGTTACCACGCCCACTCCACCGCCCGGCGGGAGGATGACCTGCTGGCGCTCCTCGCGGGGGGGCAGGATGTGGCGCTGGTCACCGACGCCGGCACGCCGGCCATCAGCGATCCGGGCATGGAGCTCGTGTCGGCGGCGCGCGATGCGGGCATCACGGTGGTGCCGATTCCCGGGCCGACGGCCGTTGCCACCGCGCTGTCGGGCTCGGGGCTCGGGGGGGACCGCTACCTCTTCCTGGGTTTCCTGCCCCGGAAGGGGGCGGAACGTGATCGCCTGCTCGGGCGTGCGGCGGCCGAGCCCTGGAGCGTGGTCTGTTTCGAGGCGCCCGGGCGCCTGACCGATCTGCTGACCGACTTGGCGGCGGTGTGCGGTGGCGACCGTGTGGCGGTGGTGGCGCGCGAGCTGACCAAGGTGCACGAGGAGCTTCGGCGCGACACTCTCGAGGCGCTTCAGACGTACTACACCGCACACCCCCCCCGTGGGGAGGTCACGCTGGTGCTGGCCGGCCGCACCGGTGAAGCGACGGAGGCGGGACCGGACCCGACGGCGGTCCGCGCGGCGGTGCGCGAGTGGCTCGCCGCTGGCGTCTCCCGGAAGGACGTGGTGCGTCGGGTGACCGAGCGCTACGGCATGCCCCGCAATGAAGCCTATCGGATGGTGACGGAGGATGATGTCGACTGACCAATGGCGCCCCGCCGCCCTGCTGCTTGTTGCCGCCCTGGCCGGGCTCGCCCCTGCGGCGGCCGCACAGGGGGGGGGATCTGCCGCGGCCCCCGTCGTCCTTGGCCGGCTCCACTACGACGGTGGCGGGGACTGGTATGCCAATCCCTCCTCGCTCCCCAACCTGGCCGCCGCCGTGCGGGAGCGCACCGCCATCCCCGTGGCGGCACGCGAGCGGGTGGTGCAGCTCACCGACACGGCCCTCTGGGACGTGCCGTTCCTCCACGCGACCGGCCACGGCAACATCCGCTTCTCCGACGCAGAGGTGGCGGCACTGCGCCGGTGGCTGGTGCAGGGGGGCTTCCTGCACGTTGACGACAATTACGGCCTCGACGCGTCGTTCCGCCGCGAAATCGCACGCCTCTTTCCGGACCGCCCGCTGGTGGAGGTGCCCCTCGACCATCCGATCTACAGCGTGGTGTATCGCTTCCCGGAGGGACTCCCCAAGATCCATGAGCATGACGGCAAGCCGGCGCAGGGGTTCGGGATCTTCCTGGATGGGCGTCTGGCCGTGTTCTACTCCTATCAGGCCGATCTGGGTGATGGGTGGGAGGATGCCCCCGTGCATGACGATCCTCCGGCGGCCCGCGAGGCGGCGCTCCGGATGGGGGTGAATCTCCTGGCCTACGCAATCGGGTGGGGTGGGTGAACGACGACGCACTGCGGGACGCGCTGCGCGGCGGCGGCCGTGAATTGCGGCGGCTCGCTACGGTGGCGCACCTGCTGCCACTGTTGGCCCTCGGGGTGGCCGGCCTTGCCGCAGCGGCGTGGTTGGCGCGCTGGGGAAGCGCCGGACTGCCGCTCGTCGTTGTGCTCGCGTGGGGCCTCTTGGTGATCGCCGTCGTGACCGCAGCCTGGTCGGTGCGGCGGGGCGCGCGCGCCTGGCGGCCCGCGCCACTGGCGCTGCGGCTCGAGGCGCTCGGGGCGAGTCGTCGGGGCGCACTCACCACGCTGCTCGGACCCGCCGTGGCTGGTACGAGCCCCGCGCTGCACGCCGCGGCACGGGACGCCGCGGCGCGACAGGTCGTGACTGCTGCCCCGGTCGCGCTCGCCCCGGTGCGGGCGGTGTGGCGCCGCCGGGTCGGCGTGGGGGGGGGAGCTCTCCTCGGCGCGCTGCTCGCCCTCACGCTCGCTCGGCCGCTCGATGGGACGGCGGCGATGGTGTGGCGGCCGTGGCAGGCGTGGTCGGCGCTCACCGCCCCGGTGCAACTCACGAGTCCGACCGCGATGGTTTCCCGCGGCGAGGGCGTCGCGTTGCGGATCCGAGCCTGGGGCCAGCAGCGGGCCGAACTCCGCACCCGCGCCCCCGGCGAGCCGTGGCAGGTGACCGAGGTGACCCTCGACGCCAATGGTGAAGCCACCGTGCGCACCCCGCCACTCGCCGCCGACCTCGTGGCGGTGGCCGCGGTTGGCGCCCGTCGCTCGGCGGAGCTTCGGATTGCCGTTCGGTTGCCCGCCTTCCTCGGGGCCTTCAGCGTGACCGCGGACTACCCCGCCTATCTCGCGCTCGAGTCCGAGGTACTCTCGCTGGACGGCGACACCCTCGTGGTACCGGCGGGAACCCGGCTCCGGGTGGAAGGGCGTGCCACTGCGGCACTTGCCGCTGCTGCCCTCGAGGGGCATTCCTCGGTGCCACTCGAATTGGCCGGTGCGGCCTTCAGCGGGAGTTGGGTGCCGGCCACCGACGGACGTTGGGCCCTGCGGCTTGGGCTCGCGGGGGCGGCCTCGATCGAGGGTGCGTTGCCGGCGTTCAGCGTACGCCTCGTCGCCGACAGTGCACCTCGTGTGGAGATTCCCGTGCCGGGCCGCGACACCGTGGCGCCCCCCTCCCTGCAAGTGCCGGTCGTGGTGTCGGTTCGCGACGACCACAGCATCGCCGCGGTCGCGTTGGAGATCTGGCATGCTGGCGCGCCGCGACCGACGCGCATGCCGCTGGCGCTGCCCGAGGGGACGACCGATCGCGCCTTGCTCACCGCCGTGCTCGATCTGGCCGTGCTGGGCCTCGGGCCGGGCGACTCGGCGCAGTATCGTGCGGTCGGCAGCGACCGCGCGCCGGGGCCGGGCACGGGGCGTTCACCGACCTACACGATCCGGATCCCGACCGCGGCGGCGCAGCGCGCCGCGCGCGAGGACGCGACCACCGGCACCGCCGCGGGGCTCGACTCCCTCGCGCGGCAGGCCAAGGAGGCGCAACGCGCCACGGAGGACCTGGCCCGGACCCGGAGTCGCGGCGAGCCGGAGCAGGGCGGGGGGGGGCAATCCGATCCGCTCACGGCCGAGTCGGCCCGCCGGGCCGAGCAGGCGGCCGCGGCACAGGAGGCGCTGACCGAGCAGGCGGATGCGTTGCGCCAGCAGGTGGAGGAGTTGCGTCAGGCCGCAGAGCGAGGCGGGCAGGGCGACAGCGCCCTCGCCAGCCAGCTCGCCGAGATCCGTGACCTGCTGGAGCGGGCGATGTCGCCCGAGTTGCGCGAGGCGATGGACGCGGTGCGCGAGGCGGCCCGCAACCTCGACGCGGAGCGGACCCGCCAGGGGTTGCGGGATCTCGCGGAGGAGCAGGCGAAGATGCGGCAGAACCTCGAGCAGGCCCGGGCGTTGTTCGAGCGGGCCGCGCGTGAGACGGAGCTGGCCTCGCTGGCGGATGCCGCGCGCGAGCTGGCGGCCGCGCAGCGCGAGGCGGCGAAGGCGCTCGCCGAGCAGCCGGCCAAGGGCGCCACCACCGAGGAGGCACTTGCCCGGCAAGCCGATGCCCTGGCCGATGCGCTGGAATCGAGCGCGGAGAAAATGCCGAGCGAGGCGACGCAGGACGCCGTGCGGGAGACGGCCGAGCAGGCGCGGCAGGCCGGTGAGCAGATGCGGCAGGCTGCGGCCTCGGCGCGTCAGGGGCGCCCGCAGGAGGCGAGCGCGCAGGCGGAGTCGGCGGGCGACATGATGGAGTCGGTCGAGCGCCAGATTCGCACCGACCGCGAGGAGATGCAGGAGGCGATGCGCACTGAGGTCTCGGCGGCCCTTGACCGGCTGCTCGCGGAGACGGCACGGCTCCTCGACCGGCAGATGGTGGCGGCGGAGGCGTACCGCCGCGGGGCGATTGGCGGACCGCTCCGGACCGAACAGGGGCTGCTCGAGGAGGGGGCGGCGAAGCTCTTCCAGCAGGTGATCGCTACCGCCGGCAAGAACGCACTGGTCTCGCCGCGCATCGCGAGCGCCGTCGTGACGGCCCGGACGGCGATGCGTGCGGCGATCGAGGCCACCGCGACCGCCACACCGAATCTTGGCATCGCCGCGGAGCAGGCGGGCGAGGCGGTCGATGCGCTGGCCGTTGCCGCCCACGCGTTGCTGCAGTCGAAGGAGCAGCTCGACGGCTCCTCGTCCGGGTCCGGCATGCAGGAGGCGATGCAGCAGATGCAACAGATGGCCGGACAGCAGGGCCAATTGTCGCGTCAGGGGCAGGGGATGATGGACCAGGGCGAGGGCGGGCTCCAGCAGATGCTCCAGCTCGCCATGCAGCAGCGCGCCATCGCGCAGCAGCTCGAACGGTTGCAGGCGGGCGGCCAGATGCCGGGGGCCGGCGAGCTCGCGCGCGAGGCGATGGAGATCTCCCGCAGCCTCGAGGCCGGGCGGCTCGCCCCCGAGACGACCCAACGGCAGGAGCGCCTCTTCCGCCGGATGCTCGATGCGGGGCGCTCGCTGGAGGGCGACGAGCGCGACGAGCGGAAGGCGCGGCAGAGCGAGGCGGCGCGGGAGGCGGCGCGCGGGCGTCCCCCTGCACTGGACCCTCGACTCCGCGGCGTCGAGGTGCCGATGCCCGGGTGGGAGGAATTGCAGCCGCTGCGCCCCGACGAGCGCCGTCGGGTGCTGGAGTACTTCCGCCGCCTCACTGGGGGGGGGGCATGATCCGGGCCGCTCGCGGGGTCATGCTTGCCCTGCTCCTGCTCCCGGGCGTGGGTGCCGCGCAGGTGGCGCGCCCGCCCGCGGCGCCCCTCTCGCGCGCGATCGCGGCGGAGCGGCGCGGTGACTTCGCCGAGGCGGCCACGGGGTATGCCGCCGTGGTGGCAGCGCGGCCAACCGACAGCAATGCCCTGCTTGGCCTGTCGCGGGTGCTGCCGGCGCTGGAGCGGCGCGACGAGCTGGCCGGCCACCTCGCCCGCGCGCTGGCCATCGACTCGACCAACATGGGCTTGCTCGCGCTCGCGGTCCGCACGCAGGCGCTGCTTGGCGCGCGGGACCCGGCGCGTCGCTACGTGGAGCAATGGGCGCGCGTCGCGCCGGGCGAGGAGGAACCGTATCGCGAGTGGGCCTTGTCGGCGCTCGAGGTGCGCGATCGCGCGGCCGCCAAGGTGGCGCTCGAATTGGGCCGCAGCCGGATCGACCATCCCGCGGCGCTCGCGCCCGAGCTGGCCCAGCTTCGGCAGAGCGAGGGTGACCTCGCCGGGGCCACCCGGGAATGGCTGCGGGCGATCGCCCACATCGCTGGCTTCCGGGCCAGCGCCGTGCTGCTCCTGGGCGACGCGGCCGTGGAGGGCCGACCGGCCGTGCTCGGTGTCCTCCGGGCCGATGGGGGGGGGGAGGCGCGCCGCCTGGAGGGGCTCCTCCAGGCGCGGTGGGGCGACCCACTGGGTGGCGCGGAGCGCCTCCTCGGGGCCCTGCCTCCCGACGCTGGCAATGCGCTGCCACTGCTCCGCTCCTTTGTGGAGGAACTGCGCGGGCGCTCCGACCGGCCCGCGCTGCGGGCGCGGGGGCTCGCGCTGGAGGCGATGGCATCCCGCCAGGAGCCGGATGCCGCCCTCCGCACGCGGATGGATGCCGCCCGCGCCCACGCCGACGGGGGCGACGAAGTGGCGGCGCGTCGGGTGCTCGCGCAGGTGGCGGCCGACCCACTCGCCACCGGGGCGGTGGCGGCGAGCGCTTCGACCACGTTGCTCGGTGTCCTCATCGCGGAGGCGCGACCGGCCGAGGCCGAGTCGTTGTATGCCACATTGCGCGGTACGCTCTCGCTCGACGACCGGGAGCGCGAGCAGCGGCGCATCGCGCTCGCGTGGGCGCGCGCCGGCGACATTGCCCGCGGCGAAGCGCTCCTCGCTGGCGATTCGACCGTGGCGGGTTTCGACATGCGGGGCCGCCTGCGCGCGTTTGCCGGCGACCTCGCGACGGCCAGGGCTTGGCTCCGGATTGCCGGACCGTACGACGATGCCCGCGAAGCCGCGGTGGAGCGGGTCCGCCTGCTGGCGCTGTTGCAGGCGGTGGACACCGATTCCCTCCCGCCGCTCGGGGCAGCGCTCCTGCGGCTGGAGCGTGGCGACACGGCCGGCGCGGTGGCGCTGTTTGATCGACTGGCGCCGGGACTGTCACCCGGCGGTACCGGCGCGGTCCACCTGCTCGCCGGCGAGCTCGCGCTGGCTCGGGGCGATACCGCCGTGGCGCGCCGGTTGCTTGCGGCGGCGGATGATCCCGCGGCGCCGGCGGTCGCGCCCTCGGCCCGGCTCGTCCTCGCGGCGCTCGAGGTGGCCATGGGCCGGCGCGAGGCAGCGGCCGCCCTCCTCGAGCGGCTCATCCTGGATTTTCCCGATAGCGCAGTGATCCCGGAGGCACGACGAGCCCGGGACCTGTTGCGGCGCCTCCCGACCGGAGCGACCTGATGCGCGTCCCCCGTCGCAGGTTCCTGCACACCGCCACGGCGGCGGGCGCTGCCCTCTGGCTGCCCCGCTCCTTGCTGACGCGCCCACGCGCCGCCGTGCTGGTCCCGATGGACGACGCGCAGGCCGATCATCTCAAGGCGTACGGCGTGGCGTTCCGTGCGCTGCAGCGCGGCGAGGAGGGGGAGTGGCTGCTCAACTACCGGCACGGCGCGTTCCTGCTGGCCGCCTCCGAGGCGGTGCGTCGCGACGCGGCGCTGTCGGGTGTGACACTCGAAGCGGTGGACGCGGGGGCGGTGGCGGCGATCCACGCGCAGGTGGCATCGGCCAACATGGATGCGGTGCCGTTGGAGCAGGTGCCGAAGGTGGCGGTCTATGCCCCCCCCAACTTCGCGCCCTGGGATGATGCCGTCACGATGGTCCTCGAGTATGCAGGGATCGAGTACGACCGGATCTGGGACCCGGAGGTGATCGGTGACCGGCTCCCGACGTGGGACTGGCTCCACCTGCATCACGAGGACTTCACCGGACAGTACTCGAAGTTCGTCCCCAACTACGCCGGCGCGCCGTGGTTGCAGGAGATGATCACCCTCAACGAGGGGATCGCGCGACAGCTCGGCTTCGCGCACGTGCCCGCACTCAAGCGGGCCGTGGCCCAGCGCATCGCCGGGTTCGTGGAGGAGGGTGGCTTCCTGTTCGCGATGTGCACCGCCACGGAGACCCTCGACCTCGCCCTGGCAAGCGCGGGGGTCGACATCGCCGCGGGCTATGCCGACGGCACGCCGATGGACCCGTTGGCGAGCTCGCGCATGCAGTGGGACC
Organism: Gemmatimonadales bacterium; assembly: GCA_038216165.1. GTDB lineage: Bacteria > Gemmatimonadota > Gemmatimonadetes > Gemmatimonadales > GWC2-71-9 > Palsa-1233. The sequence continues at coordinate 4,789 of JBBQQJ010000064.1, read as the reverse complement.
GCGCCCTCGCCTTCACCGGAGCGACCCTGGAGCTCTCTCCGTCCCTGGCGGTGTTCAGCGACATCGACGGGCACCAGGTCAACGGCATCAATCGGCAGTCGCTTGGCGCATTCTCCCTCTTCAACTTTGCCGCGAAGATCGACCCGGTGCCGAGCATGCTGGTGCAGAGCCATCGGCAGGTGATCCCCGATTTCTACGGACTCACCACCTCGTTCCGGCGCGACACGCTCAAGCCCGGCGCCATCATCCTCGGCGAGGAGCTGGGGGCCCCGTGGGTCAAGTACATCCACGGGCAGCGGGGCCAGGGAACGTGGACCTTCTACGGTGGCCATGATCCCGAGGATCCACAGCACGGCATCGGGGATGCGCCGACCGACCTCGCGATGCATCCCAATTCGCCGGGGTATCGCCTCATCCTGAACAACGTCCTCTTCCCGGCCGCGAAGAAGAAGGAGCTCAAGACCTGAGCGAGCGGCTGGCGGCTGCGGCGGCAGAGGTGATCCGGCGGGAGATCGCGGCAGCGGACGGCAACGAGGTGTGCTTCGTGGCCACGCTCGACGCGTCCGGCGTGGTGACCGCTGCGCGTGCGGTGGCGCGCGGCACGGCCGACGCGGTGCTCGCGCTCCCCGGCGTGGCCGAGCGCGGCCAGATGCTGCTGCACAACCATCCGGGGGGGCGGCTCGAGCCGTCGCACGCCGACCTCAACATCGCGCTGCGCGCTCACGATGCCGGGGTCGGCTTCGGGATCGTGGACAACGCCGCGTCGCGGCTCTACGTGGTGGTGGAGGTCCCCGCCGTCACGCCGGTGACCCGTCTGGATCCGTTCGACGTGATCGACCTGCTCGGCGAGGGGGGACCGGTGGCCCGCGCCCTCGGGGCCTATGAGGATCGCCAGAGCCAGCGCGATCTCGCGGCCCACCTGACCGACGCCTACAACGACGGTGGCGTGCTCCTCCTCGAGGCCGGCACCGGCGTCGGCAAGTCGTTCGCCTACCTGGTGCCCGCGCTCGCTTGGGCGCGCGCCAACCGCGAGCGCACCGTGGTGAGCACCAACACGATCAACCTGCAGGAACAGTTGGTGGGGAAGGACCTGCCGTTCTTGCGGACAGCACTGGGCGACGAGGAGTACACGCCGACCTTCGCCCTGCTCAAGGGGTGGCGCAACTATCTCTGCCGCCTGCGCCTCGAGACCGCAGGCGGCAGCCAGCAGTCGCTGTTGGAGCCCGACAAGCTCGACGAACTGGTGCAGATCACCGCCTGGGCAGCCCACACCAGCGACGGCACGCTGGCCGACCTGCCCACGCCACCGTCCAGCGAGGTCTGGGACGAGGTCGCGGCCGAGGCCGACCTCTGCACCCGGCTGCGCTGCCGACACTTCGACCGCTGTTTCGTTTTTCAGGCGCGGCGGCGGGCCGCACAGGCCGACATCGTGGTGGTCAATCACCACCTGCTTGCCGCCGACCTCGCTGTCCGCCAGGCCACGGATAACTGGGACGAAGCCGCGGTCCTGCCGCCCTACAAGCGCCTCATTCTTGACGAGGCCCATCACCTGGAGGACGTGGCCGCCGGACACCTGGGCAAGACCGCCTCGAGTCGTGGTGTGCGCCGCCTGCTCAACCGCCTCGAGCGCAACGGCAAGGGACTGCTCCCGTCGCTGCAGCGCGACCTCGCCACCGCGGAGGACCTCCTCTCGCGCGCCTCGCTCGACCTCCTGCGCGAACGGCTGATCCCGGCGGTGATCTCGGCGCGGCAGGCGGCGGAGTCGCTTTTCCAGCGACTGTTCGGGGTGATGGACCGTTTCGGGTACGGCCAGTTGCGTCTCGACGACGACTTCGCCAAGCATCCGGCCTGGGAGGAGGGGCTCACGCGGGAGCTCGCGGCCGCTGTGGGAGCGTTCCAGGCCGTGGCCGAACAGATGGCGACGATTGCCGACCGGATGGCGCAGGTGGAGCTCACGGAGCGGCGAACGCAGCTCCTCGGCGAGTGTCGTGGCGTGCTCCGTCGGCTCGACACGGTGACCGACGCGCTGAACGCGGTGCTCCGCCCGGTCAGTGTCCGGCCACCCGACGTGCGCTGGATCGAGCGGATGGGGCCGAAGGGGCAGGCGCTCCAGCTCTCCGCCGTCCCGCTCGATCTCGCGCCGATCCTGCGGGAGCTGCTCTTCGATCGGCTCGAGACGGTCGCGCTGACGAGCGCCACGCTGGCCACGGGCGGCGACTTCGCCTTCCTCGCCTCGCGCATCGGGCTCTCGGGGAGTGACTCCCCGGTCACGGTGCAGGAGGTGTTCCCCTCACCCTTCGACTATGCGTCCCATTGCCTGCTGGGGCTCCCGGAAGATGTCCCCGATCCGCGCGAGGACGAGGCGGGCCACGATGCGGCCATTGCCGATGTGGTCCATGACCTCGCCTGGGCCGGTGACGGTGGGCTGTTCGTCCTGTTCACGTCGCACGCGGCGCTGCGCCGCGCCGCGGTGACGATCCGGGCCGATCTCGGGGACCGCTTCCCGGTCTTGGTGCAGGGGGAGGGGCAGCGCGACCAGTTGGTGCGGCGCTTCCGGGAGGCAGGCAACGCGATTCTGCTCGGGACCGATTCGTTCTGGGAGGGGGTCGACGTGCCGGGCCGCGCCCTGAAGGGGCTGGTGCTGGCCAAGCTACCTTTCAAGGTTCCCTCCGAGCCGCTCACGGCGGCCCGGCTGGAGCGACTCGCGGAGCAGGGAGAAGACGGCTTCCATGGCTACCTGCTGCCGCACGCCGCGCTCAAGCTGAAGCAAGGCTTCGGCCGACTGATCCGCGGCACCAGTGACGTGGGGGTGGTGGTGCTGCTGGACCGGCGGGTCACCACCAAGCGATACGGCGCAATGCTCCTCGAGGGGCTGCCGCCGGCCGAACGGGTGGTGGGGCCGTGGTCCCAGGTGCGGACGCGATGCGAGGACTTCTTTGCCCGGCATGGGATCGGAGCTGCACAATGAACATCGCACGTCCCGGGAAGATCATCTGCGTGGGCCGGAACTACGCCGCCCACGCCCGTGAGCTCGGCAACGAGGTCCCGGAGCGACCGTTGCTCTTCTTCAAGCCGTCGTCGGCGATCATTGCCTCGGGAGAGGTGATCAGCCTGCCGGCGGCGTCGTCGCGGGTGGAGCACGAGGCCGAGATCGCGGTGGTGATCGGCCAGACGGCGCGCGGGGTGACCGAGGCCGAGGCGATGGCGCATGTGCTCGGGGTCACCTGTGCCAACGACGTCACAGCGCGCGACCTGCAGAAGCTCGACGGGCAATGGGCCCGCGCCAAGGGATTCGACACCTTCTGCCCGGTCGGGATGCTGGTGACCACAGGCATTCCCTGGGACACGCTCGAAATCATCGGCCGCGTCAACGGCGAGGTGCGCCAGCACGGCCACGTGCGTGACCTGATCTTCCCCATTCCGTTTTTGATCAGCTACATCAGCGCCATCATGACGCTCGAGCCCGGGGACCTCATCCTCACCGGTACACCCGAGGGCGTCGGCCCGCTCGCCCCGGGGGACGAGGTCTCCGTCGAGATCCCCGGGCTCGTCAGCCTCAGCAACCCCGTCCGGAGTGCTCCATGATCCAGGTGAGCGACCGCGTCGCCGCCCTGCCCGGCTATCCCCTCGCGCGCATCCCGTCCATCAAGCGCCGGTTGCTTGACGCCGGAGTGGACGTGATCGACCTCGGGGCCGGCGATGCCGACACCCCACCGCCCCGCGGAACCATTGACGCCCTCGTCGAGGCGCTCGACACGACGGCGCACCACAAGTACGCCTATCAACAGGGACTCCCCGCCTTCCGCGAGGCGGCCGCGCGGTGGATGCTGCGGCGATTCGAGGTGGTGTTCGATCCGGGCACCGAACTCCTTCCGCTCATCGGCAGCAAGGAAGGGCTCGCCCATCTGGTCTTTGCCGTGTGCAATCCCGGTGACGTGGTGATCGTGCCCGAGCCGGGCTATCAGGCCTACCTCGGCGGGACCATCCTCGCCGGTGCCACGCCCCATGTGGTGCCGCTGCGGGCGGAGAACGGCTTCCTGCTCGAGCTGGATGGTGTGCCGGCCGACGTGTTGGCGCGCACCAAGCTGGTGTTCCTCAACTACCCCAACAATCCCACGGCCGCCGTGGCACCACGCGAGTACCTCGAGCGGATTGTCGCCACCTGCCGACGACACGGGATCGTCCTGGCCTATGACAACGCCTACGTGGACATCACGTTCGACGGGTACGTGGCGCCGAGCATCTTCGAGATTCCGGGCGCGCGCGACGTCGCGATCGAGTTCTTCTCGCTCTCCAAGTCATTCCAGATGACCGGCTGGCGGATCGGATTCGCCGCGGGCAACGCTACCCTGATGGGTGCCCTCTCCAAGGTGAAGAGCTACGTGGACACCGGTGTCTTCCTCGCCCTCCAGCGAGCGGGGGCGTGGACGCTCGATCATGCCGAGGAGCTGGTGGCACCGGTGGTTGCTGAACTCACGATTCGGCGCGACGCGGCCGTGGCGGTGTTGCGCGAGGCGGGCTTTGCGGTGGAGCCGCCCGCCGGTGCGATGTACCTCTGGGTGCCCCTCCCGGCCGGGGTCGCCTCGGCGGATTTTGCGATGCGGGCGCTGGAGGACGAGGGCGTGGTGGTGCTGCCCGGCAGCGGATTTGGTCCAGGTGGCGAGGGATTTGTCCGGATCGCGCTGACGGTGCCGGCGGCACGGATCGCGGAGGCGGTGGCCCGCCTCGGTCGCACGCTGGCCGCGTGCCAGGTTGATGATGGAGTCGGTGTCAGGGGGTGAGGCGCGTC
>JBBQQJ010000063.1:0-13396 GCA_038216165.1 Gemmatimonadales bacterium | reverse complement strand
GTGGGGGGGGGCCGTGAACGGGGGGGCGGTGAATCGTCATCCCGAGCGAGGCGGCCTACAGGGCCGCTTCGCTCGGGATGACAGTTGAGGTGCCCTTCGGTCGGGATGAGGGGTTGGGTTCGCTGTTCCCCGGTCACCCCTCACCCTAGAACTTCACCGACCCCACCAGCGACAACGTCCGGGTCTTCAGGTCGCTTTCAAAATCCACGTTGCCGACGGCAGCGCCATAGATGTTCGTGAGGCCGAGGTCGGCGCGGAGGCCGATGGCGAACTTGCCGAACTCGATGCCCGCCACGCCGATCCCGCTGAACTCGGTGCTCTTCGTGGTGAGGCCGCCGTCCGCGTCGTTGAAGTCCTCACAGTCCACCGAGGCTGAGACGCCGACTGCCGAGCCGACGAACGTGCAGCCGAGCTGGAAGCCGATGGCCGGACCGACGCCGAAGTAGGCGCGTGACGCGTTGCCGATCGGGGCGCCGAGCTTGAAGAGCACCGGGATCTGCAGGTAATCGATGTTGTTCTTCACCTCGGCACCGGACTCGCTGAACTTCGTCCCTTTCCGGGTGAAGAACACGCCGGGCTCAATCGTGAGGCCGCCCCGCTGGAAGGCCGCGAAACCGCCGACGAGGAAGGTGGTGTTGTTCTCGAGGTCGTCGGTGACGTCACCGGTCAGGGTCGCGAGGGATACCCCGGCGGTGAGGCCGAACTGGGGGGCCTGGGCGTGGACGCGGCCAAGGGGGGCCACGGCGAGGATGCCGAGCACCGGAGCGGCGTAGCGGAGATGACGAAACATCATGGGTTCCTTTGCGTGATCCGTGTCCTGGGGTGCCCGAGAGTGGGCACCGCCGTGGAGGTATGACGCACAGGCTGCCGAAACGGTTTCACGGTGCAACGACCGGCCGCTCGGCAGTACCTTTCCGGTCTCCCCAGCCGAGGGCCCCATGAGCCGCCACGACCTCCTCTTCACCTACGACTTCCCGCCGCTCGGCGGTGGCATCGCGCGGTGGATGGACGAGCTGGCTCGGGGCTACCCGGCCGGGACGCTCCGCATCTCGACCGGCTCATTGCCGGGGGCGGAGGCCCTCGATGCGGCGCTCCCCAATCCCGTGGACCGTGTCACGGTGCCGTCAAATCGCCTCAAAACGGTGCAGGGACTGCTGCTCTGGTCGCGCCGGGCCTCGGCCTTGGCCCGCGACCCCGCGGCCCGATTCGCTTGGTGCGGCAACATTCGCCCCGCGGCCTACCCCGCGCGGTGGGCGCATGAGCGGACCGGCCTGCCCTATGGAATCCTTGTGCACGGTGGCGACATCCTCCAACTCGGTCCGAAGCTGGCCCGCTCGCGCATCAAGCGGCGGGCGTGGCGCCCGGTGCTCACCTCCACCGCCGTGTTCGTGGCGAATTCCCGCTGGACCGCCGACCGGTTGGAGGAGTTCTTCACCGCGCTGCGCCTGGGCGAGCTCGCGGCCCGGATCCGGGTGGTCCCGCTGGGGACCGACCCGGAACGGTTCCAACCTGATCGGGCGGCTGGCGAGGCGTTCCGGACCGCGCGCGGCCTGCCTGCCGGTCGCTGGCTGGTGACGGTGGCGCGTCTGGTGCCGCACAAGGGGATCGACACCACGATCCACGTCATGGCGCGACTCGCCGCCGAGCACCCCGACCTTCACTACGCCGTGGTGGGCCGCGGGTCGCACGAGGGGGCGTTGCGTGCGCTGACCGCCGAGTTGGGCGTCGCCGACCGGGTACACTTTCTCACTGATGTTGCCGATGGGGAATTGCCGGCGGCCTACGCCTTGGGCGATGTCTATGTCGGGCTCTCGCGTGAGGCGGGGCTGGATGCCGAGGGCTTCGGTATCGCCCTGCTGGAGGCCGCGGCGACCGGGTTGCCGGTGGTCGCTGGCGCGAGCGGCGGGATTGCCGATGCGGTGGCGGTGGGCGAGACGGGGATCCTGGTTGATCCGCTGGATGCCGAGGCCGCGGCCGACACAGTGCGGCACCTCCTCGCCGACGTCGTGCTCGCCGGTCGTCTGGGTGATGCCGGGCGCGCGCGGGTGATCCGCGGCTTCACCTGGCCGCGCGTGGTGCGCGACCTGCGCGATCTCGCCGACGAGTTGGGGCGGCGATGAGTCCGGATACCTGGACCCGGCTCGCCCGCGAAGAGTTCGCGGCGCTTGAGGGCATGCAGTACTGCAACATGGCCAGTGTCGGACCGATGCCCCAACGCGCGGTGCGGGTGCTCGAGGCATGCAATCGCGATCGGGCCCGCCCCGACCGCTGGCCGATGGAGCGCCTCAACGACATCCTCGACCGATCACGCGAGCTCGCCGCCTCGCTGATCGGGGCCGAGACCGACACCATCGCCTTGATGCCCAACACCACCACCGGCCTCAACGTTGCGGCGCGTGCGCTGCCCCTCGGCGCGGGCGACGTGGTACTGACTTTCGATCGCGAGTTCCCCAGTCTCGTCTATCCGTGGCTCGCCAGGGGGGGGGAGGGGATCGTGCTGGAGCGGATCCCGTGCACCGCCGAGGGGTGGCCCGACGAAGCGCGGCTCCACGAGCGGTTGCAGTCGCCCGAGGTGAAGGCGGTGTGCGTCTCGCTGACCCAGTTCAGCAACGGCTACACGATCGACCTGGCAGCGCTCTCGCGCGCCACCCGCGCCGCGGGCAGGTGGCTGATTGTGGACGCGATCCAGGCCTGCGGCCAGGTGCCGATCGACCTTCGCACTACGCCGGTGGATTTTCTCGCCTGTGGCGCACAGAAGTGGCTCCTCGGCCCGTGGGGCACGGGGTTCCTGCACGTGCGGCGCGAGCTGATCCCCACGATCCAGCCCACCTTTGCGGGATGGGCCGCCTTCCATGGCACCGATGACTACGCCCGCCTGACCGCCTACGATCCGCGGCCCTGGGACGATGCCCGGCGGTTCGAGCTCATCACCCTGCCCGTGCAGGATTTCGCGGCGATGAACGCGTCGCTGGAGCTGATCCTCGAGGTGGGGGTCGACCAGATCGCGGTGCGCATGGAGGAACTCCACGCCCCGTGGCTTGAGTGGGCGGTGCAAACCGGCGCCACGGTCACCTCGCCGCGCGGGGAGCGGGGCTCGGGGATTCTCTGTCTCCGACCGGTGGACGACGTAGCCGCCGTGCACGCGGCGCTGGCGGCGCGCGGGGTGACCTGCTCGGTGCGGGAGGGGAGCCTGCGGCTGAGTCCCTGTTGGGGGGGGGCTGATGGCTGATGGCCACTGTGCTGCAGCCTGACCTCAGGGCATGGCTCCGCTGCCTGGCGCCGGACACACCACCGCCCACGATTTCTTCCCCTTCCTGAGGAACACCCCACCGCCGGCCAGCAGGTCGGCCGTGCCGATGCGCCGGGCCTCGTCGGCCACGGTACCGTTGACCGAGAAGCCGCCGGCCGCGAGCCCACGCCGGGCCTCACCCTTCGATGCCGCCAGACCGGCGAGCACCAGCGCCTCCGCGATCGGCAGCCCCTCGCCCGCCAGCATACCCGGCGGGGCGGTCACGGCAGGCACCTCCCCTGCGACCATCGCGAGCGTGGCGGCGTCCGCCGCGCCAAGGTCCCCCCCCCCGAACAGGATCGCCGCCGCCGCGGTGGCCCGGTCCACGCTCGCTGCCCCGTGAATCCGCGCGGTCACGTCGTCAGCGAGCCGCCGCTGGGCCACCCGGCGCGACGGCTCGGCGGTGTGCGCGGTCATCACCGTGGCAACCTCGTCGAGCGGCAGGAAGGTGAAAAAGCGCAGCAGCCGTTCGACATCGGCATCGTCGGTGCGGAGCCAGAACTGGTGAAACTGGTACGGTGAGGTGCGGGCAGGATCGAGCCAGACGTTGCCCTGCTCGCTCTTGCCGAACTTGGCACCGGCGGCGGTGGTGAGCAGCGGCATCACCAGGCCGTGCAGCTTGGTGCCGTCGCGCCGTGATCCCAGCTCGATCCCGGCGGTGATGTTGCCCCACTGGTCCGAGCCGCCCATCTGCAACTCGCAGCCGTCGGTCCGGGCCAGGTGCGCGAAGTCATAGGCCTGCACGAGCATGTAGGTGAACTCGGTAAACGAGATCCCCGCCTCGAGGCGCGACTTGACCGCGTCCTTCTGCAACATGTAGCTGATGGTAAAGTGCTTGCCGGCGTCGCGGAGAAATGCCAGCAGTCCGAGTGGGGCGAGCCAGTCGGCGTTGTTGCGCATCCGCGCCTGGCCGGGACCCTCGCCGAACTCGAGAAATCGGTCCAGTTGCGCCTGGATGGCCGCCGCATTGCTCGCCACCTGCTCCCCCGAAAGCATGGGCCGCTCCGCTCGCTTCCCCGAGGGATCACCCACCATGCCCGTGCCACCGCCGACCAGTACGATCGGGGTCCCCCCGGTGCGCTGCAGCCAGGCCAGCGCCATCACGGGGATCAGGTTGCCCACATGGAGCGAGCTCGCCGTGGGATCGAAGCCGACGTAGCCGGTGATCGGCCCCGCCGCGAGCCGGGCAGCGAGGTCGGGTGTCGCATCGTGCACCATCCCGCGTGCCGCGAGCACTTCCTGAAGCTGAGTCATCGGGGCAAGATGCCGCCCCGCGGGGGAAAGGTGCAAGCCGCCCCCGGGGGCGATACTTTCCGGGAATGTCTCCTGCCCCGCGCCGTCCTGTCCCGCGCCGCCCCCGGCGCCCCTTCGGCCCCCGCGGCCGTTGGCTCCGCCGGATCCTCCTCGCCAGCCTGGCCCTCGGGGTCTTCGGCCTGGTGGTCTTCGTCGCGGCCTGGGCCCGGGCCTGTGCCAACGAGTCCTGCCCGAGCACCGCGGGGTTGACGGAGTTCGACGCCGATCAGGCCTCCAAGGTGTACGCCGCCGACGGGCGGCTGATCACCGACTTCGGCCTCCAGCGGCGCACCGTGCTGGGCCTCGCCGAGATGTCACCGGCCATCCCGGCCGCCTTCCTCGCGGTCGAGGACAAGCGCTTCTACGACCACCACGGGGTGGACTTCTATCGTTTCTTTGGTGCGGTCAAGAGCAACATCTTCGCGCTGTCGATGTCGGAGCAGGGCTTCTCCACCATCACGATGCAGCTCGCCGGCAACCTCTGGCCGGACGAGATCGACCGCAGCCAGCGGCGCGGCCTCGGCGGCCTCGCGCGGAAGATCAAGGAGACGAAGATCGCCCTCGAGATCGAGTCGCGGTATTCCAAGGACAAGATCCTCGAGCTCTACCTCAACCAGATCAACCTCGGCAATCGCGCCTTCGGCGTCGAGGCGGCGGCGCAGCGCTACTTCGGGAAGTCAGCCCGCGAGCTCAACGTGGCCGAGGCCGCGATGCTGGCCGCGATCCCCAAGGCCCCCACACGCTACAACCCGCGGCGCAACCCGAACTTCGCCCTGCAGCGTCGCAACGTGGTGCTCGACCTGATGCGCACCACCGGGACGCTCTCGGCGGAGGACGCCTCGACGTGGAAGGGCTACCCGATTGCCCTCTCGTCGCGCTCCGACAACAGCGCCATCGGGGAGTACTTCGTCGAGTTCGTGCGGCAGCAGATGCAGGCCAAGTTCGGCAGCGATCTTTACCGGACCGGGCTGCGGATCTACACCACGCTCGACCTCCACGCCCAGCTCGCCGCCGAGCGGGCGCTGGCCGGGCAGCTGGAGAAGATCGAGAGCGGGCAGGCCAACGGCCGCTTCCCGCACGGCACCTACCGGGAATTCATCGAGGCGCGGCCCGAGGATGCCCCCGAATCGCCCAACACCCCCTATCTGCAGGGGGCAGTGGTGGTGATCGAGGCGCGCACCGGCAATATCCTGGCGATGGTGGGCGGCCGCGATTTCGTCGACTCCAAGTTCAATCGCGCGGTCCAGGCACTGCGGCAGCCGGGCTCGACCTTCAAGCCGATCATGTATGCGGCGGCCCTCGAGTCGGGGATCCCGTTCGAGCGCGTGGAGCGGGACGAGCCGCGCTCCGTCCCGATGCCCGACGGCCAGCCCAACTGGGAGCCGCAGAACTTCGAGGGCCGCTTCAGCGGCGAGGCGATGACGCTGCGCCAGGCGCTGTGGAAGTCCAACAACAGCATCGCCGTCAAGATCGGTCTCGAACTTGGCCCCAGCGCCATCATCCAGGAGGCCCGGAAGTTCGGAATCCGCACCCGCATGCCCGCGGTGCCCTCGTTGGCGCTCGGTTCGGCCGAGGTGCACCCGATCGACATGGTGGCGGCGTACTCCGTGTTCGCGAACCTCGGCGTGCGCGTGGAGCCCAACGCGATTCTCCGCGTGGAGGATCGCGACGGGCGGATCCTGTGGCAGCCCGAGCCGGTGGCACGGCGCGCCCTCGAGGAGCCGGTCGCCTACCTGCTCACCAAGGCGCTGCAGGGGGTGGTCACCAACGGGACGGCGAGCGCGTCAGTGTGGCGGGCAGGGTTCCAGATCCCGTCGGGCGGCAAGACCGGCACCACCAACGACTACAACGACGTCTGGTATATCGGCTTCACCAACGACCTGGTGGGGGCGGTCTGGATGGGCTTCGACCGCAACACGAAAATCATGCCGAACGCGCAGGGGGGGCGTCTCGCGGCCCCGGCATGGACGCAGATGATGACCGAGATCTACCAGCGCCGCCGCACCCCGAGCGGCTGGGCGGAGCCCGCCAACATGCTGATGCCGGTGGAGATTGATCGCACCACCGGCTTCCGCGCCACGCCGTTCTGCCCGGAGGACGCGCGCGAGGTGCGGTACTTCCCGCCCGGTGGCGAGCCGAAGGAGTTCTGTCCGATCCACTCGCCGTTCCGCCCTGGGGGCGAGCCCTGACGCTGCGGCTCTCGGCCGACTGGGTGCTGCCGGTGGCGGGGCCGCCCATCGCCGGTGGGGCGGTCCTGCTCGACGCGCGCGGCCGGATCGAGGCGATCGGCCCGGACGCCCAGGTGCCGTCCCCCCCCCACGTCGCGCGGGCCACACTCCCCGGCGCCGCGCTGCTCCCCGGCCTCGTCAACACCCACACGCACCTTGAGCTGACCGGCTTCGCAGGACAGGTGGAGGAGGATGAATTCTGGGCGTGGATCACCCGGATCATCGCCGTCAAGGCGGCGCGCAGCGAGGAGGCGTTCTTCGAGGCTGCCGTGACCGGCATTCGCGACCAGTGGTCGGCCGGGGTCACCACGGTCTGCGACACCGGGAGCACCGGGACGGTGATCGCGGCGCTCGACCACCTCGGGGCGTCGGGCATCGCGCACCACGAGGTGTTCGGGATGCACCCGGACGAGTGCGCCCCGGCGATGCGGACCTTCACCCGGGCGCTCGACCGCCTGGCGCGCCACGCCACCGGGCGTGTCGGCCTCGGCATCTCCCCCCATGCGGCCTACACCGTGAGCGGTCCGCTGTACCGTGCATCGGCGGAACTGGCCGTCGCGCACGGCGTGCCGATGGCGGTCCATGTGGCCGAGCCGCCGGCGGAGAGTGCCCTGCTCGGGGACTTCACCGGCGTCTTTGCCGAGATGTGGCAGCGTCGCGGGGTGCCGCGCCCCAGCATGACCGCGGTGACGCCGCTCGCCTGGCTGGAGCGGCACGGCGTCCTCTCGCCGCGCACCCTCTGTGTCCACGTGATTGACGCTGATGCCGCCGACGTTGCGCTGCTGGTGCGGCACCAGTGTGCGGTGGCCCATTGTCCCCGATCGAATCGCCGCCATCATGCCGCCGACGCACCGGTGGCCTCCTTCGCGGCGGCGGGAGTGCGACTGGGGCTCGGGACCGACTCGGAGGTGAGCGTGGCGCCTCCGGACCTGTTCGCCGAGGGACGGGCCGCCCGCGATCTCACGGGGTGGAGTGCCACCGACACCCTCCGGGCCCTCACCCTCGGGGGGGCAGAGGCGCTCGATCGGGCCACCACGATCGGGAGCCTGGAAGTCGGCAAGATGGCGGATCTGCTGGCGATCCGATTGGGGGAGACCACCTCACCCGAGGAGGCGGTGCTGGCCGCCGGACGTTCGGCGGTGATGGCCACATGGCTGGGGGGGCGCCGGGTACACGGTCACGACCCGATGACGGCCGCCCCGCGGACTTGAATCCTGCCCCGAAGTTGGGTATTCGTGGACAACGCCCTCAGGAGCCCAACTCGTGCGGTGCCTTGCGCTGAACGCCTCTTTCGAACCACTCACGATGGTCCCCACCCGTCGTGCGCTCCGGCTCGTCATCGACGGCAAGGCGGAGATCGTGGAGGCCGACCGACACGAACCGATACGCAGCGCGCGGCTCCAGATGCCGCGCCCGGTCATCATCCGCCTCGTCCGTTTCGTGCACGTCCCGCGCCGGTTCCGGCGCCAGGTCACCAACACTTTTCTCTTCGCCCGTGACGCCTACACCTGCCAGTACTGCGGGCGGCCGCAGGTGGCGCTGCGCCAGCGCGAGTGCCTGACGCGCGACCACGTCGTGCCGCAGTCGCGGGGGGGGGGGAACCTCTGGGAGAACGTGGTGACTGCCTGTTCCTCGTGCAACACCCGCAAGGGGAACCGGCTGCCCGATGACATCGGGATGCACCCGCTGCGGCCGCCGGTGGAGCCGCACTTCGTGCATCTTGCCTGGGCCATTCGCCGGCTCACGCCCACCCAGCAGAAGTACATCCGCCTCTTCTACGGCGAGGACGCGCTGGCCGCCCTGCGGCCGCGCTGACCCTACCGCACCTGGAAGCGGTCGCTGCGCGCCTCGAGCGTGGTGGTTGGCAACGCCACGAACCGGAGCAGCGCCCGGGTGAGCGCGGAGCCGGTCGAGCCGCGATCGCCCCCCCCGAAAAAATCCTGCAGCTCCTCCAGCTCCTGATCGGTCAGCGTGCTGATCCGCAGCGTGGCGGTGTAGTACCACTCGCCCTCACGCCGCGGCCCGAAGCGCCCGAGCTGCTGCGGCAGGTCGAGGGCGAGCAGCAGCGTCTCGAAGCTGCGGTAGCTCGACTCCAGCGCTGGCCGGCCCGGCACCCGGGTGATGACCCGATACTGGCGGAGCAGGGGATCGGGCTGCACGATCACCTCGAACGTCGCGCTGCGCTCGTTGGCCGGGAAGATCGTGCGCTGGCGCCAGAGATCGACGCGCCACTCCAGCCGCAGTGTGAACGCGCTCGCCAGCGCGTCCTGCCACTGCGCCTCCCGGAGCAGATTGCGGACGCGCACGATCGGGTCGTTGCTCACCGTCTCGCGGGTCACCTCCACGCGCGCGCGCGCCTGGGCGGACACCGCCGGAGCGGCGCCGACCAGGACGGCGGCGAGCAGGAGGACGACGCGCGACATCCTCCGGCTCAGAAGCGACGGGAGAGGCGCAGGGAGAGCCGGGGCGCGTAGTCGTCGGTCAGGGCCTTCGCGAGATAGATGCCGATCAACCCGGCATCAATACCGACGCCGATGTCGGCACGCCATTCGTCGAGCGATTGGAGGCGTCCGGCCGGGACCTGCCCGGGGCCGTCCCCCGCGAGCCACGCCGAGCCAAGGTCGCCGAACAGGATCAGGTCGGCCTGTTCGATGCCGAGCCCATACGGGCCGATCCGCGTGCCCAGGCGGGCCGGGATGGTGCGCCGCAGCTCCGCCTGCAGCACCATCTGGCGATCACAGAGCGCCGGGCCGGCCGGGTCCGGCCGGCGCCGCGGGTCGCAGGTGATCTCGCGGAAGCCATAGCCCGCGAGGGGGTCCACCCCCCCCATCGCGAGGCGGTGCTGCACGGTGAGCGGATCGCCACCAACCCACCCCGACCCCGCGGCACGCAGGTGCAGTGCGTAGCGCGGGTGCAGGCGCATCGCGCGACGCACATCGAAATGCAGCTCCCAGGAGGCGTAGTCTGTATTGGGGAGCGGGTCGCGCACCTGCGTGGGCAACAGGACCGGTGTGAGCGCCGCGCTGCCGACGCGCCGCACCCCCACCTCGCCGAACCACCCGCTGATGCGCCCATCCGGATCGCGCGTGTCGACCCGGCCGCCCACCTCGATCACCCGATAGGTCCCGTCGTCGATCAGCGGGTTGGGCCGCCAGTCCTCGTCCGCCCGGAGGAGGGAGAAGGCGTCCACGGCCGTCACCGACCGTTCCCGCTGGCCCGCCACGCGCGCGCGCACCGTGAGCGTCGGCCGCGGCTGCCACTCGCCGAACACGCCGATCCTCCGCATCCCGTACCAGTCCCGCCAGTCCCGCTTCAGGAAGAGCGCGCTCACCGAGAGCTCGTTGCTGCTGAACGGGCGCTCGGCCGTCGGCCCGATCGCATCGCTCGCCTCGAAGCCGAGGGTGAACGGGGTGTCCCCCCCCCGGGTGATCGCCAGTCGCGTGGCCCACCCCGTCGGCCCGCGGGTCCCGGCAGGATCACGCGCGGTGCGCAGCGTGACATCGGCCTCCGCAACCACGTGGACCCGCGGTGATGCCGGCCACGCCGCGCCCACGCCGAGGCGGAGCGGCAGCCCCTCCACCCGGTTGTAGGCGTCGGCGAAGACGCGCGGCCGGACTTCCACCTCGCCGAGCTGGACCGTGAGGGCACTCGCGATACCGGCGAGTGTCCGGCGCGGCGCGCTCACCACGAGCTCGCCGCTGCCGAGCTGGTCCACGGGGGCCCGGCTGCGGAAGGTGGTGAGCGGTCCGTCGTGCCGCGCCCCGGGGTCGAGCAGGAAGCGCCCGCCGAGCACGGTGACCCGCCCGAGGATCCGTCCCGCGGCCTCGAGGAGGAGGTCCCCGTTGAGGATGACCACGTCGCCCCGGACCGTCCCGCCGATGCGCACCGTGCCGCGATGCACCCCGAGGGTGCCCCCGATGTCGGCGCGCAGCACCGCATCGCCATAGATGCGCACCGTGGTGGGAGCGTTGAAGGTGGCCACGGCGCGGGCCAGCACGCTGTCGGGAATCCCCTCGGGCGCGAGCACGGTGTCGGGCAACGGGCCGAAGTCGAGGACGCGCACCGGGTCCTGGGCCGCGGCCGGCGCCGCCCAGAGGAGGCCCGCGAGCAGCGCGCTGCGCATGGCACTGGTCATTCACTGCCTCCCCGGATGCCGAGGCGGCGCATCCGTCGATAGAGATTCCCGCGATCGGTCTGCAACAGGCGCGCGGCCTCGGCGATGTTCCCGCCGCCGGCCTCGAGCGCCCCGGTGATCTGCTCGCGCTCGTAGGCGTCGAGTCGGTCGGTCAGGGAGCGCGCGTCGCCCGCTCCGCTGCCCGGGCTCGCCCGGGGCACTTCCGTCGGTCCGGCGGGCGTACGCCCCAGCACGCGGGGCACCAGATCGGCGGTGACCTCGTCGCCGCCGATGATGGCGAGGCGCTCCACGGCATTGGCCAGCTCGCGTACGTTGCCGGGCCATGGGTGCCCGGCGAGCGCCGTGAGCGCATCATCGGAGAAGTGTGGCGGGCGGCGGGGTCGGAGCCGGGCGGCGAGGTGCAGCACCAGGGCCGGCAGGTCCTCGCGTCGCTCCCGGAGGGCAGGGAGTTCGATCGGGAAGACGTGCAGGCGGAAGTAGAGGTCCTCGCGGAACTGGCCGCTCGCCACCGCCTCCTCGAGGTTGCGGTTGGTCGCCGCCACCACGCGGATATCCACCCGGCGGACCCGCTCCGCGCCGATGCGCTGGATCTCGCCGGTCTCGAGGACGCGGAGCAGCTTGGCCTGCGCCTCGAGCTGCAGGTCGCCGACTTCGTCGAGAAAGAGGGTCCCGCCATCGGCCAGCTCGAAGCGGCCGATGCGCCGATCGGTCGCCCCGGTGAAGGCTCCGCGCTCGTGCCCGAACATCTCGCTCTCGACCAGGTCGCGCGGGATCGCCGCACAGTTCACCGAGACGAACGGCCCCGTGCTGCGCAGGCTGAGCTTGTGGATCGCGGTGGCCACCAGCTCCTTGCCGGTGCCCGATTCCCCGAGCACCAGGACCCGGGCCTCCGTCGGCGCCACCTGGGTGATCAACTCGCGCACCCGTGCCATGACACTGCTCTCGCCCACCAGGTCGGGCTGCGGGCCAAGCTGGGCCCGCAGCGCGCGGTTCTCTGCCTGCGTGCGCACCAGCGTCTCGGCGGAACGCAGCGCGACCAGCAGCGACTCCGGGCCCAACGGCTTCTCGAGAAACTGGAAGGCCCCCATCTGGACCGCACGCACCGCGTCGGCGAGCTGCGCCTTGCCGCTCATCATGATCACCGGGATGTCGGCGTCGCCGGCACGGATCGACTCCAGCGTGGCGAGGCCATCGGGGCCCGGTGGCATCATCAGGTCGAGCAGGATGATGTCCGGCTTGACGGTGGGCAGCGCGAGCAGCCCCGCGTTGCCGTTCGGCGCCTCGGCCACCTCGAACCCCTCCGCCTTGAGGAGGGCGCCCACCATGCGGCGGATGTTCGCCTCGTCGTCGATGATCAGGATCGTGGTGCTCATAGGGGCAGCCGTACGATGAAGGTGGCACCGCCGCCGACCGTGTCGGCGACGGTGATCGAGCCGCGCAGCTGCTCGATGGTCTGGCGCACGATGGCGAGGCCGAGGCCGGTCCCGTCGCGCTTGTCGGTGTAGTAGGGCTGGAAGATGCGCTCGCGCGCCTCCACCGGGACGCCGGGGCCGGTGTCAGCGATCCGGATCTCCGCCATCCCGTCCTGCACGGCAAGGTGCACGCGGACCGCCCCCTCGCCGTGGCACGCCTCCACCGCGTTGCGCAACAGGTTGCTGAAGGCATGGCGGAGGGGATCGTAGTGGGCCGTGATCACCACCGGTTCCGCCTCCCCGCGAAACTCGCGCGCCATCGATGCCGGCACGGCGGCCTGGAGCATCTCGCCGAGCAGCTCATGGAGGTCCACCGCCGAGGCAACACCCTCCGGAAGGCGGCCCAGTTGCGCGAACTCGCGTGACATCGCCTCGAGCCGCGCCGATTCGTCGGCGATGACCTCCAGCGATTCCTGCCACTCGGCCGGGCCGCTGCGCTTGAGCTGGGCGACCGCGAGTCGAATCGGGGTGAGTGGATTGCGCATCTCGTGCGCCACGCGGCGGGCCACCTCGCCAAAGGCGCGCAACCGCTCCGCCTCAAGTTCGGCCACTCGCCCCTGCTCGAGGCTTTCGGCCAGAACGCGCAGGGCGTCGCGCAGCACCGCGAACTCCGGGACCCCCGCGCCGTCCTCAGCCGCCACCGGCAACGGGTCGCGGCGCGCGATCCGGCCGGTCCATTCGACCACCTCATCGAGCGGCGCGGCGAGCTGCCGGGCCAGGGCACTCCCCACCACTGCCGTGCTGAAGAGCAGCAACACCGCTGCCACGATCACCAGCGCCGCCAGCCCCACGGGCAGCCGTCGGTCCAGGAGCCCCTCGGCGTTGCGCGTCTTGGTCAGCAGGTCGGTGGCTGCGGCCGCCTGCTCGGCCATCGCCGCCTCGGCCGCCGGCGCGAGCGGGACCCCCTGCAGCGAACTGATCAGCGCGCGGGTGCTGGTGGCCACGCGCTCCACCGCCGCCGTCCCCTGGACCACGGGGA
>JBBQQJ010000062.1:0-13411 GCA_038216165.1 Gemmatimonadales bacterium | reverse complement strand
CGTGGTGAACACCGCGTTCGGCACATAAATCGGGTTCTTGTTGAAGCCCCGGACACGGGTGTGACGCCAACTGATGTACTCCACCGTGCCTTCGATGCTCCGGTCCGGACTGCGAATCCATTCGCCCACGCTGAATGGGCGGTCGAGGTAGATCGTGAGTCCGCCGAAGAAATTGGCGAGGATGTCCTTGGCGGCGAGTCCGACCGCCAGCCCGCCCACCCCGCCGAGCGCCAGTAGCCCGCCGATCTGGATGCCAATGGTCTGGGCGACGATGAGGACCGTCACGAGCACCACCAGCAGCCGCACGAGCTTGCCGAGCGCGTCCACCGTGGTGCGGTCGATCTCGTCGGGCTGCGCCCTCCCCTGTTCGATCACATTGTGCTGAACTCGACTGACAAAGCGCATCGCAAACCACGCTGCGCACGCAATCAGCAGGACTTCCTGCATCGCGATCACCTGATCGAGAAAGCGCGCGTCCATTCGCGCCTGCACCACACGGGCCATGAGCCCGCAGCCAATCACCCACAGGGCGACCAGTAATGGCCGACCGGCACTGGTGATCAGCGCGTCGTCCCAATGATTCGCGGTGTGTCGAGCGGCGCGCGCCGCCTGGCGCAGCGCAAACTGCGCCACCAGGTTCACCACGGCGGTCGCGATGGCGATGGCCACCAACGACGCGACCCACGAGGGGAGGCCGAGCGTGCTATTCAGAAAACTGCCGAGTGGTTCCACGGTGTCGAATGTAATCAATGCTCCGTGGTGGTGCGGATGGATGGCGGCGATCCCGTCTGCTGCATGCGCGCGCTCGGTCGCACCGAGCGCGTGGGGGAGCGGCTGCCCCTGGGCGGCGCCATCACGCACGGTGCCACCGAGGCAAGCGACAACGAGGCCGAGATATCTCACGGCGCGGGCAGCCTGAGGTCTCATCACGGTACTCCCTGAGCGGCGGATCGTCTGGTAGCGGGACGACCACCATGGACCCGACCGCCGGCACCACCAACCACCCCGAGGCAGACGCCCGTGATCCCGATCACACTGGGAGATCTGGAGCGCTCTCGCCCACGGCGTTTGGCTCCGGCGAAGTGGCCAACCCCAGATCCCTCGACGTCGGCGCTGCGCGCCTCCGCTCGGGATGACGGCGTGCGCGGGCGCGGAGTTCACCGTTCACCGTTCGCTGTTCACTGCCTCCAGCTCCGCCACCAGCGCCTGCACATCCTCCGGTCCCGTCTCGTAGCTGGTGATGCACGCGCGGAGGACACGCTCCCGCCCGGTGAGCTGCACCTCGGAGATCCACGCATTGCCGCGCGCATAGATCGCGTCGCGAAGCGCCGCAGTGGTGGTACGGCCCTCGCGGATGTCCGGATGGGTGAAGTTCACGACCGGGAGCACGGCGTCATTGACGACGATCCAGCCGGCCGCACGGAGCTCGCGCCGCAACAGCTCTCCCATCGCGGTCTGATGATCAATCAGCCGGGCATACCCGTCGAGGCCCAACTCCGCGAGCGCGAAGAACACCTTGAGCCCGGTGGCCCGACGCGACCACTGCGGTGTGACGAGATGCGGATCGCTGGTGACGGGAGACGTACTCGGCGGCATGTAGCTGCTCGCCACGCTGAACGCTTTCGCCATCGCCTCCGGGTGCCGCGTGAACACCATCCCCGCACCCATTGGCACGGAGAGCCACTTGTGTGCGTCCCAGGTGATGGAGTCGGCGCGTTCGATGCCGGCCAGGAGCGGTCGCAGCGTGGGCGACAGGACAGCCGCCCCGCCCCACGCGGCATCGGCATGGAACCACGCACCATGGCGCACAGCTACCTCGGCGATCGCCGGCAGGGGATCCACCATTCCGGCGCTGGTGGTGCCGGCGGTGCCGACCACCATGAGTGG
This sequence comes from Gemmatimonadales bacterium, assembly GCA_038216165.1. Classification (GTDB taxonomy): domain Bacteria; phylum Gemmatimonadota; class Gemmatimonadetes; order Gemmatimonadales; family GWC2-71-9; genus Palsa-1233. The sequence continues at coordinate 11,524 of JBBQQJ010000062.1, read as the reverse complement.
CAGCAACCCGGCCGCGGAGTCGGCCGACATCATGGCATCGAGGGCCGCGACATCCATCACGAGGCCCGCGGTCACCGGCACCTCGCGAATCGCGCCGGTGCCAAGACCAGCCATGCGCGCGATCTTGACGAAGGAGTGGTGACTCTCGCCGCTCACATACAGCATCGGGCGCCGTGGCAGGGCAGCCAGCCCCTGCGCCGCACTTTCGGGGCAGTAGTGGGCGATCGCCGCCAACGTGGCCGCGAGGTTGGCCTCGGCCCCACCCGAGGTGAAGTGCGCCACCGCCTGCTCCGGGTCGTAACCCAGCGCGCGGGCGAAGGTCGCCAGCGTCAGGCGCTCGAGCTCCTGCACCACCGGCGCGTGGCTCCAGACTGCCAGTTGCGGGTTGTACACTGCGGCCAGCGCATCGCCGACCACCGCCGCCGGGCGGACGCTCGGGTTGAAGAGGCCGAAGTAGCGCGGATGGGTGACATGCACCAGACCCATCCGCAACATCGCGATCACGTCATCAGTGAGTGCCGCAAGCGGTTCGGGCGTGGCGAAGGTGAAGCGGGTGGCGAGCGCCTCGCGCAGCGCCAGCGGCTCGGGGGCGTGCACCACGGGGAGCGTGCGGATCAACTCGGGAAAGGCGGCAAGCTCCTCCGCCACCCGGGCCAGGGCATCATGGGTCATCGTGCGGTCACCACTCCTTGAGATTCCCGCGCCAGTCCACGATCCGTCCATGGATCGGGTCGCGCGGGCCGTCGAGCACGTCGAGGAAGCCTGCCACCACTGCGTCGGGCAGCGGTTGGATCTCCGGGGCGTGCAGCGCCGTGCGGTAGAGCCCCGGATTGCCGCAGGCCACCGTGATCCCGTCGGGCTCAAGATCGAAGGCGAGGCCGCGCGTCGCCATCTGCAGCGCCGCGCCCGACATCGCCTGCCCGTAGTGCCCGCCGTCGCGGCGGTCACTGAAGCTGCCAAGCCACGAGGTGATGGCAAGAATCGTGGGATTGGTGCCAGGGCGCAGGAGGAGCCGCGCGGCGCGCGCCACGAGCAATGGCACCACCGCATCGAGTTCGAGCTGCTTGAGGAGCGCGGCCGGATCGACCCGGGCGAGCGAGACGTTGGCACCGTGCCATTCGAGGGCCGGCCCCGCGTGGTCGTCCCACCCGGCCAGCACGAGCAGGTCCACGGCGCCGCCCAGGGCGTCGCCGGCGTCCTGCATCACGTCGGTGATGTCGCGCCGCAGGTCGGCGTGCAGGGTGACGCGACCGGCATGATCTGCCGCCAGGTCCGTCAGCAGCGGGCGCTTCCCGGGCGCCTCAGCGATCGCAGCGACGGCGTCCCCCCGCTCGGCCAGCACCCGGACGAATGTCGCGCCGAGCGGCGTGGTCGCGCCATGCACCACCGTGCGGCGGCTCATCGGGCAGGGAGGAGCGCGTCGAGCGCCCACCGTTCGAGGTCAGTCACCACGCCGGGGCGTGCCTCGGGACCGCACGCCCACGGTTCGCGCACAAAGAGGGTGCGCGTACCGGTGCGTGCCACGCCCAGCGTGAACGCTTCGGCAAACTCCACGGCCCGCGGCGGTCCGGGATCACCGGCAATCGTGGCGACGGGGGTGCGCACATCGCGCGCGCGATGGACCGGCGAACGATCGGTCCAGAGCTCGGGCAGGAGCCGGAGCGGCTTGGCCGCACCCCATCCCCCGCCCGGCGCCACGTCGGGTCCGCCACCGAGTGCAATCCAGCGCGCATCGGTGCAGCGCAGCAGGGCGGCGGCAAAGCGTGGGGTGCGCGTCAGCAGCGCCCCGACCGGAGGGCCTCCCCCCCCCACACCCAGGAGCACCATCCGCGTCGAGTCGGCGAGGCCGCGGGCAAGCACGTCGTCCACGGCGGCAAGGAGGTCATCCCCCTCCGTGCCGGGCCAGGCCCGGGCGATCCCGCTGGCGAAGTCGCTGCCGAAACCGGTGGAGCCACGCGCGTTCGGGACCAGGACCAGCCACCCCTCGGCGGCGTGGCGCAGCCGCGCCGGCACGAAGCGCGCCCCGGCCATCGCATGGGGGCCACCGTGCACCTCCACCAGCAGCGGGTAGCGCACCCCCGGCGCGAAATCGGGCGGCCGTACCAGCCAGGCATGGACCGGCACGCCATCGGGGGCGCGCACTTCGAATTCTTCCACCTCCCCGAACTGCAACTCGGCCACGACGGCGGCATTGGGCTCGAACACCGGCCGCAGCTCCCACGGCTTGCCCGTGGGGAAACGCCAGAGCGCCGGGGGGACCAGCGGCTGCTCGCGGACCACCACGCCATAGTTCCCGCGTCGCGCGATCCCGCCGAGTTCGAGTGCATGCACGCCGGTGGTGCTCGCCTTGATGCCGTCGCCCTTGGTGGTGACGCGATGGACGTTGCGCGCCCCGCGATCCTCGGTGGCGAACCAGAGCGACTGGTTGTCGCCGGCCCAGGCCACCTCCATCACGGTGCGATCGATGTTCGGTGTGAGCCGGCGGATGCCTGCCCCGTTGGGCTGCACCACCCACAGCTCCTCGGCGGTCCAACCCGCCGCGCTCGAGCGATGCCCGGTGAAGGCGATCAACTTGCCGTTCGGTGAGGTGACCGGTGCGTGCCAGATCCCTTCGCCCAGCGGGAGCGTGCGGGGCATGGTGCCGAGGGTATCAATGATCACCAGCGCGGTCTCGCCTGCACGCCCACTGTCGGCCAGCCGACCGGCCACCACGAGGGTGGCGCCATCAATCCAATCGAACTCGCGCGTGTCGGGTAGTGGGGCATCGGGCAGCCCAACCAGAAGCGTCGGCGGCGTGAGGACACGATGCGATCCTCCCTCCGACGTGATGAGGAGCACCGCCTGGCCCAGACCGGGCCCCGATCCGGATGTGGCCCGGCCGGTGATGCGTGGATCGCCGGCGGCGGCCCCGAGAGCGAGCTGGCGTCCATCGGGCGACCAGCGGACCAGGTCCGCACGCCATGGGGTGGGTGCGTATGCGACGGCGGGTGCACTTCCGTCGAGGGTCACGATGCGCAGCATTCCTGCATCAATCATTGCCACGCGCTTGGCATCCGGCGACCAATCGGGGAGGCGGCCCGGCCCGATCTCGCGGAGATTGCCACCGTCGTCCTCCATCACCCAGACGGTGGCGCGGTGCGCACCGGCCACACTGTCGAAGCCCACCCGCGTGAAGGCCACCCAGCGGCCATCCGGCGAGGGGACCGGCGTCTCGAGCTGCTCGAGCCGGCGCCACACGGCGTCATCGAAGCGCGGGGCCTGAGCCGCCGCCAGCGCCGGTGCCAGCACTGCCACCCACGCCACCCATCTCATGCCGTGCGCAGCCCGCGCTGCAGCAGTTCCAACCGCACCCGGGCCGTGACCATCTCGATCGCGATCCGGTTGTGGCCTCCCTCGGGAAGGATCACGTCGGCATGCCGCTTGGATGGCTCCACGAACTCGAGGTGCATCGGCCGGACGGTGGTGAGGTACTGGCGGATGATGTCCTCGAGCTCTCTACCCCGCTCGGCCACATCGCGCTGGAGTCGCCGGATGAAGCGCACGTCGTCAGCCACGTCGACGTAAATCTTGATATCGAACAGCTCGCGCAGTCGGACGTCGGTGAAGAGCAGGATGCCGTCCACGATCACGATCGGCGTCGGCTCGATCCGCTCGGTGGCGGTGGCGCGCGTGTGGAGGGCGTAGTCGTAGGTCGGCTTCTCGATCGGGAAGCCCGCCGCGAGTTGGCGAAGCTGCGACACCATCAGGTCGTTGTCGAGCGCGTCCGGGTGGTCGAAATTGACCAGCCGCCGTTCTTCGAGCGTCAGGTGCGACAGATCGCTGTAGTACGCATCCTGGTCGACGAATGCCGCTTCCAGCCCGGTCGCCTCATGGATCGCGCGGGCCACCGTGGTCTTGCCGGACCCGGAGCCGCCAACAACGCCGATGATGAGGGGACGGGGGCGGGACATGCAGGGGACCTCAAGCGCGGCAAGGTGACCAATCAGCCGGCGGCGTCAGCCGCCGGATCGTGACGTGACAGGTGAAGAGAATCTAGTCTATCCCGCGAGTCCGGCGGCTGACGCCGCCGGCTGCGTGCGGGGTCATCTCAGGATGTCCACCCTCAGCTCATACCACCCGTCCCTCTGCCAGTGCTGCACCACCAGCTCGTGGGTGCCGGTGGCCTCGAAGGTCACTTCCTTCACCCGGGACTCCCCGGGCACAGGATCCTCAAGGATCACCTTGCCGTCGAGGAACACCCAGACGGCGTCATCGGCGATGGTGCGGATCGTGTACTGGCCGGGGGCGAGGGTGACTGTCCCGCGCGCGGTCGTGCGAACGCCGGCCTGGGGGATCTCTGGCAGCGGCGGGCGATACCAGGTGAGGTCGAGGTGGGTGGTGTCCATCGTCGCCACCACCTTCGCGGTGGAGTCGAAGGGGAGGCCGGGCGAAGGGCGGAACTCCAGCGCCCAGTGGATCTGCGGGACAAAGCGCGTCCATCCGAACCGCACCGGGGCGCTTGCGGCGGACACCTCTCCGAATGGTGAGACGGTACGCTCGCCGAGGTACTCCAGTTCGACCCCCCAGTCGTGCTCCCGGCCCCCGGTCGGCACCACGCTGAGCGTATCGCCCACCACCCCAGTCTCGGTGGACAGCGCCATCACGCCGTCGAGCTCCACCACGCGCCACGCCCCCGGGGGTCCGAGCACCCGCAACGGCTGCGGCGACTGGTCGGAGCGGCCCACCGGCCAGAGCTTCGGGCTCTGCCCATCGTACGGTCCCCACGCATCGACGATGATCGTTGCCCGCCCGCGCCGCGCGCCCTCGGGGATCATCGCGTTGTTCCCGCCTCGGCGCTTCGCGACGATGTACCGCGCGGGGATCGACACCGGTGCCACCTGCCCCGTGGCTGACGGGGTGCGTATCCAGCCACTCGTGTCTCCCGCGGTGCGGACAAGCGTGTCCACCTGCGTGAAGCGGTTCCCGGCGATCCGCACGCGCTGGGTGTTCTCGATCCGGAGCGCGTTCTGGTGATCGCGGAAGGTGTTCCCGAGGATCACCATGTCACGCGAGCGGGTATCGCGAACCCTCGGGTAGCCCCAGTCAGAGGGCTCGAGCCTGTTCCACCAGAGGCGGATAGCGGTGGTGTCGCCCTCGAACGTGTTCCCGACAATTCGGTTGTCCTGCCCGTGCTCGATGGCAATCGCCTCGTCGTTGTTCCGGAAGGTGTTGCCGAGGAAGACCGATTGGTACGAGTAGCCACCCCAGACGCCGTGCCAGTTTTCCTCCACGCGATTGCGGACGAAGACGTTGCGCGAGAAGGTCGTCTCGATCCCGTTGGTGGGGGCGTGGGAGAAGTCGTTGCCGTAGAAGAGGTTGTCGTTCGCCCCGCCCTGCCCCGTGTCCATCGTGTGCTGCCCGGCCCAGAGGAAGAGCCCGTCTCCCGAGTGGGTCGCCGAATTGTGCGCGATGACGTTGTGCGAACTCTGCTCGTACATCAACAAGCCGGCCGAGTCCTGGCCGCGGTGGTAGAAGCCGTGGGAATAGCCGCGAACATTCCAGTCGATGCGGTTGTGTTCGATCCGGTTGTGCGATGATCGATACATCCCTAGCCCAAGCGCGGAGTTGAACGACAAATCGTTGTTCCAGACCAGGAGTGAATCGGTGCGGGTCATCATCAGTCCGTTGGTGCCTTGCCGGGCCGTGTTGCCCTTGATCTCGCCGCCGGTGACACCATCGAGGTAGATCCCGGCCCCGAAGCGCAGCCACTCGCCCTTCTCGTTCTGGTGGAACGACATCCAGTCCACCAGCGACTCCTTCTCGATCCCGGAGTAGAGCCGCGGCTTCTGGTTGTACGAGAGATCATTGTCGAGGAGGCGGAGTGTGTGGGTGCCGCGCGCGATGAGGCCGTGCTTCACGCCGCGGATGCGCGCGCCGCGCACGGTGACGTTGCGGCCGCCGTCAATGCTGATGCCGGTACCGGTGAACCGATCGGGGTGCGTGCGCACCGAGTCACCCACCAGCTCCACGCCGCGCAGGTCCACGGTGATGCCGTCGCCGCGAATCACGATGCCGACCGAATCGCCACTCGGGATGTGGTATGTCCCCGGCGTGATCCGCGTGGACGCGGTGATCACCATCCCTGGCGTGTACGGGACGCTGCGCTGCTGGGCGGAGAGGAGCGCAGGGACAGCGAGGCAAGCGGCGAGGAGGCGGAGTCTTGGCATGGAGGGAATGTACGTCGAGGGGCAGAGGTCAGCGGGCGGAGCATTGGCATCCCGTGCGGAGCACCCCGCAGGGGTGCGCAGTCGAAGGATCTGCACATTGCGAAACGCAGATCCCTCCACTCGTGCCTGCGCCGCTCGGTCGGGATGACACGTTGGGGTGTGCCTTCGCTCGGGATGACGAACGACACCCCTTCCGACCTACGACCTACGACCTACGACCTACGACCTACGACCTACGACAACCGTCCGGCGGCTGACGCCGCCGTCGCTTCGCGAGGCGGGGCAGGCAGCCGCCGGCTGGTTACGCGTACGCCTCCACCGGCGGGCACGTGCACACCAGGTTCCGGTCACCGAACGCCGAATCGATCCGACCCACTGTGGGCCACGCCTTGCGGGCGCGCAGCCCCGGCATCGGAAAGGCCGCGAGCTCTCGCCCGTACGGCCGGTCCCACGTGTCGGCAATCACCTGCTCCAGCGTGTGCGGCGCCCGCACCACCACATTGTCCTCCCGTGAGGCGACCCCGACCTCGACCTGGCGGATTTCCTCACGGATGGCAATAAGCGCCTCCACAAAGCGGTCGAGCTCCTCCTTCGGCTCGCTCTCGGTCGGCTCCACCATCAGCGTGCCCGCCACCGGGAACGACACCGTGGGCGGGTGGAACCCGTAGTCGATGATCCGCTTGGCGATGTCCTCCACCTTGATCCCCGCGCTCTGCTCGAAGCCCCGCGTGTCGAGGATGCACTCGTGCGCCACGAGGCCGTCGGCGCCCGCATACAGCAACGCGTAGTGGCCCTCGAGTCGCTTGGCGATGTAGTTGGCCGAGAGGATCGCCACCTTGGTCGCGAAGGCCAGCCCTTCGGCCCCCATCAATTCGATGTAGGTCCACGAGATCGGCAGGATGCTCGGACTCCCCCATGGCCCCGAGGAGACGGTGCCCGCGCTCTGGGCATGCCCCAGCTCCACCACCGGATGATCGGGCAGGAACGGGCCGAGGTGCGCCGCCACGCCGATCGGTCCCATCCCCGGACCGCCGCCGCCGTGCGGGATGCAGAAGGTCTTGTGCAGGTTCAGGTGGCACACATCGGCGCCGAAGTCGCCTGGGCGGCAGAGCCCGACCTGCGCATTCATGTTGGCGCCGTCCATGTACACCTGCCCGCCGTGCTCGTGCACGATGGCGCAGATTTCCTTGATCGATGCCTCGAACACCCCATGCGTGCTCGGGTAGGTGACCATGAGCGCGGCCAACTCGTTGCCGTGCAAGATCGCCTTCGCGCGCAGGTCGGCCACGTCGATATTGCCGTGCGCATCGGCGGCCACCACCACCACGCGCATCCCGGCCATCACCGCGCTCGCCGGATTGGTGCCGTGCGCGCTGGTCGGGATGAGGCAGACCGTGCGATGGTGATCCCCGCGGGCCTGGTGATAGGCGCGAATGGTGAGCAGCCCCGCATACTCGCCCTGCGAACCGGCATTCGGCTGCAGCGAGACCTTGGCAAAGCCGGTGATTTCGCAGAGCTGCGCCTCGAGCGACCGGAACATCTCCGTGTAGCCTTGTGCCTGCTCGCGCGGGGCAAACGGGTGCAGCTGCCCGAAGCCGGCAAAGCTCACCGGCATCATCTCCGCGGTGGCGTTGAGCTTCATGGTGCAGCTGCCCAGCGGGATCATCGCCGTGGTGAGCGAGAGATCCTTGGCCTCGAGCCCGCGCATGTAGCGGAGCATCTCGGTCTCGGAGCGATGCCGGTGGAACACCGGGTGCACCAGGTAGTCGCTGGTGCGCCGCAGGGCCTCGGGAATCGCGTCATCCGCGGTGACCATCGCGGGATCGAGCATGAACGGCAGCGCCTGATCGAGCGCGAAACACGAAATCAGGTCGGCGAGGTCGCCGAGCGTGACGGTCTCGTCGAGTGCCACCACAATCCGGTGCGTGCCGAGTGCGCGGAGGTTGATGCGGCGGGCGAGCGCGGCCTCGACAATCCGCTGCTGCTGCCAGCGCTCGACCCGCACGCAGACGGTATCGAAGAAGCTCTCGTGCTCCACCGCAAGCCCAAGGCGGCGCACCGCCCGCGCGAAGAGCACCGCGCGCGCATGCACCCGCTCAGCGGTGCGATGGATCCCCTCGGGACCATGCCACACCGCGTACATCGAGGCCATCACGGCCAGCAGCACCTGCGCGGTGCAGACGTTGCTCGTTGCCTTGTCGCGGCGGATGTGCTGCTCGCGCGTCTGCAGCGCCATGCGCAGCGCGAAGTGCCCGTCCACATCCTTCGAGACGCCGATGATCCGCCCCGGGAGGTGACGCTTCCAGGCGTCCCGCGTGGCGAAGAACGCCGCGTGCGGCCCGCCATAGCCCAGCGGCACCCCGAAGCGCTGCGAGTTGCCGACCGCGATATCTGCCCCCCACTCGCCCGGCGGCACCAACAGGGCCAGCGCGAGCAGGTCGGTCGCGGCCGTCACCAGCGCGCCGCCCACATGCGCCCGCTCCGCCACAGCATGCAGGTCGCGCACGGCGCCGTCGGTGGCGGGGTACTGCACCAAGCACCCCACCACTTCCCCCTCACCCCTCACCCCAAACACAAAGGCGTCTGGATCCTCAACGAGGACCTGAACCCCTCTGGCCTCGGCCCGCGTCCGCACCACCGCGATGGTCTGCGGATGGCACTGTGCGTCCACGAGATACACCGGGTGCTCGCCGTGCTTCACCACCGCCAGGGTCATCGCCATCGCCTCGGCAGCGGCGGTGCCCTCGTCCAGCAGCGAAGCGTTGGCGATCGGGAGTCCGGTCAGGTCGCTCACCATCGTCTGGAAGTTGAGCAGCGCCTCGAGGCGGCCCTGGGCGATCTCGGCCTGGTATGGCGTGTAGGCGGTGTACCAGCCCGGATTCTCGAGGATATTGCGCTGGATCACCGGCGGCGTAAAGGTGTTGTGGTACCCCATGCCGAGGTAGGAGCGAAAGACTTCGTTCCGATCGGCCATCGCCTGCATCGCGGCGAGCACGTCGCGCTCGCTGCGGCCCGGCGGCAGGGCCAGCGGACGTCGGAGCCGGATGCTGTCCGGGATCACCGCGTCAATGAAGGTGTCGAGGTCGTCGTGGCCGAGGGTGGCGAGCATCGCCTGGATGTCGTCCGGGCGCGGGCCAACGTGGCGGAACAGGAATGAGTCTGGCGAGGAAGCCGTCTGCATCTGGCGATCAATCCTTCAAGGCAGAAAGTCGTCGGGGGCCCTGGGGGCCCCGGCGGGAGTGCGCGATCGAACGGTCAGGCGTGGTCCAGCAAGGCGATGTACCCCGCAACGTCCATTAGGTTGTCCAGCTCGCCCGGTTGGCTCAGCTCCACCTTCACCAGCCAGCCGCTGCCGTACGGCGCCTCGCTGACCCCTTCGGGCGCATCACCGAGGGCATCGTTGACGGCGACCACCTTGCCCGAGACCGGGGCAAAGAGCTCGCTGACCGCCTTGACCGACTCGATGACTCCGAAGGCCATCCCCTGGGTCATCTCCGACCCCACGGCGGGCAACTCGACGAAGACGATGTCGCCCACCTGCTCGGCGGCGAAGGAGGTGATCCCGACCACGCCGGTGTCGCCCTCCAGCCGGATCCACTCGTGCTCGGCCGAATACTTGAGATCTGCGGGATGCTCCACGATGCGGCTCCTGGTCAGGTCGAACGCTTGTAGAAGGGGAGTGCCACCACCTCGGCACTGACCCGCTGATTCCGGATCCCCACCTCGATGGCAGTCCCCGGTGCGGCAGCATCGGGTGGCACGTAGGCCATCGCGATCGCGTACCCGAGGGTCGGGGAGGTGGTACCGCTGGTCACCACGCCCACCGCCAGTTCGGCGGCCGGAAGATAGACGGGATACCCCGTCCGGGCGATGCCCCGGCCGGTCACCTTGAGCCCCACCAGCTGCTTGGTGGGGGCGTCCTTGTCGGCCTCAAGCGCCCCGCGGCCAATGAAGTCGCCCTCCTTGTCGAACTTCACCACGCGCCCGAGACCGGCCTCGAAGGGCGTGGTCTGGCGGTCGAGTTCCTGGCCATAGAGCGGCATCCCGGCCTCGAGCCGCAGGGTGTCGCGTGCGCCGAGGCCGCAGGGGATCAGTCCCGCATCGCGGCCGGCGGCATGGAGTGCCTCCCAGACGGTGGCGGCTTGGTCCCAGTCCACGTACACCTCGAAGCCATCCTCGCCGGTGTAGCCGGTGCGTGCCACCAACACCTGTACCCCGGCCACCGTGGCGGGCAGGATCGCGTAATACTTGAGGGGGGTGAGATCGACGTCGGTCTGCCCCTGCAGGATGGCGGCCGAGGCCGGGCCCTGGATCGCGACCAGCGCGGTGCGCATGGAGGCGTTGTCGAGGGTGGCATTGAAATCGGCGAGACGCTCCACCAGGGCCTCCGCCACCACGTCGCAGTTGGAAGCGTTGGCCACCACGAGGAACCGCTCGGCGCCGAGGCGATAGACGATCAGGTCGTCGAGGATCGCCCCCGCACCACCGGTGATCATGGCATAGTGGGCCCGTCCCTCGGCCAGGCGACTCGGGGCAGTGACCAGCGCGTGGTCCAGCGCAGCGGCCGCGTCGGGCCCTGTCACATACAGTTCGCCCATGTGCGAGAGGTCGAAGAGCCCGGCGGCCGTCCGGACAGCCATGTGCTCCTCCACCACGCCGGTGTATTGCACCGGCATCTCCCACCCGGCGAACGGAATCATCCGGGCGCCGAGGGCGCGGTGGGTGGCATCGAGCGGGGTCTGGTGCACGGGCACGTCCGGGTTTGGGGTCCACGTCTCGGCATGCACCGAAGGATAAGGGGGCGGCAGGGTGAACGATGGGCCATGACCGAGCTTTGCGCCCGCCTCGCGGCACCGATACTCTCCTGCATCCTTTGCCACGAGATCATCGATGCGCCGTGCACTGCTCGCCCTCGTCCTTGCCACCGCCCCGCTGACGGCCCAGGCCGACCTCGACACGTACCTGACGTGGTATCCGGTGGTGTCGTTCGGATTGGGCGTGCGGTTCTGATGCACAGGGGTCGTGGGATGGTCCTGCTCGCCTTCGCACTGACTGGCTGCGGGATCTCGTGGCATCAGGCACCACGGGCGCCGGTCACGCTGGAGGTGGTGAGCTACAACATCCGACATGGCAGGGGGGGGGACGACAGCATCAACCTCCCGCGCACCGCCACTGTGCTCCGGCTCCTCGGGCCCGACATCATCGGGCTCCAGGAGGTGGATCACCGCGTGGCCCGCAGCGGTGGCGTGCCGCAGGCCGATTCGCTTGGCACGCTGCTCGAGATGCGGGCAGCGTTCGGAGCATTCATGCCCTATCAA